>DASUWS010000046.1:0-4622 GCA_036378295.1 Ktedonobacterales bacterium
GCGCTCCTGGGCCTGTGGGACTACCAGGCCGTTCCGCGCGAACATCCGGCGCGGCACGTTGGCGCACTGCATGGCTACCTCAACGCTCTCATGCTTGGGCTGACGCTCTCCAGTCTGCTGCTGCGCGGCAATGCGCGGGCGCCCCTGAGCGGGCGACCCCGGTTGCTCGCCGTCGCTTTCTCAACCGCGGCGCTCGGTGTGCTGGGGATTTCTGGCTGGCTGGGTGGCGATCTCGTCTATCGTCTCGGGTGGCGTGTGGTCCCCGCCGAACATGCAGAACAACTCGAAGATGCCCTTCGCCAACGCGGCGAATCCAATCTGATCGAGCAGGCGCACGACACCGTCCAGCAGTATGAACAGACGCACACGCTCATTCCCTGACATGGACGGATTGGCGCAGGTCAATGAGGTATAATGCCCTTGGAGATGATGTTACTCGTGAGCGTGGAAGTCAACGGTATCTCACCCAGCCCCATTTTCGGCTGGCGTTGCTCTCGGTCGCATCATGGATCAGCTGGCATCCGAGCCACCCGTGACCGTCTACCGACGGTACCACATCGAGACGCGTACGACACCTGACCTCGTACCCGTTCCTCCCAAATTCCACGTCAGGGTCAGCAAGCACCGCCTGATCGGCATGGTGCTGCGGGAGTTCTTCGCCTACCGAGGCAACCTCCCTGTCATATTGAGTCGCCCCTGCGTCTATGGTGTCTTCTCGCGTCCAGTGGGTGGCCTTGCACCACGAGAAGAGCTCTGTGTTGGCTGTTTGCGCTGTACAGTCCAATATCCAGACATTGTGCAGATCCACCCAAATCCGGCGCGGCAGCGGCTGGGCGATTCGTTTATCAGGCCGGAGTACGTCGACGCCATCCTCTACGAGGCACGCACCGGCCGGGTACCTGTGCGCGGCGCGGGCTACCGTGGACCCTTCGGCGGCGACGGATGGGATGGCCTTTGGACCGACATGTCCGAGATTGTGCGTCCGACGCGCGACGGTATCCATGGCCGCGAATTCATCTCGACCACGACCGACATCGGAGCGAAACCTGCCTTTCTGCGCTTTGATGAGCAGGGCAAGGTCAAGGATTCTCCGCCGGCCGTTCTGACGACCCAGGTGCCCTTTGTCTTCGAGGTGCCACCTACCGCTGCGGCGCCAGACGGCCTCCTCACCATCCTCGCCGAAGCGGCGCGTCAGGTCGAGACCCTGGCCATGATCCCGCTGCCATTGGTCCTTCGGAACTTGCTAGCCGGACCGCACATTGCTCCCGTGATCACTCCAGCAGTCTCGGACCAACTCGACCAGCTCACCTGGTCACCACGCGTCCTTGTGCTGGAGGGCTGGGACCGTGAGCGCTACCGTGCGCTCGTCGAGCGATTCCCAGAGAGCATCATCTGCGTTCGTGTGCCGATGGATGCGGACGTGCTCGATCTGGTGCGGCGGGGCGTGCGAGTGCTGCACCTGACCGCCAATTACCATGGGGATGTGGGTGGTCGCTTTGCGATGGACCTGATCCTCCAGGCTCATCGGCGCCTCGTGGAGGCCGGACTCCGCGAGGAGGTCACGTTGCTCGGCAGCGGCGGCATCATCCTGGCCGAGCATGTGCCAAAAGCGATCATCTGTGGCCTGGATGCGGTTGGTCTCGACGTGGCGCTGGCCGTGGCCTTGCAGGCCGAGTTCAACGGCGAGTGTGTCGATCGCAAAACGGCCTCGCTGACCTTCCCGCATCAATTAGAGACGGCCTGGGGCGTGCAGCGGGTGAAGAACCTCGCCGCTTCCTGGCGCGACCAATTGCTGGAAGTTCTGGGCGCGATGGGACTGCGGGAAGTACGCCGGCTCCGGGGAGAGCTGGGGCGATGCATGTTCCAGCGGGATCTGGAGAGCGATGTCTTTGGCGAGCTCGTGGGCTACGAGTAAACAAGCCATGCCAGTAAGCCATGTCAGTGCGTCATGAGCGAGCTAAAGGTGTGCTATGAAGGCGAACAACAGGCCAGATGGCAAAGCGGCTGAGGCGCTCATCATCGAGAAGCACCGGGAGGCCCTTCACGAAGGCTTCCGGACGTGGTCGAGCCTGGCCTTCAACCGACCACCAGCTCTGGGAGACGCGCGCTGGACGCCCGACCTCATCCTGGCAACCTGGCTGCAGGCCGAGACGGGCCGTCCCCCCGAGAACGGCCTTGAATATCGTGTGGGCCAGTCCGGGGGCGGATTCGACGCCCTGGACTTCAGGTTCTTGCCCAGTGAGCAGTGGCTCGCTGAGCAGGAGACCATCGACACCCAGATTCCTTTGAACCGTCGGCCATACGACCGAAAAATCTCTATCCCGGTTCCCTGGTATGGCGCCGGCATGTCCTATGGCTCGATCAGCGAACAGATCATGCAGGCACGCGCGAAAGCGGCCGGGCAGTGGCACACCTTCACCTCCACCGGCGAAGGAGGCTATCCCGACTCGCTGGTTCCCTACCATGAGCACGTGATCACTCAGGTCGCCACGGGCATGTTCGGGGTGCGCGAAGAGACGATCCAATGGGCGCCCATTGTGGAGTTCAAGTACGCGCAGGGAGCGAAGCCAGGGCTAGGCGGCCACCTCCTTGGGGACAAGGCGACGATTGCCGTCGCCCGAATGCGCGAAAGTGTGCCCTGGGTGAGCCTGTTCTCGCCGTTCCCCTTCCACAGCGTCTACTCGGTCGAGGACCACAAGAAACATATCGACTGGGTCAAGGCGATCAATCCGGAGGCGCTGGTCTCGGTGAAGGTCTCGACGCCGACGGACATCGACATGGTGGCTGTGGGAAGCTACTACGCCGGGGCGCACATCCTCCAGATTGACGGCGGTTACGGCGGCACGGGCGCAGCGCCGGAGATCGCCAAGAAGAACATTGCGATGCCAATCGAGCTGGCCCTACCCAGGGTCCACCGTTTTCTCGTCCAGGAGGGCATCCGGGACGAGGTGGTCCTCATGGCGAGCGGGGGCATCCGCACGGCCTATGACATTGCCAAGGCGATCGCGCTCGGCGCCGACGGGTGCATCCTCGGCACGTCAGAGTTGGTCGCGCTCGGCTGTACGCGCTGCAGCAATTGCGAGCGGGGGCGTGGATGCCCGTTTGGTCTGACCACGACCGACCCGCAGCTCTCCCAGCTGGTCGATCCCGACTGGGGAGCGGAGCGCATTGGCCGGCTCTACGCCTCGTTCCAGGCGCAGCTAAGCGACATCCTGCGTCGGCTAGGGCTGCGCAGCGTGCGGGATCTTCGTGGTCGGATGGATGTGTTGAGCTATCGAAGCCATCGGGGAAACGAGGACCATCATGGCGCAGGACCAGCTCATTGAAGCCGTCATCGCCTCACGGCGCGCCCTGGGCGCAGCAGAAGCCGCACCACTCCGTCCGGCCGAGGCGGAAGGCGGCTGCGGCGTCATCGGGATGGCGTCGAGCGCAGCGCTCCCCGGCCGACATCTGCTCCAGGCGCTACAGCAGATGCGCAATCGGGGCAATGGGAAGGGTGGCGGTACCGCGGCCGTTGGGCTCGATCCCGCATTCTTCGGCGTCCAGCGGGACATCCTGGCGAACGATTACCTGCTCGCCGTAGCGTACCTGGATGGCACGGTGCGCCCAGCGGTCGAATCCGCCTTCATTGAGCCGAGCTTTATCATCGACGCAACCTACCAGATCCCTACCGTGTCCGACTTTCGCGCGATCCCCGGTCTGGAAATTCCACCACCGGACGTTTGGTGCTACTTCGTGCGCGTGCGGCCGAACGTGCGCGAGCAGTTCCAGCGAGAGCACGGCATCCTTCAGGAGCACGCCACGACCGCGCTGGTCGAGGACGAGATCGTCTACCAGAACACGTTCCGGCTGAATCGCGCGTTCTACGCCTCCGCCGGGGACAAGCGGGCATTCGTCATGTCGCACGGGAAGAATTTGCTTGTGCTCAAGATGGTCGGCTACGGCGATGACGTGATTCGCTACTACCGGCTGGACGACCTCCGCGCTCATGTCTGGATCGGCCATCACCGCTACCCAACCAAAGGCAAGGTGTGGCATCCGGGCGGCGCTCACCCGTTCATTGGCATGCATGAGGCCCTGGTCCACAATGGCGACTTCGCGAACTACGCCTCCATCTGCAGCTATCTCGCCCAGCGGGGTATCTCCCCCCTCTTCTTGACGGATACCGAGGTGGCAATCCTCGTCTTCGATCTACTCCATCGGCTGTACGGTTATCCACTGGAATACGTGATCGAGGCGATGGCCCCGACGACCGAACGCGACTTCACCCTCCTGCCGGTGGCGAAGCAAGAGGTGTACCGCGCGCTGCAGACGACGCATATTCACGGCTCGCCCGATGGGCCATGGTTCTTCCTGATTGCCCAGTCGGACGTACGCCACCACGCCTACCAACTTATCGGCATCACGGATACGTCGATGCTCCGCCCCCAGGTGTTCGCGCTGCAGCAAGGATCTACGTCCATCGGCTTCGCCGCCTCTGAAAAGCAGGCGATTGACGCGGCCCTGGAGAGCCTCGCGCGGGAAGACAGCCGGTTCTGGCCGCGTGCGGATCTCTACTGGAACGCCCGCGGCGGCAGTCATACCGATGGGGGCGCCTTCATCTTCACGGTGCAGGCCAACGG
>DASUWS010000047.1:0-20216 GCA_036378295.1 Ktedonobacterales bacterium
GATGATCGTCTGGTTGTAATTACCTGGACCACTCATTGATACGTGTTACTCCTGTATCTTGCGCATAGTAGAAGAGTAAGTTACTTTACAAATTATAGCATCTGTGAAAGGGAATCGACCTATACCTTCGGGCAGGCGGCAGTCCGGGCAGCGCTGATGGCGAGGCATGGTGATGGGGCACGTGCTCGCTACGGCGCAAGCAGCGCGCGATTCTCGCCGCCGTGGCCGCCGCACGAGCCGGTGCGCCCGCCCGTCTTGCTGTATATTCCATCCTGACACTCCACCACATAGCCGCTGCCGTCCCAGAACGAGGCCACGCAGCTAAAGACGTCGCAGAACGCTGCTGGCGGTTTGTAGATGCGATTACCCTGGGTGAAGTTATAGCCCCACGGGTTGCAGTTGACCGCGTCGGGGAGACACGTCGGCACGGGGGCAGGCGTTGTAGTGGGAGAGAGCAGGTGCATTCTCGCGGTGGCTGTCTGCTGCTCCACTGCCGCCGCGTATGCAGTCTGCGTCGCCTGCGTCTCGCGTGTCATTTGCTGGCCATACGGTGTGAGCGTATAGAGGATGCTGCCGCCACAGAAGCAAGCGACCAAGACAGGGATGACGGCCAGCAACTTCAGCGGGTTGTCCCAAGCGCGCTCCCACTGGCTGCGCAGTCCGGTCTGCCATCTTCCATGCCTTCCCTGCTCTGGATGCCGCGGCAGTTGCGGCGGCGAACTCTCTGGTGGTTGATGTGAGGGTTGCATGGGAGGCGCTCCTTCTTCACAAGCATTCGGTCCAGCGCCCTCACTCTACGCCTGTTTGGATAACTCGTCAATTTAACGATGGTGATAGCGGCTTACCCCGACACAACCACGAAGTACTGCTCAATGGGGTAGAACTTTTAGCCGTGACGGTGCAGCAGAAGCCGGACAAAGCGGTAGATGCCGTGGCCGGTCGCGTAACCAAGCACGGCACCATCGCCGCGGTCTCCCCTGGCGCCTTTTGCGTCTAGGGGCATGTTTTTACGAGCAACCGCATCAATTGGGCAGGTCTGTCACGGTAATGTCCCAGCCGTCTCCACCCATCACAGACAGGTAGTAGGTGCCGCTGCCGTGCATGACGGATGTATCCCTGCCACCGTTGTCTGGGCAGTCGTACTGAATATCATCGAGATTGAGCGCATAGTCGTTGGTGTGTGCGTCATGAAACTGAATGAGGAGTGCGCCACCATTGCATGCCCAGTCAACCTGCCAGGTGCCATGCACGGCGAAGCTAGCGGTGGTTTTACTTCCGTTACCGGAGACGTGCAGCACGACGGCTGACGGCGTGGCAGTGGGTATCGGGGCGGATGTGGCAGTAGGCTGTGCCTGCACGCTGGACTGTGCGGCTTGCGTTGCGGTGGGTATAGCGGTCTCTGTCACTTCAGCGGCAGCGGCCTGTGTCGTGGCGGTATTGAACGCCCGTGCGCGTGCCGAGTCAGTCATGGCGTTCAGGCCCGCAATCCCCCATAGTCCACAGCCCGCGACAACGACCCCTGCGAGGATGACCCACAGTGCCCACTCCGACAGCCCAAGTCGCTGCGCCCAGCGATGTACGTCATAGCGGTATGTGGCTATCTGACGCTCTATGAAGGTTGGTGGGACTGGTGGCGTTGGTGGCTGCATGGTCGCTCGTTCCTTCCATTCGCACGGTAACACTGGCTGTTACAAGGTACGACGGATAGCTGGCAACCAAGATAACGAATTAGGTAGCAAAGGGTGTATCGCTCTCTTGTGACCGTAAAATATGAGGGCAGCACACTCGTCACAATGTCTTTGATGAAGGGGAGCGCGATTGTCTTGATGAACAACCCACCCGCGAAGGCGAAGGCGACGAAACGCCAGGTGTTGTCTCTGCTATCAGCACGTGCGATACTGAGGCAGCCAGTCTCGAATGCGATTTAACGCTATCGCAACCTTCCGTATCATCTAGCCAGGAGTAGGCGCATATGATATTGGTTCGTGTTCACCGCCATCGCCAGATGCGCCTTAGCAATATGGCTGTCAGCTACGCGCGTTAGGGGCCAGGTGTTCCGTGGTGGCAACGTAGCACGTGGTGCATCTTTCCTCCATGTAGTATCCAGAACCGATGGAGAGCGCAACGGGGTGACTGGACGTTCGAGTTGCCCATCGCGCCAGGCGGATTCGTGTTCCAGGTGTGTCGCTGAACAGCACGCGACGAACGATTCCTCTAGCCTGCCCTCCTCTCCATTCACTCGTCACTGCGAGTATAAACAGGCAATCGATCGCATAGAGATGGGGATGGCGGACTAGAGCATCTGGATATGGTATGTTCCCCAAAATACGCCTGGGCTGAGGGTTTGCAGAAAGTGCGTGAAAAGGCACAAAGAGGCACAAAAAGGGTGACGTCATTGCCACCCCACCTATAGAGTTGCCTGGCTCCATAGCTCAGCGACCGTGCTCCAGTTCCGTTGGTTTGGTAGACTGCTCTGGCAGACTCTCACGCACCCGCTCAAGGGTTGGCAGAGGTGCGGTCCACGTCACGACGGCGGCGGCCCAAGTGAATCGGCGCCGAACGCCACATGCCCAGGTGCGCACTGGCGACAGTTCACGGCACCGACCGGCTCATGCAACTCAGGCGTCGTGCCTGCTACCGGCTGCGGCTACTGGCTGCTGTGGCTCCTTCGACTCCTTCGGCTCCGTGGTCTCGATGGTGTCAGTCGCGAACCGTTGAGCGGTTGACTCTTTGTCAGGCTGGTGGCCAAGTATGTACCCACCAAAAGCAATGAGCCACAGCACCGTCGGATACACTATCCATCGCTCAGCCCCGCCGAGGCCCAGCGGCGCCCTCAGGACACGCGTCTCATCCAGCACCAGGCTTACCAGCGCAATCGTCCCGAACACCAGCGAGATGAAGCGAAACGGCGCGGCCGTTATCCTGACCGCGAGCATCGCCGCGAGCCCACCAGCGACAAACGCGAGGAGGGCGACCCACACATGCACCTTACTGTCTGGGTAGCCGGGAAACAGCGCAACACCCAACACGCCAATACCTAGGAGAGCCACAGGGATGCTGACGGCGCGACTGTGGTACGCGCGATACACTCCATACGCACCCACGAGAATCAGGATGCTGGAGATGCCCATAATCACATTAAAGAGTGTCGCTGAGGGCTGTATTGCGACGCCCAGGTCACTGATTTCGTTGCGCGACGTGCTGTAGCCCGGTGGACGGAGCGCCTCAGCGGTGATAATCCCCATCAAGATGGTCGTGCCTGCCAGCAGCAGAGACGCGCCACCTATCTGGTGTGCCCTTCGCACCGACAGATGCCGGACGGACATCATGGACATCGTCCTCACCTTCCTTCCGACTAGCAGACTTGTACTCACCCGATTGTGGAAGGACGGGGTGTGGCCGTGTGTCGAACGTGTACAAACCCTATCACGAGGAGCTGTAGGGCGCTCGATTCCTTCCGCGCACATCTATGGGCCACCCTTGTGGGCACGGTGAGCATAGAACGTACAGGTCACAGCGGAATCGCGACGTCGCGCATGGAGCGCACAATGCGGTCACATGAAATGATTCACGCTGTTTGCCTGGCGCGTCAATCAGATGGTGGCAGAAAATGAGGGTCATGAGCGGGTCAAACGCACGGCTTCGCTCAACGAGAACATCCCACTGAGATGCTTCTGCTGTGTACGGCTCAACCCCCGATAAATTCAGGGCCAAGGCGCGCCAAACGCACAAAGGGGCACGAAAAAGAGGGTGGCGTCATTGCCACCCCACCTATAGAGTTGCCTGGCTATATGGCGCAGCCAACGTGCGCCGGTTGCGCCTGCCTGCTGCCGCTACTTGACACCTGCCGAGGCTGGCTCACGAGTGCCCTTCGCACGTGACTTTTCTTGACCGGGTACAACGGCGGTCCACTTCACGACGGCGGCTGCCCAGGTGAGCCCGGCGCCGAACGCCACCATACCCAGATGCGCGCCGGGGAAGACGCGCCCCTGATCGATGGCCTCGCAGAGGGCAATGGGAATCGCGGCGGCAGAGGTATTGCCGTACTTCTCGATGTTGACGAAGACTTTTTCCGGAGGCAGATTCAGCCGCTTCGAGGCGACTTCGATGATGCGCAGATTGGCCTGATGCGGGATGAAGAGGTCCATATCGGCGGCGGTCATGCCTGCGTTGGCGAGCGCATCTTCCATCGCCGTACCCATGATGCGCGTCGCGAACTTGAAGACCTCCGACCCCTGCATCTGCACGAAGTTGCGCCGCTCGCGAATCGACTCCTCCGTCGCAGGCTCCGCTGAGCCGCCCGTTGGAATCCAGAGTAACTCAGGCCGCGCGCCATCGCTGCCGATGGTGAATCCAAGCAGGCCACCCGGCTCATCGCTGGCGCTCAGGATCACCGCTCCCGCGCCGTCGCCGAAGAGCACACACGTCGAGCGATCCTGATAGTCGATGACCTGCGAGAGCACCTCGACGCCTATCACTAGCGCGTGCTTCGCGCTGCCGTTGGCGATGAACTGGTGAGCCACCGAGACACCGTAGAGAAAGCCGCTACATGCCGCCTGCATATCGAACGCGCCGCACTGCGCGCCAAGCGCATGCTGCACGAGGTTCGCCGTCGAGGGGAAACGATAATCGGGACAAACCGTCGCCACGATGATAAGGTCGAGATCTTTGCCTTCAAGGCCAGCGCGCTCCAGTGCCTGGCGGGCAGCCGCGATCGCGAGGGTGGACGTTTTCTCACCGGGCGAGACCACATGCCGCTCTTTGATGCCTGTGCGCGAGGTGATCCACTCATCCGAGGTATCGACCATGCGCTCCAGGTCGGCATTGGTGAGAACCCTGTCCGGAACTTTCATGCCCCAGCCAGTGATGGCACTGTAGTGGCCCATGCTACTCCTCTTTCGTACATAAGACATATGCTGATGAGAACGGGTGTTTCGGGTTGCATTCAGACGTTCAGCATACCAGCAACGATATTTGGGTTGATACCTGGCTGGTAGATGTGGCGACCTGCTCACGGCGCTGGGCGGGCCTGCTCGGGCTGCACTGCTGTCGCGCGCTATTGTAACATACTCCGGGCATCCAGGAATGTCGCATCGTGCTATATCTACTATATCCTATTCTCCGGAGATTGAGCCGTCACACCCGGCATTCGCACAAGCTGTGCCCCATCGTGAACGGGCCTATCGCGTTTGACCAGATGCGGCCCAGGCGGTACAGTAGACTGTTAGATCACTGTCATACACAGCGTTCGCACGAGTTTGCATGACATCGCCATGACATTGGACGGCATTGCATGGCAGAGAGGGCGGCATGGTGCGGGCGCCCGGCAGAAAGCGGGAGTGAGCTAGTGTACTCTTGTGGCTATGGCAACATGACGCGCCGACTATTCGGCGTCGCTGGTCTTGAAGATTTCCAGATGAACGCCAACGGCAAGCCTGAATTCTCGCTGCCGGGTGACGAGCCGCGCTACGCCCCCGACCGCAAGGCGGACGTGCGCCATGTGGATCTGGACGTGATGCTCGACTTCGACGCCGAGCAAGTCTCAGGTGTCGTGACGACCAGCTTTGAGGCGCTCTTCGAGGAGGTGCGCGAGATCACGCTCGATGCCGCCGAGCTGGAGATCGAGACCGTGACGATGGCCGACCAGAAGGCGCCGCTGCACTTCTGGACCGAAGGCGAGAAGCTGCATATCGCTCTCGACCGGACGTATCATTTTGGCGAGCCTTTCGGCGTCGCGGTACGCTACAGCGCGCACCCACGCACCGGCCTCGTCTTCGTCAAGCCGGAGTCCGGCAATCCTGAGCTTCCCGTGCAGGCGTGGACCCAGGGCGAGACCGAGTATCACCATTTCTGGTTCCCCTGCCACGACTTCCCCAACGACCGCTCCACCACCTCGCTGCGCGCCACCGTGCCCGCGCACTTCTTCGTGATCTCCAATGGGCGGCTCGAAAGCGTCACCGAGGCGAACCAGGGCCAGAAAACCTGGTCATGGCGCATGAACGAGCCCTATCCCGCCTATCTGATTACGCTCGTGGCGGGCGAATTCAGCGAGCTGAAAGACGCCTGGCGCGATCTGCCGGTCAATTACTACGTGCCGAAGGGGCGCGAAGCGGACGGGCATCGCATGTTCGATAAGACGCCCGCGATGATCGAGTTCTTCTCCGAGCGCTTTGGCGTGGACTATCCCTACGAGAAATACGCGCAGGTCATCGCCCAGAAGTTCACGGGCGCGATGGAGAACGCCAGCGCCACCACCCACACCTACCGTCTGCTCCCCGATGAGCGCGCCAGCCTGGACTTCTCTCCTGAGCCAGTGGTTGCGCATGAGCTGGTGCACCAGTGGCACGGCGATATGCTTGCCGTGCGCGACTGGGCGCATACATGGCTCAAGGAGTCATCGGCGGACTATTACGAGGCAACCTGGCGCGAGCATGACCTGGGCGTGGACGAGTTCCGCACGGAGATGCGCGACTATCTCCAGGCGTATCTGGAGGCCGACGCGCGCGGGCGGCGTCCCATCGTCTACAACGTTTATCGCAAGAACGGCAACGAGCTGTTCGATCGCCACGTCTACGAAAAAGGCGCGCTGACGCTCAACATGCTGCGCTTCGTCCTCGGTGAGGAGCCATTCTGGCGTGCCGTCAAGCTCTATACACGGCGCAATCAGTGGCGCGAGGTCATCACCGCCGACCTGGAGCGCGCCTTCGAGGAAGCTACCGGGCGCAGCCTGGCACGCTTTTTCGAGCAATGGCTCTACAAGGCGGGGCATCCTGAGTTCAACGTGCGCTACTCCTGGGATGACGAGCACAAGCTGGCGCGGCTGACAGTGCGCCAGACGCAGGAAGTGACGGCGCTGACGCCGATCTTCGTCACGCCAGTGGAGATTGCCTTCATGGTGCCGGAAAAAGACGGCACGCACGGCGACGACCCCAAGGCGAAGGCATCGCTGACGACCTTCCGCGTGCAGGTGGATGCGGCGGAGCAGACGTTCTACTTCCCGCTGCCACGGCGGCCATTCTCTGTGCGCTTCGATCAGGGCGGCTGGCTCATCAAGACGCTGGATTTTGAGCGGCCCGCCGACATGCTGCGCTATCAACTCGCGCATGACCCCGATGTGCTCGGACGCATCGAGGCCGCCGAGGCGCTGGGGCGGCTGGCTGATCCACAGAGCATCGCCGCGCTGGAAAAACGCCTGGTCGACGAGTCGTTCTGGTCGGTGCGGGGTGCGATTGCCGATGCGCTGTCGCAGCAACGCAACGAGCGGGCGCTCACGGCGCTTGTCGGCGCGCTGGATGTGGTGACGGAGCCGAAGGCACGGCGGGCCATCGTCGCGGCCCTGGGCGTCTTCCACGCGCCAGAACAGGCGGCGCTGGCCGAGCGCGCGGCGAATACCCTGAAGGCGCTGCTGGCTCAAGGAGAACCCAGCTACTTCGTGGAGGCTGCTGCGGCGTCCGCGCTGGGCAAGACCAACGTTGCCGATGCCTATGAGACGCTGGTGCCGCTGCTCGATCGTGGGAGTTGGAACGAGACGATCCGCGAGGGTGTCTTCGCTGGGCTGGGAGCGCTCGGTGATCCGCGCTGCGTCGATACGATGACCGCGTGGCTGGACCTCTCGAAGCCGCAGGACGCGCGCCGGGGCGCCGCCAACGGGCTGCGGATCCTGGCGACGACGCGGCGTATCGAGGGCGAGGCTCAGGTGCGCGCGGTGGATGCGCTGATTGCCGCGCTCGACGATCCCTGGGAGTTGACGATGCTCTTTGCCATCGCCGCACTCGCGGCCTGGGGCGATCAGCGGGCGATTCCGGCGCTGCGCCGGGTGGTGGATCGCAGCCCAGATGAACGGGCCGTGCGCTCGGCGCGGGTGGCGATCCGCACGCTGCAGCAGGGACGCGCCGCCGCCGATGAGACGCGCCAGTTGCGCAAAGATCTGGATGAGCTGCGCGAGCGCAACCGTGAATTGATCGAGCGGCTGGAAAAGCTGGAAGCGCAGAGCGGCCCGAACGGCCATGTGGCCGCCCAGCGTGTTGAGGCAGCGGCCAACAGCCGGAGCAACGGCAAATCATCAGCATCTAAGGGCCGCAAGAGCGCCAAGAAGGGGTAATCAGAAAACCTCTCTCCCTACCCCTCCCCGTGTCGGGGAGGGAATGCATCCGGCGGATACCGAGTGGGCTAACTGGTAGATCTTCATCATCAACACCAGCCACACCCACACCCTGGCGCCCTGGCTGTGCTTGTACACTACCGGGCGTCGGCACTCAGTTACTCGGCTCTTGGACGGCAGCCCCCGACCAGCCGACTGTCATGAATACCCGCCGGATGCAAGGCCTTCAGAAACGGCCGCGGAGGGCCTTATCCAGATTGCGAAGCAGCTCCCCGACGCGCCCGCCACCAGGCGGCGCCGCAGGGTAGCGTTTCAGCACGTCTACGACGGCTGGTGTGGCGCGCCGGCAAGCTTGCTCAATGTACTCAGTGCCGGCATCCCGATCATCGCCAGCGATGAGTTCGGCCCCTCTCGCCGCGTGGGCCGCCGCTCCGAGAATATGCTTCACCTGGTAAGCGTCGGCCAGCGGATGCAGGTACGCGGCGGATGCCGCGTACATCGCTGCTCGCGCCGCATCGCCCGCAGCGGCCGCGCCTGCGTCTCGAGCCGCTCTGAGCGCCGCCCATGCGGTGTCGCGCAGTGTCTTCCCGCGCTTACCGCCTCTCGCGAACGTCCATGCGGCGTCGATCGCGTCGCGAGGCCGCGAGTCAGCCGGGTGTGCTCGCTCGAAGATCTCCAGGACTTCCTGCGCGCTCTCAGCGGCGTACCTGGTGACCTCACGAAGGTCCTGCATGCTCAGAACTATTGCGCTGGTTTGGTTTTCGCTCGCCACAGGTGCCACCCTCGTCTATCGCACTGGCATTCTGGGCATCGCCGCTCAGCTACCCGGGCGCGCTGGATTCATCCGCATGATACATGCATCCGATATCACAGCGCCAGCCCGTGGCCTGGTATCACTTGCGGCTGCGGGTGGCTGGCTTCGGCGTCTTGCCCGCTGAAGCGGCATCCGCTGGCTTTTGGGTGGCAGGGGTTGGCTCGCGCCGCTCAGCCGAGAGCACGCCTGCCACTTTGCGTATCTCACGCAGGATGTTCTCCAGCTCGTCGGGATGGCGAATCTCAAGCACGGCGTTGATCACTGCGCGCTCGGGTCGGTGGCGCGTCATCACATCCACGCGCAACATGTTGATTTTCGCGCCAGAGATGACGCCCGTGACATCGCGCAGCAGCCCGGTGCGGTCGCTGCCCTCGACGATGATCGGCGCGCGGAAGACCTCGCTGCCTTCGAGTCGCGGCCAGTTCACCGCGATGCCGCGCTCCGGCTGGCGTGCCAGCAGCGACCGCAGGTTCGGGCAGTCGGCGCGATGGATGACCACACCCCGGCCGCGCGTAACGAAGCCGTAGAGGTCGTCGCCCGGCAGCGGGCTGCAACAGGTGGCCAGTCGTGTCAGCATGCCGCCCATCCCCTGCACGCTCACGCCCACCTCTTGTTCGCGGCTGGGCACCGTCTGCGGGAGTTCCGGCTTCTCCTCTTCCACTGGCCGCAGCCGTTCGCGCAGCTTCGCCAGTACCGTCGCCATCCGCAGCTTATCCGCGCCCAGCGCTACCAGCAACGACTCCGCATCTGGCTGTGCTAGCTCCTGGGTCAGCCATTCCAGGTCGTCCTCGCTCAGCTCTTCAAAGCCCTTGCGCAGGCCCATCGCGCGTAGCTCGCGGTCCAGCCGCTCGCGTCCCATCTGCAAGTCGATGTCGCGCTCGTGGCCCTTAAGATACTTCAGAATGCGGTCGCGGGCGACCTTCGTGCGCACGATCTTGAGCCAGTCGCGGGTTGGATGGGCATCGTTGCGCTTGATGATCTCGATCACGTCACCATTCTTCAGGACATAATCCAGCGGCACCAGCTTCTTGTTCAGTCGTCCATTGCCATCATCTGAGGTGATGCGCACTCCAGCGACATGCAGCCCCAGATCGGTATGCACCCGGAAGGCGAAATCGAGCGGCGTCGAGCCAGCGGGAAGCTCTTTCGCATCCCCGGCTGGCGTAAAGACGTAAATCTGCTCGCGCAGGATATCGCCCTTCACGGCATCCAGCGCGCGCTGGGTCGCGGTCGAGCCGGGAGCGTGCAGCTCCTGCTGCCAGTCTTTGACCTGTTGCACCCAGGATTGCAGCGGGCGCGCGCTCGCCCGGGCGCTATCGCCAGTGTCCTTGTAATACCAGTGCATCGCTACGCCATACTCGGCCATCTCGTGCATCTCGCGCGTGCGAATCTGAATCTCGGCAAGCTGGTCATCCAGGCAGAAGACGGTGGTATGGAGCGACTGATAGCCATTAGGCTTCGGGCTGGCGATGAAGTCTTTGATACGCCCGTCTTTGGGACGCCAGAGCTCATGCACATGACCCAGTACCAGATAGCACTCGCCGATGGTACCAACGATGACGCGAAAGGCCAGGATGTCATAGAGGGTCGAAAGGTCATGGCTGCCGGTGCGCTGCACCTTCTTGTAGATGCTGTAGAGATGCTTGATGCGTCCCGAAATCTCGGCGGAAATGCCAATCTTCCGCATCTCTTCGCGCAGTATCGCGATCACGCGCTCGACGTACTCGCGGCGCCCCTCCGTCTCCTCCGCGACGGCATCGCGCAGCCAGGCGTATTCTTCGGGTTCGAGCACCGCGAAAGCCAGGTCTTCCAGCTCGCCCTCGACACGCCCCATGCCCAGCCGCCCGGCCAGGGGTGCGAAGATTTCGCGGGTCTCTTGTGCCATCATGCGGCACTCTTCCAGACTGTACGCTGGAGCATCACCGGGCGTTTCCGCCTCAGGCGTGGTGGGCGCTCCGTCGCGCTTCTGTTCCGCCTCGCGAGCGCGCCAGAACTCGGCGGCGCCGTGCACCTCGCGCATCAGCCGCAGATGGTCGGCGATTTTGATGACGACGACACGTGGATCTTCGGCCATGGCCACGAACATCTTGCGCAGCGCGTCGGCATCCTGCTGGCGTTGCCGCTGGCGTCCGCGCCGCCGCTCGCGCGTGCTATCATCCGGTTCGGCGCTGCTCTGGGCACTGCGCCGCAGGGCAACCGCCGGACGCTGCAGGGCATCGAAGCGTTCCAGGCTGGCGATGGTTTCTGCCACCTGGTCGCCAAACATGCCGCCCAGCCGCTCGCGCACCTCTCCCAGATCGAGCAGCCGCGCCCCTACAAGCTGATCGAGCAGCACCGCCGCCAGCGTAATCGCGTCGATATGCAACGACTCGGCCAGAGTCTGAGCGACCGCCAACACATACGCGAAATCCTGGCGTAGCACGCCTGTCGCGCGCTCATCGGTAGCTCCTGCGCCTTCCGCTCGTGCCTGGATGGCAAGACGAATGGCATCGTCAATGTGCCTGACGTCTTCGGGTGGCAGATAGCCAGCGATAGCCTGCCGCAAACGCTCCGCGCCCGCGTCGAGCGCCAGACTCGGCGGGCCTGCCAGCGTTTCAGATTGTGTTGCATGCAGAGCATCGGTATCCATATATATCCACCAGAAATATGTGCGTGATGTGCGGTTGAATGTGAGCACCGGATGGCACGATGTGTTCGGGATATCCATCCGCCCCAGCAAACTCGTGCCGCCTTCCAGCAGGAAGCTGAACCATCCACATGAGCTGCGGCATGGATGCCGCGTATCGTTCCGCGGCGTCACTCATGCCTAGCGCGGAGCGTTCTCGCATCCGTTACGTTGGTCGCGCTCCACCTGTGTGACACCCTGCACCCCTCGCAGATGCCGTATCACCTGTTCGCGCCTGGTCGTCGGCAGCATATCCAGGGTGAGCAGGATTGCCGCTTTGTAGCGATCCTGATGGGCAATGGCCACACTGCGATACACATTCAGCCCTAATTGTGCCACACACGCGGAGACTTCGTGCATCAACCCCTGGTGATCCTGCCCGTAGATGGCAAATGCCATACGGTAGCGCATCGCCGGAAGCTGATCCCAGCGCACTTGCACCGCCCTGGCATTCGCCGCGCCACGCGCGAGACGACGCTCGATGGTCATGCGGAGCGTGCGGCAACAGGTGCGGTGGATGGTGATGCTGCTCCCACGGTCGGCAATGCCGAGAATGGCATCACCCGGGCAGGGATAGCAGCAGCGGGCAAGCTGCACCTGCGCCAACCGCCCCGAAGGATGACACAGCGGTTGCGGGCGTGGCGGCTCGCCGGGAGCCAGTCCGCTCGTGACGCGCTGCTGGCCTCGCAGGAAGCGGTTGATGCGCTCGCGGGCGGTGCGGGTTGCGACGATACTCAGCCACGCGGGCTTCGGCGTCGCCTCGGGGCTGGTCAGCACGCGGACGACATCGCCAGTGGTCAGGGCATAGTCCACCCCAACTTCACGCGAGAGCAGTACCCCTTGCGGGCTATTGCGCTGGATGATTGCGCCAGTCGCATGATTGCCGATATCGCTGTGAATCTGATAGGCCAGATCAAGTACGGTCGTGCCCATCGGTAGCTCGCGCACGTCACCTTTTGGCGTGAAGACGAAGATCTGATCCTCGAAGACCTCGCCGCGTAGCGCATCCACAAACTCGGCGGCACTCAGACGCAGCTCATCCTGCCAACGCCCCAATTGCGAGACCCACTCGGGCAGATGCGCCATCCACAACGCGGAGGTGACTGGCCCGCGCTCGCCAGACTCAGCGCGCTCCAGCCAGCGAGTGGCGATGCCGTGCTGTGTGGCGATGTGCATCGAGTGGGTGCGGATGTGCATCTGGGCAAGGCGTCCATCGAGGGCAAAAACAGCGGTGTGCAGTGAGCGATAGCCATTGAGCTTGGGGCCGGCGATATAGTCACGAATGCGTTCCAGGTAAGGATGCCAGAGCTGGTGAATAATGCCGAGTGCCGCATAACACTGTTCCGGCGAGTTGACCAGGATGCGGAAGGCAATCACGTCGTGGATTTGCGCGATGCCCATGCCGGTTTCCTGCATCTCAAGATACGTACGGTAGGGACGTTTGACGCGCCAGTTGACCGCCGCCGGAATACCGCTCGCCAGTAACTCGTGTATCATACGCTCGCGCATGCGCTCGGCCCAGCGGATTCGTTTCGCCACTTCCTCGCGCAGGCGCCGGACGGTACGCGCGTATTCTTCCGGCATCAAGAAAGAGAACGCGAGATCTTCGAGCTCTGTCTGAAAGACGTGGACGCCGATGCGCCCGGCGAGTGGTGCGTAGAGCTCAAGCGTTTCCCGCGACTTCTGCTCCCGCTTGGCCGGGGTCTGCGCCGCCATGGTGCGCATGTTGTGCAGCCGGTCAGCCAGCTTCAGCAGAACGATGCGCGGATCGGCCACCATCGCCAGAAAGAGCTTGCGCACGGTCTCGGCCTGCTGGCGCAGCTTGCGCGCGCGCGCCGCCTGGGCATCTATGGCGCCGTCTTGCGGAGCCTCAGTCGCGGACGTCCCGCCCTCGCCACGCTCACCTTTGGGCGCCTCCACCGCATCGAACTTGGTCACGCCATCCACGATCGCCGCGATCACCGGACCGAAGCGCTCCCGCAGTGCATCCAGCGTGACCGATGTATCCTCGACGGTATCGTGGAGCAAGGCAGCCGCGATGCCCTGGGCATCCATCGCCAGCTCGGCAAGAATCGTGGCCACCGCGATGGTGTGCTCGATGAATGGCTCGCCTGATCTGCGGTAAACGCCCGCATGCGCAGCCTCCGCGACCTGAAACGCTTCGAGAATGAGCGTCAGGTCTTCGTCACTCATATATTGGGAGCAGAGGGCAAGCAGCGCATCCAGACTGGGCGGTTCAACCATCTCCGGTTGATCGTCAGTCTGTGGCTCACGCATAGCTTGGCTGCCTTCGATTCTCCGATTGAGCGGTGCACCGGTGCGCATCCAGATTCCTCCGCCGCTACCGTGCTGGTGTCCTGCTGATGGAGTGAGCGCACCCGACACGGCACGCCAGATCCAGGGCATATGGAAAAAGACGGAAAACACGGAAACAAAACGCGCAGACAGCCCTAACTGCCCGCGCGCTCCCCGTCAACGTTGACGTTTGCGTGTTCATTGAAGTATACCATGCTCGTCAAGCTTGGCCCGCCCGCTTTGAGCAACGGTCCTGGCCAGCCACCCCCTATATTCTCGCGGTTTCTATGACAACGTGTCCCTCCCCAGTCTCTGGGGAGGGACACCGCACATCCTGCCAGATAGGCTATGGCTGGTTATGACGGGCTAGTGAACTGGCGCGCCACAGATGGGGCAGAACTGCGCGTTGGGATCAGCGACCGCGTGTCCATTAGCACAGACCCGAGCCGCGGGGGCTGCGCCGGGTTGCTGTGGCTGCGGCTGGGCCGGAGCCTGTGGCTGGGCCGGCTGTTGCGGCGTTGGAGTCTGGGGATAGCCAGGCTGGGGCGCCGGGGTGTAGGTCTGTGGCTGCGGCGTTCCGGTCGGCTGGCCTGCGTAGGGCGCCGTGCCCGGCAGTGTGGGCGTGTACGGCGTCTGGCCCTGCGGCTGTGGCCCATACGCTCCACTGATTGGGGCCGATGGTGGTTGTCCGTACCCACTGGGTGCGCCCGGTGGCAACTGCTGGCCATACGTGCCTGGCACCGCGCCATAGCTGGCGGCGGCAACCGCGGGCTTGGCGGATTTGCCCCTGCGCGTGAGCGCGATAATGAGCACCACCACAATCACCAGCAGCACCAGAGCACCACCGCAGATCCCGGCGATCAGGCCCAGGCTCGGCCCTGTGGGGCATTCCGACGCGGTCGCCTTGTTCTGGGCATCCGTGAGGTATGGCGTCACGCCGCCAAAAGCGGGATAGCTGTTCTTCAGGTTGGTCAGATCGCGCTTGGCATTGGTGTAGTGGCACGGAGTCGTAGCATCATACTCGGTGACGGCTTTCGACCACTGCTGCATGAACGTGCCGCCGGAAGGCGCGCCAGCCTGGCGTACGTATTGCGCGGCAACATCGCTCGGGATGAGATAGACAACGCGGGTATCTTCCTGGCCGCTCTGCACGGCGATGGCATCCACCACGCCGATGATGCGACCCTGGGTATCGATGACCGGGCCACCGCTCGACCCGTGATTGGCCAGACCGCTCGTCTCATATACTGGCGTGCCGTCAGGGAAGCTCTTCTGCCCCGTCACCTGGCCGGTATTGACCGAGGCGGTGAGCAGGGAGTTGGCCACGTTGACATTGCCACCGGTCGTCGGATCGAGCAGTGCGGTGAATGTGCCGGTATCGGCGTCTGCGGGATACGCAACCGCCGTGATCGTATCCTGCACGTGGACGCTGTTGCCCGGAGCCAGTTGCAGGTAAGGCATGTCGTGCGCCTCAACCTTGACAATGGCCACATCCTGCTTGTCAACGGGCGAATTGGCCACGATGCGCGTAATGTCATAGCTGGACACACCCGACGGATTCGTAAGGGTGCCGGTATATGCCGTGGAGAGGAAGACCTTCTGCGACATCACCTGAGTCGGGATGCTGATCAGATTCTGCTGGACCAGCTCGAGGAAGATCGCCTGCGCATCATTCTGACTCGTGCCGGTGGCCTGCGCGAATTCATTCACCGCCTGATTGAAAAAGTCGAGAATGATCTGGTCGTTATTGGTATAGTCAACGACGTGATCGGCGGTCAGAACATAGCCATCACTGCTGATGAATGCGCCAGAACCAGTGAATGCCAGGGCATATGCGCTCCCATCAAGTGGGAAGCTGATATCGGCTCCAGAATTGCAGCCTTTGCAGACGACCTTGCCATCCACCTCCGATACGATGCGTACCACCGCCGGGCTGGCCAGGTTGACGCCGTGGCGGTTCGCGCTGTCCTCGGGAGCGCCTTTCGTGGCCGGGTGTGCCCCGGCAACTGGGGCGAATGCGAGCAAGGAGGTGAGCGCCATTGCCATCAATGCAGCCAGCAAGGAAACCGACGCTCCTCGTGCAGCATGACGCCTCATGAACATAGCTAGAGACTCCTCATCATCGAATGGCGAGCATGCGGATCACATCGTGCATGAGATGCATAGCATGCTCCCGTTGCTGCGGTGACATGGGCAGCAAAGATTGTCACCATGAATTCCAGAGATGCCCAGCGATACGCATCGTGGATGATTACCCTGCCAACAGTGCTCTTCTATGGCTGTGGCGCCGCGCATGAGAATCGAACGCGTGGTGGACGTGTGATGCCGCACAGGACTACTTACCTGGCTGTGCATGCATAGAACGAACATGAGCGCGAACAACATCACGGACGCTTCAGCCAACAGATGCCAGAGCCGACGATGCGTAGTGAATGGCAGGTGTGGCATCTATCTGGTGCAAGCGTAGCGTAATCCCGTCACGCAACCGTTACTACGAGCGTTACGAGAGTGTTCTTGCGCCTTCGGGGCATAAATGTGACGAGTTTAACAGTTCGCGATCGTTGACCGTATCGGCATTGAAACCACAACACGCAGAGCAGGCAGTATGATTGCGCCGCCTGCCTCTCAGAAGAAATGCTGGCAAAGCCTCGATATATGTACTGGAGACCATTTCGAGACTTTTAAGGTTGAGGTAGCATACGGTAGGGGGCGCCTTTATGGCTGATGTTGAGCATCCACTGGGTCGGTGGCGGCCCTGGACTCCAGACAAGGCTGCGACATTCTTTGCCGCGCTACATGTTCCGTGGTGGATCGCGGGCGGGTGGGCTATTGATCTGTACTTGCAGAGGCAGACGCGCGAGCACGAAGATATCGATATTCTCGTGCTGCGCCGGGATCAGGATGCAGTTCGTACCCTGCTGGAGGCATGGGACGTGCAGGCGGCTCTTCCTCCGCCCCGCGATGAAACGTGGCCGTTTCGCCCCTGGCATCTCGCTGAAGTACTCGACGGGACGATCCACGATATTTGGTGTCGCCCCGAGGCGCCGAAGCCCTGGACGTTCCAGCTCATGATCGATGACACGCATGGTGAGGAGTGGCTGTTTCGTCGCATGCCCACCATTCGTCGTTCAGTAGCTACACTCGGGGATATTACCCCTGAAGGTATTCCCTATCTCGCCCCTGAGATCCAGTTGCTCTACAAAGCGAAGGGACTTCGACCAAAGGATGAAGCAGACTTCAGGCACACCGTGCCGATGTTAAATCGGGAACGTCGCATCTGGCTCAGAGATTCCTTGACACAGGTGCATCCGCATCACCCTTGGTTGGATCACCTGATGGACTGCTGAGCGACCAACGGTGCCTTCACGGTTTCGAGAGCATATCCGACTGATACTACAGCAGCGCCTATGGGGCCAGAGGAGATGAATTGATGCTTCATGCCAGCCGAGCAGCGAAATCCGCCGCATGCCCCACATGTTAGTAATACACGCAGAGATGGCTATGTTTCTGAAGACACAGGGACGGCGTAAGGCTCCCAGGCCAGCAGATCGCCCCGACGCCGGACATATCCCAGACCGGGAAATGGAAAGTGATAGGTCATCAATAGCAGATTCTCGGATGCTGCCCGTGCCAGCAGCGCACGCCGAGTCGCAATAGCGATATCGGGTTGCGCATCAAAGGACGGCACTGCATCCAGTGCGTTGAGTTGAATGGGCATGTGGATGGTATCGACGATGTGGAGCAGCCGCGCGTTCCCAGACTCGATATGCACGGCGCGGTGTCCGGGCGTATGGCCCAGCGCTGGAACATAGCGAATTCCCGGCGCAATATCGGCTGTATCATCCATCAGTGTCAACCGATCCCCATAGGCCGCAAACGTTTGGCGAAGCCGGGCGACACGAGTCGGATCAATACCGGCGAGAATATCTTCGCGCATCCAGTGGGCGTGCTCCTGGCTCGGCACGACTAATCGCGCTTTGGGGAAGGTCGGATTGCCCGCATTATCCACCAGTCCTCCAATGTGATCCAGATGATAGTGGCTGATCACCACCGTATCGATGGACTCCGGTGTGATGTTTTCCGCCCGTAACCGATCCAGCAAATGTCCCGGATCATCCGGGTCAGCTTGCCCCACACCGCTGTCGATCAGGACCCGTTTATCCCCGGTCTCCACAAGGAGAATATTCTGGCAGAAGGTGTACGATTCCGGTACGGCGCGAAACGCGGCGAGCATTCTTTCGGCATCGTTCGTAAACATGCTCGTGATGTCGTCTTCCGTAATCGTATTGATGAGATCCGGCAGCGCCACACACGAGAAATCGCCCACACGAAAATGGACAGACTCAGAAGCCATCTCTCGAAACTCCTCAACATCAACGTATGGCAATTATCCCCTAATCGCAGGTGCTATACACAATGATCTAAAGGGATAATCCCCAACAAGAATGGTAGGATCGTGACACAACCTCCTGAGTTCACAAGCGATTGCCCGCCAAGATTTTAGCACAGGTGTTCCAGTTGTCAAGAACATGTGTGCGAACGTACCCGCGATGTTACCGATAATTGGGCTAGAGGTCGCGTAGCTCCGGCTGGAAGATGCCGTAGAGAAGCGCCAGGAAGAGCATCCCGCCAGTGACCGGGAAAAGAATCTCCGGCCCCAGACGGTCTACCACCAGGCCGCCCACGGCAACAGAGACAGGATACAGGCCGAAGTTAGCGAACATAAACGCGCCCATAATCCGGCCCATCAATGCGCGGGGGAGTCGCTGCTGCAAGAGGGTGATGAACAGCACATTGCTCATCGAGTTGGCCACGCCCCACGCCGCCATCGTCATAGCTGCCCCTGCCAGGCTACCTGTGAATGGCGTGAGCGCCACAAAGATGCCCTGCACCATGCCCAGCAGCAGTCCCATCAGTCCACGGCGCGGCAGCTTGCCGAGTGTTGCGCCGATCAGGCTGCCCGCCAGCGCCCCCGCGCCGAAAGTAGAGAGCATCAGCCCGAAACCGCTGGCTCCAGCGTGGAGCGGGCCTCGGGCCAACTGTGGCAGCGCGACCTCGACCAGTCCCCCGAATGCCAGATTCGCCGCGATAGAGACCGCGAGACCCGTTTGCAGCAGACGCGACGTGCGCAGAAGCGCCCAGAACGTCTTGGGCTCGTCCGCCGCTGGCTCGGCCTGAGCCTCCGCATCCACCGAGGAGATCTCCAGCGCGGGAGGTGCGTCATCGAGAGATGCCGAGGGGAGGATGGCGGCGCGGCTGGTGCGCATCGCTGCCAGGGAGAGCGCCGAGACGACGAATGTGATCGCGTCGATGACGAAAGCGACACCTGAGCGTACCGTCGCGACAACAGCACCGCCAACAGTTGGCCCAATCAGCGTCGAGACCTGGACAGTCGCCATATTGATCGCATTGCCTGCCTGGAGATCATCGTCGGCGAGGATGCGAGGCATCATGGCCATTGACGCCGGGAGAAAGATTCCCTCGAATGCGCCCAGCGGCGCGGCGATGACACAGAGCACCCAGAGCGTGCGCACGTCTAGCAGGGCGGCAGCCGCCAGCCCGCCGACCAGGATGGCGCGCGCGCCATCGGCAAGCAGCATCATCGAGCGGGGGTGCAGGCGGTCGCTCAGGGAGCCACCGAGCAAGACGAAGCCAGCGCGGGGTATCCCATACGCGGCGAGCACGATGCCCAGATCACGCGGTGTGCCGCCATTGGAGAGGATGAACCAGGGCATCGCCACGGCGAAGAACATGTCGCCTACCGTCGAGACCATCTGCCCGGCGATCAGCAGGCGGAAATTGCGCACACGCAATGGCCCGGCGCGTCGGCGTCGGGGTGATTCTGTGGCACGCGCATGGGTCGGAGCCGCGCCAGTGTCGGGTGGTATATCGGTCGAGAGCGACATGAAAAGGCTCCTTTGCTCGTTTTCCACGATTGGCGACGCGCATCGGGGCGAGCACATGATGTTCAGGGAAATGGTTCAAGCGAGCCAAGACACTGCAATCTTATAGCATGCTACTGAAATAAAATCAACGTCGACTTCAATTTTCGTAAAGTGTGAAGGCGGTGTGAGTAGATTCTTGCTCGGACGAGCAGTATCGCCTCCTGCAATGTGGTATACTGGCGTGTTGCACAAATGTTCTTGCATTGTATAGTGTTCATTGTGTTATCATTGCGGTTCCGGGTCGTCGGGGTCGAGGAGCTTTTTCGAGGGCTTGTTGTTCGTCCGAAGTGCCTGGGGATGTGCGTTACGCGCAAGGATCCTGTGTGCGAGTTTTCCAGACTTTCTGACTGCACTCTTGACTTCTGGGGCCTTCTCCCCGTATTCCGTACATCTGTA
>DASUWS010000048.1:0-21993 GCA_036378295.1 Ktedonobacterales bacterium
CAAACACTGAATAAGTGCCGCCAGATCCATCGTGCGCAACAACCCGAAAGGCACCTGTTCCGGTTGCCCGCCAGACAATTTTGGCATCGTGGCCGACAGTAATCTGCGGACCAGAGAGTAGCACACAGGCGATGGCTCCACCAGCGATTGCCGGACGTCGCAGCTTCCTGATTGGCCGTTAAAGCAAACGTGCCGTGCCTGATCGGACTTTTCCGAAACAGACACGGCCTCCGCTCAACCTACTGCTGTGCGATGGCTGCTTTGCCGCCGCGCAAGACGAACTTCTGGATCTTGCCGGTCGCCGTCTTGGGCAGCTCAGAGACGAAGTGGACGGCGCGCGGTGTCTTGAAGTGGGCCATGCGATCATAGACGAACTGGCGCATCTCTTCATCGGTCACACTGGCGCCCGGCTTGAGCACGACGAACGCATGTGGCGCCTCGCCCCATTGCTCATCCGGCATGCCTACCACCGCCACTTCCTGCACGGCGGGATGCCGCAACATGACGCCCTCGATCTCGATGGACGAGATATTCTCACCGCCGCTGATGATGACATCTTTGATGCGGTCGCGTATCTCGACATAGCCGTCGGGTTGCACGACTGCCGCATCACCACTGTGGAAGTAGCCGCCACGGAAGGCGGTTGCCGTCGCCTCGAGGTCGTTGTAGTAGCCCTCCATCACGACATTGCCACAGGCCACGATCTCTCCGAGCGTCTGCCCGTCGTGGGGCACCTCGTTGCCGTTGTCGTCCACGACCAGCAACTCGCCTGACGTGATTAGCTCGACACCCTGGCGCGACTTGATGACGGCCTGTTCCTCTGGCGTGTAGGATTGGTGCACCATGCGCGGCTCGCATATGGTGATGAACGGCGCGGTCTCGGTCAGGCCATAGACATGCGTAATCGTCCAGCCAAGCTCGCCCTCGATGCGCTCGATGGTGGCCGCCGCGGGGGGAGCGCCCGCCGTCAGTACCTGGACGCCCTTTGGCGCGTTGCTGCGCACCTCTGGTGGGCTGCTGGCAATGCTAATCAGCACCGTTGGCGCGGCGCAGAGCATCGTTACATGCTCCTGGCGAATCTGCGAAAAGATCGCTGCCGGTTCCACTCTGCGCAGGCAGACGTGTTTGGCGCCAGCGGCAGTCACCGTCCAGACGAAGGTCCAGCCGTTGGCATGGAACATCGGCAGCGTCCAGAGATAGGCGTCATCAGGCGTCATGTGAACGTGGACCAGCGTGCCCACGCTATTCATCCAGGCGTTGCGGTGGGTGATCATCACACCCTTGGGCCGCGAGGTGGTGCCGCTAGTGTAGTTGATGGTGAGCAGATCATCTTCGCTGATTTCCGGGCGCGGAAATCCAGCGGGCGCGGCCTCCAGCAGCGCTTCGTACTGCTGCCAGCCGGGGCGGGCGCCTTCTAGCGCGATGTAGTGCTCGACGGTGGGCAATTGGTGGCGGATGCTCTCTACACTCTCCAAATAGTCCTCGTGCACGCAAACAATTTTGGCTCCGGAGTGGTTAATGATATAGGCGAAATCGTCGGCAATCAGGCGATAGTTGATCGGCACCAGTACCGAGCCAAGCTGTGGCACGGCATAGAACGATTCGAGCTGCGCATGCGTATTGGGGGCGATGTAGGCGACGCGATCACCTTTGCCAACGCCCATCGCTGCCAGCGCCGCGGACCAGCGGTCGCAGCGGTCGAAAAACTGGGCATAGGTCAGACGCAGATCACCGTCAACGACGGCTTCCTGATTGGGGTAGAGGCGGCGACTGCGGCGCATAAACTCCAGCGGGGTCAGCGGCGTTATCATGGCGATACCTCCTGATGGGGCGCGAATGGACCCAACACGCTTGTAGCTCGCCGCTTGCGCTGGTCTGTCTCACCAGTGTCATCGCTGTCACTCGTGTCACTGGTGTCAGAGGAGGCCAAAGACCTGGCGCGCAAACGACGAGCGCCACTCTTTCCCGAGGTCATATCGCCGTTATATCGCATGCATGGCCCTGGCGTCTACTGGACTCATCGCAGCAGCGGACGAGATGTGCGGGTGCGCGACCCATGATATACTGGTTCTAATCTGGACATTTGTTCGATGTCCTCATTGAGATGGAGCGAAACGATGGCGCAACGGAAGGGAAGCGACGGGCAATCATCGGTGTCGCGGCACGCGCCGACGGAGATCGTGCGTCTGAGCATCGAAGAGGCGCGCGCGATGATGCTTGCGGCGCAGGGGTTGCTCTATCCACCGCCCGCGCAGCCCACCAGGGCCGACGTACTGGCGATGATCGAGCGACTGGGCGTCGTGCAGATTGACACGATCAACGTGGTGCGGCGCTCGCAGTATCTGGTGCTCTGGAGCCGTCTCGGCGCGTATGACGAGTCGCACTTCGACGCGCTGCTCTATCCCGACCGCGCTATCTTCGAATACTGGTGCCATGCCGCTTCGATTCTGCCCATGTCTGACTATGCGCTGTACCGGGCGTTGATGGTGGATGCCGATCGCCTCCTCTATGACGATTATCGCGACTGGGCCGAAAAGCATCCCGAGATTGTCGCGAAGACGGTCAATGCGATCCGCGAGCGTGGCCCGCTCGCCTCAGCCGATTTCGAGCGTCCCAACGATGGCCGGCGCGCCCAGCCCTGGGACTGGTACGGCTTGAAAGAAACCCGCGTGGCGCTCGAGGTGCTTTGGACGCTCGGTGAGCTGATGGTGCATAGCCGTCGTGGCGGCCAAAAGGTGTATGACCTGCGCGAGCACGTAGAGCTTGAGGTCTTTGGCGCGGGCATGAACGGCCACATCGCGCCGCACGAAGAGCGCATTGCGACATTCACCAGGCGCACCGTCGAGGCGATGGGCGTCGTGCTACCCTCCTGGCTTTTCGACTATTTCCGCATGGTCTGGCCTCGTAGCGTCACCAAGGGAGGTCGCGCCAGAGCGCAGCACCTGCTGGAGGAGCAGGTCGCGCTCGGAGATGTGGTGCGCGCCGAGATCGAAGGGTTGCGCGAGCCTGCCTATCTTGCCCGTTCGCGGCTGGCCGACCTGGAGCGTCTGCGCGGCGGCATGCGCCCGGAGCGCACGGTCTTTCTCTCGCCGTTCGACAGCCTGATCTGGGATCGCGCACGCGCACGCGCGCTCTTTGGCTATGAGGTCGCCTTTGAGGCGTATGTCGTGCCAGAGAAGCGCCGTTACGGCTATTACTCGCTGGCCATCCTCCACCAGGGACAGCTTGTGGGGCGGCTCGATCCGAAGATGGACCGCGCGACGGGGACGCTCATCGTGCGGGCGCTCTTCCTGGAGCCTGGCGTCCCGGTGGATGGCGAGCTGGTAGAGGGCATCGCGGGTGCGCTGCGGGATCTGGCGCGGTTTCTTGGCGCGCAGACGATCACCGTGGAGCGCTCGGAGCCAGCCAAACTGGCGGACCGGCTGCAGCGCAAGGTGCAGGCCCGCGCCCAGAGAGCCAGCAGCCGGCGGCCAGCACGCGAGCAGGCGAACGAAGCGTAACGCGAAACATGCGAGGATAGCAGGCGACTAGAGGAGCCCACGGCGAGCCAGCGCGGCCAGCAGTCCCGGTTCGATCTGGGCGCGGATATGCGCGTTGGCATAGCCCACCCACGCAACATCGGTCTGCGCATCGAGCGGCGCATCGAGCGGCTGGCCCTGACCATCGGTGAGCAGCACACCCGCTTCTTCCGCGATCAGTATGGTGGCCAGGTCATACGGGTGGCAGGCGAGTCCAAGAGGGTGCCCTTCGCGCGCCAGCAGTGGCTCGACCACCGGGCGCAGGTCGGCGACGAACGCATCCTGCCCTGCGATCAACCCGTAGAGTTGCCCGGCGCTGCTGATGTACTGATCCTCAAACGACTGCGCTTTGCCGCGCTGCGCTGGCCCCAGCGCTGCCCGCATGATCTCCTCGTCAATCGCGGAAAGCTCGACTCGCGCCCCAGGGATGAATCGGGCCACGGTGGCGAAGCGATGCGCGATGCTGGTTGCGGTGTCGGGATGAAGCGCGAGGGGGATTCGCTCGCCAGTCATGCGGTTGTAGCGCTCGGCGGCCATGCCCTCCCCACGGACTGCCCAGAGTGTGTCCGCGAGATGCTGCTTGACCAGCGGAATCTCCGTCTGCAGCGCCAGCTCAACATCACACAGGCGCGTCTGTGGGCCAAGATTGGGCGCGACGCCCGTGAGGATCCATGCGCTCCGCTTCTGAAACATCAGCCCGCGCGTGCCGTCTATCGGGTCCATCAGGATGCGTATCTCTGCCTCATCGGGACTGATGCCATGCGGCAGCGGGAGCATTCCTGGGCCGTGGCCACAGTCTGGTAGCCCCTCGGCCACCAACACGAGCGGGCGCTCCGGCGCGATCTCGCGCGCGAACCAGTCCGTCAGATACTCCTCGCTGATACGGTCGAGCGCATAGGTGATATCGCCGCCACCGTCATCCGCGACGACCGATGCCAATGCGCCAGGGGCCGTACGCTCCGTGGAGGCGATGACTACCCGCTGGATGGCCTCGTGCAACTGGCGTAGCTGTGCCAACAAGCGCTCGCGGTCGCGTATCACGATGCTGCTCTCCTGACGTTGTCTAGTGAATGAGGTCTTTCTGGGCATCCGCGTTTATTGTACGCGCCAGCAAGCCGGATATTTCCACTCTGTAGGACGTCTCCAGGAAAAGCTACCAGAGAGACAATCATCCATCGCAGGCTGCCAAGCTATGCAGGGCCTCGGTCGGTGTGCTATCTTGCGAGTGTGCGAGATGCGGCACGCGGTACGGGTGCGCCGATGACAACGTGATAGGGAGGAAGCGACATGGCCGTCGAGGACGTGCTTGAAGAGATAGCGGCAGAGGTGCGGGTATGCACCAAATGCGATCTGTGCCTGAACACCAAGAATGGTGTTCCCGGCGAGGGCAGCGCCCATGCCGAGGTGCTGTTCATCGGCGAGGCTCCCGGCTACCATGAAGACCGCCAGGGACGTCCGTTCGTTGGTCCAGCGGGACAATTCCTCAATGAGCTGCTCGGCTCCGTCGGACTGGATCGTAGCTCCGTCTTCATCACCAATGTCGTCAAGCACCGTCCGCCCGAGAACCGCGACCCTCTGCCCGACGAGATCGCCGCCTGTTCTGATTATCTCACCCGCCAGATTGCCGCGATCAACCCGAAAGTGATCGTGACGCTGGGCCGCTATTCGATGGCGCGCTTCTTCCCTGGCGCGAAGATCAGCGCGATTCATGGACAGGCGAAGAAGGTGGATGGGCGTATCGTCGTGGCGATGTACCACCCCGCCGCGGCGCTCCATCAGCAGACGCTGCGCCAGACCGTGGTTGATGACTTCAAGCGTGCTATCCCCGCTGCATTGGCCGAAGCCCGCCGAATGGAAGCTGAGGGCAAGCTAGGAAAACAAGGCAAGCAGGGCGAGCAGAAAGACGAGAAGGACGAGAAGGACGAAGAGCCGCCGCAGCAGCTCTCATTGTTCTAGTGCGGGCCATGCCATCACCCCTGCCTGAACGGCAATAGCCCCCTCTCCGAAGCGGAAGGGGGCTGGAGGAGAAGCTGCTTCCCGATCAGCTCTCGATGACGTCCCACGAGCCGTTCTTGTAATGCACGATCAGCGGCGTGACGGTGGGTTGATAACCGGAGCCTGTGCCCGATGGAATACCCGTCCACCAGGTGCTGGAGCCAACTCCCCAGAATTCATCAGGGGAAACAAACACTACTTGCCACACAGCCGCGATGCGACGCTGCTGCACAGTAGGCGTCCTGACCGATACCCAGTGTCCCTGCTCCAGCCGGAATAAGCTCGGCGTCACAGATACCCGGGACTCATCAAGAGAGTTTCCCATCTCCCGTGCGACGAACATCCATCCCTGCGTTGCTGAGACCATAGTGATACTGGTAACGTCGCCGGTCACCAGACTGCCCGGTGGCTGGTCGGGCAGCAGAGAACTGGCTTCAATCCACTGACCGCCAGTATAGTGCCACAGCCTGGGCGTATTGGTCTCGAATGGGGATTGGCCTGAAGGCATGGGTCCAGTCTTCGAAAGGGTTACGAGATTACCACCGGCCCAGCCATCCGTAGCTGATGCCATCGAGACCGTGCGCATATCGATCCCCGGTAGGGTCTTCGCCAGATGCCATGTGCCATTCATATAATGCAAGATCGCTCCGGTCGGCGGATAGTATCCTTTATCGCCACTCACCTGGGCAGAGCCTACCGCCCAGCCTTCCTGCGCCGAGACCATCGAGAGGCTGGAGATGCTGAAGAAGTCCCCTAGCCGGGGGGTAGCCTGCCGCGTCCACGCGCTGCCGTCATAGTGCAAAATGGTCGTGTTGCCATCGGGTGACCCAGTCCACTTTCCATCGCCAGCGAGCCAGATGTCGCTGGGTGAGACGACATCAATAGCGTTGAACTGGGTCATGACTGGCAATTTCACCTCGCGCCAGGTCACTCCATCGTAGTGATAGACATCGGTGCCGACTGCCCAGCCATCGGTTGGACTGAGCATCTTGATGGCCGAGATCCAGGCGTGAATCTCCGTCTGCACCTCAACCCAGCGTCCGCCGGTGTAGTGCAGTACGTAAGCCGGGTCCTGGCTGCTTCCGCCGTTCGCGTTTGCCGCCATCTTGCTGCCCATCGCCCAGCCATCCGCGGGCGACGACATGCCTATCGCCATGAGACTGATCTGCGACCCGGGCACAATGCCTGGAGTATGCGTCGCATGCTTGTTTGTCGAGGGCGCCAGTGGGCGACCGTGTGACACGAAGATCAGCCCGGCCAGCAGCGAGATCACCAGTACAGCGGCCATGCCCGCCGCACCCGTGACCAGCCGCCAGGACCGCTTCGGTGTTTTCGGCAATTGCGGTGGGATGGGCAGGGGCGAGACGGTTATCTCTACGTCGCCATCTTCTTCTGTGGATGCTGTTTCTAGAGCAACGATTGGCACATCATCTCGACTATCTGACATCAGCGTCCTCATCACGTTATCGGAAAGGATGGGCACCGCGTCTGGCGCGAAATGCAGGCGCAATGCCGCATCGAAACGGTCGTAGGTTGCGCGTTGAGCGCGGCACCAGGCACACTCCGCCAGATGCGCGCGCATATCATGGGCGAGCCGGGTATCTGTCACGTCGTCCAGCACGGGCAGCAACGGCGCGAAGCTGGCGCAGAGCGGACCGGGGACAGATTGGCGATGCTTGCCGTTGAACATCATCGTTGCTCCTGGCTGGAAGGCGGATTTTGCGCGAGATAGGCCGCGCGCAGCCGCTGGCGGGCACGTGAGAGGCGCTTGGTAATCACCTCAGCCGACGCGCCCATGATGTCGCCAACCTCGGCTGCGCTGAAGCCATGTACCACACGCAGCAGCAGGCAGGCGACCTCTTGCGGGGCCAGCTCCGCGAGGGCGGCGCGCAACGCTTCCCCTTCGATCACCTGATCCTCGAAAGGTGGCAGGTGCTCCGCCTCTAACTCCGTGAGGGGGTCGAGCGCTTCCCACCGTATCAGGCGCTTGCGCCGCAGCAGATCGACCGCCCGCCGGTACGCGGTACGGTAGAGCCAGCGGCGCTGTTCCTCTTCGGCGGTTCCCGCAACGAATGGCGCGGCGGACATGTGGGTGGCCCGCCAGGCTCCCGCGAAGGTATCCTGCGTCAGGTCGCGAGCCTGCTCGCCGTTCTCCACGAATCCGCGCAGAAAGGCGTAGAGCGGCTGCTGATAGTGCTCTACCAGCGTGCTGAATGCCGTCGCCGAGAGTTTCTGGACTATCAGTGCGGCGCGAGGTTCATCCATTGCACGCACGGCATGCCCGCGACATACCTCTCTCACTTTCGCTCGTGACATCTCGTGATAGATGGAACAGTTGCCGGGTGGTAGCTACCGGGCAGACATCCTGTCTCGCCCTTCAGTAGCTGTATCGAACCAGCGCGGAAAACCTGACCGGCTATATCTCTTACCCGGTATAACGGATGGCGAGGAGGCCATAGGTGGAGTTCGGCGGAGCATGGTGAGGGGTGGCCGAAGACCTGCGGCCGGGAGTGAGGTCCAACCGAACATCTCCACACATCATTGGTCAGTCACATGGATCCCCAACTGTTGCGCATGACCCAACTTTCCTCCATAATGGCCACATGACTACTGGCCGCTTCCTTTCTATGAGGATGTGCAGGGTAAGGAGGAACAGCGAGACGATGGCAACACACGCACAGCCTCTTCGCCGGAACCGATTATCTCTGCTGCTGGCGCGCCCATCGGCCTCCCGCCTGCTTGCGACGCTTGGCATTGCGGCCATGACGATTGGGCTGTATGTGCCATTCGCGGGCCGCGACGTGACCTTTCACAGCGATCCGGTCACGATCGGCCGCCAGTCAGGTACGTGGGCTATCCTGGATGGGATATACACCCCCTGGTCATTCCTTCATATGCAGCGCATGTCGCTCGCCTTGCTGCTTGGGGTTGATACAATGTACGCCGTTCTTATGCTGGGTGGGTTGGCGCTGATTCCCCTGCTCTGGCAGCCACTTGCCGCAAAGGGAACTGTAGCGGTGCGCCGGGCCTATGGCTTCTGGCTGGTGTTGCTAACCATCGTCGCGGTGTCGGGTCTGCCCGTGTGGTGGCGGTTCATGACCCAGCCGCCCTCTTCAGGACTGCCAGGCATCACCCTGGAGGCGTCGTATATGCTGCCGGGGGCGGTCGTCTTTCCGCTTGGGGTGCTGGTCAGCTGTGCGGCGCTCTTCCTCATGCTCAGAGAGCCGCTGCCGCTCTCGGCCCCAGTGCTAGCGCCCCGCACGCGATTCCAGTGGGCCGGAGCGCTCGTGCTCACGGCGGGTGTGCTCGTCTGGGGTATCGGCTTCTATCTCATGCCCGAGGCCGTCACGGCGGCCTGCCCGCCAGTCACTCTCTCGGTCACGCAGTTTGCGCATGGCGCCTGCGCCGGACTCGATTCCGATCAAGTGCGGGCAGCCGCTTACTCCGCTGGCCTCAATCCCATCGCCCTCTTGCTCGATCACGTGGGCGGGAATTTCGAGTTCCTGGTCGCGGCTGGGTGTACCACGGCGCTTGGTGGGTGGACACGCCAACTCTCGGTGAAGACGCTGGCCTGGCTGCCTGCCTGGCCACTGCTGGTGCTCGGCGTTGCGCTCATTGCGCTGCAAGGGGTGGGCGCGGTCGCGCAGCGTGGCTTCAGGCTGACCGTTGCTTCAGGCAGCGACTGGCACATGGCGTCAGGTATGGTCGTCACCTTCGCCGGAATCGGCCTTGTCGCGCTGGGGCAGCTTGGCCTTTGGCGCGAGTGGGTGAGGCGAAGAAGTCCCGCGAGCACACAGTAGCACTGGCCGCACAGGCATCCTCCTGCCTCACGCTGGCCGCCAGACTACATGGTGCCCAGGCCCATGACATGGAAGCCCGCATCCATGTGGATGACCTCGCCCGTCAGATTGCGCGCTGCCGGGGTACAGAGGAATGCCGCCAGGTCGCCTACGTCGCTCTGCTCGATATTGCGGCGGAGGGGCGCGACTTGTTCTACCAAATCGAACATCGTGTTGATGTTGCCGACGCCACGCGCCGAGAGAGTGCGCAGCGGGCCAGCCGAGATGCCGTTGACAGTGATGTTCTGCGGGCCGAGGTCCCACGCGAGATAGCGCACGGAGGCTTCCAGCGCGGCCTTGGCGATGCCCATCAGGTTATAGCCCTGCACGACGCGCTCGCTGCCCAGATAGGTCATGGTGATGATGCTGCCGCCGCCGCGCTGCTGCATCAGCGGCTCGGCGCGCTTCGCCATCGCCAGCAGCGAATAGGCGCTGATATCGAGCGACGTATTGAAACCCGCGCGCGAGACATGCGAGACACGTCCCCTGAGGTCGTCGGTCGGCGCGAACGCGACGCTATGCACCAGAATGTCCAGCCCGCCGAAGGTCCTGCCGACCTCTGAGAAGACGGCATCCAGATCATCGTCGCTCTGCACGTCGCAGGAGAGGACCGGCGCGTCGGGCATATGCGCGCTGGTCAGCTTGCGCACATTCTGCTCCATCCGCCCCTGATAGGTGAAGGCAAGGCGGGCGCCTTCAGCCGCCAATTTCTGGGCAATTCCCCAGGCGATGCTGTTATGATTGGCAACGCCAAAGATAAGACCGGTCTTCCCGTCGAGTGTTCCCACTGAAGAATCCTCCACGCCTGCTTCACAGCCTGACTCAGAGAGTGGCCATACGCTCTCGTAATGCCGCTGGCATTCTAGCATCTCAGGAATGCGCGGGCAAATGACGCGTGCGCAGCGCCACTTCCGCGTCGCCGTATCTCACCGGGTGTGCCCTGGACGCAAGATAAACGCCCCTCCCCATCGGACGTGCGGGGAAGGGGCAAAGAAAGTAGGCGCCAACGCCTTGAGATGAGCACTGAACTAGATCAGGCTATTCGTTGTTGATGGGTCGAAGAAGTGCAGATTGCCAGTCTCGACACGCAGATTGATGCGTTCGCCTGGCGAGACCCTCACGCTCGGATCGAGCCGCGCCGTCGAGCCTTTCGTCTCCGTCGATTCCGGCACATAGGCCCCCGGCAGCCGCACATAGATCAACTGCTCGTTGCCCAGATGCTCGACGACATCTACCACCCCAGAGATAGTCGTGCCGTTGCCGCTCTGCGCGCCATCCAGAGAGAAGTCCTCTGGCCGGATGCCCGCGATCAATGGCCGCCCGTCCGCGCCTGCCGCCTGCCCAGTGACTATCTCCGCTGCCTTCCCCGTCAGTGTCAGTCGTTGAGCTTCGTCGCCCTTGCCGATAACGATATCCGCCTGGCCGTCGCCTGCGCGGTGCAGTGTTACCTCGAAGAAGTCCATCGAGGGCGAGCCGATGAACCCAGCGACGAAGAGGTTGGCGGGATGGTCATAGAGGTCCTGGGGGGTGCCGAGCTGCTGGATGATCCCGGCATTGAGCACGGCGATGCGGTCGCCCATCGTCATCGCCTCCACCTGGTCGTGGGTGACGTAGACGAAGGTGGTCCCCGTCGCCTGGTGCAGCCGGCTGATCTCCGCCCGCGTCTGCACCCGCAGCTTGGCGTCGAGGTTAGAGAGCGGCTCGTCCAGGAGATAGACCTGCGGATCGCGCACCAGCGCCCGCCCCAGCGCCACCCGCTGCCGCTGCCCGCCCGAGAGCTCGCGCGGCTTGCGCTTGAGATAGGGGGTGATGCCCAGCATCTGCGCCGCCCGCTCGACCCGCTGCTGCATCTCCTCGTGGGAGGTGTGGCGCAGCTTCAAGGCGAAGGCCATGTTGTCGAAGACCGTCATGTGGGGGTAGAGCGCGTAATTCTGGAAGACCATCGCGATGTCGCGGTCTTTGGGCGCCACCTCGTTGACCAGGCGCTCGCCGATAAACAGCTCGCCCTCCGAGATCTCTTCGAGGCCCGCGATCATGCGCAGCGCCGTGGATTTGCCGCAGCCCGACGGCCCCACGAGCACCAGAAACTCGTGGTCGGCAACTTTCAGATTCAGGTCGGTAATTACCGGCGGGTTGTCGCCGTAGCGCTTGTATACATGCTCGAACCGAACGTCAGCCATTGCCAACCTCACTTTTCATCTCTTCCAGCCACCAGTCCACGCCACGGCGGAATTGCCTCGTGGGCGATCCCAGAGGAGCGACATTGCTCAGCCTTTCACGCTGCCACCGGTCAGCCCAGTGATCAGATAGCGCTGCGCCCAAACGAAAAGTATGAACACTGGAATTGTGACCAGTAATGAGGCTGCTGTCAACCTACCCCAGTCTACTCCAAATGCAAAGACGAAGCTCTGGAGGCCGACCGGCAGCGTCAGGCTAGTGTTGTCGGTCAGGAAAGCACGGGCAAGCAGGAACTCATTCCACGCATTCATGAAGTTGAAGAACGCGACGACGGCGATGCCGGGAATGGTCAGCGGTGTGACGATGCGCCAGAAGACCCCGAACGGGCCCAGGCCGTCCACCAGGCCCGCCTGGTCCAGTTCTCTGGGCACAGCGTCGAAAAAGTTCTTCATCATATATACGCTGAAGGGCAGCGAGGTGGTTGCGTATGCGATCACCAGCGCGTAGGGATGGCCAAGCAATCCGAGATCCGTAAAGAGGCGGTACAACGGCACGAGCAGCAGCGCGCCAGGGAACATCTGGGTGATCAGGAAGGAGAGCAGAACACCCTGCTTCCCCAGGAACTCGTAGCGCGAGAGCGCATACGCGCCGGGAAGCGCAATGGAGACGCCAATGATCATCGTGATCAGCGCGACGCCCAGGCTGTTCGTCGCCCAGGACCAAAATGGGAACTGATGTGTGGGATCGGTCAGAATGTTGATGTAATTCTGGAAGGTCGGGTGTTGCGGCAGCAGCTCGATGGTCGTATTCTGGATTTCAGCGTTGCTCTTGAAGCTGCTGAAGATCACCCACAGGATGGGAAAGACCAGCACGAGGCACGTCACTATCAGCACAGCGTGTGTGGCGATGGAGCCCACAATGGCGCGCGTCGAGCGCTTCGGCGCTCCTGGCTTTTGGGAGAGCGAGAGCGTGCCTTTCGCCTGTGCGAGCCGCGACGTGGATGTGTTCGCCGTTTCTGGGCGCGCTTGTGACATATTAGTACACCTGCTCATTCGCGCGGAGCAACCGCGAGTAGATCATCACGAATACCACGAGAATCAGCAGAATCACCACGCCATACGCCGCACCCAGGCCGAACTTCTGGTTGGTAATCGCTACCTGGAATGCATACGTGACGAGTGTATCGGACCGGTGATACGGGCCACCGCCGGTAATCAGGAAGATGATGGCAAAGACATTGAACGTCCAGATGACATCCAGCATCGTCACCAGCACCGCCGTTGGGCGCAGCAGCGGGAGCGTTAAGTACCAGAACCGCTGGAACCAGCTGGCGCCATCAAGCTCCGCGACTTCATACAGCTCGCCCGGAATGCTTTGCAGGCCACCGAGCAGCGTGATTGTCATGAATGGGATGCCGAGCCAGACATTACAGATGATGACGGCTGCCATCGCAGCCGAAGGCTGGCCTGCCCAATCGATCGGAGCCAGGTGGAGCTGCTCCAGCAGCAAGTTGATGAAGCCGTAATCGCCATTGAAGAGGAAGCGCCAGCCGAACGCCGCGACGAATTGTGGGGTGGCCCATGGCACGATCAACAGCGCGCGATAGATGCCGCGGAAACGCATTCGGCGATTGAGCAGCAGTGCCAGCCCCAGGCCGATGACGAAGTGGAAGACGGCATTGAAGATGATCCATTCGAGGGTCTGCACAAAGATCTGGCGCACATCGACCGTTGGATCGGTATTGGCGAACACATCGATATAGTTCTTGAGGCCGATGAACTTGAAGGTAGCGGGAATATTGAGGATGGGGATGCCAACATTATTGGGATTGGTGCCGCTGGCGTTGGTGAAGCTGTAATAGATGCCAACGACTAACGGGTAGTAGATCAGCACCGTCGTCGCCAGCATGATGGGTGCGATACAGGCGTAGGCAAACCATTTCGACCGAAGATACCGCAGTATGCGTCGGCGGCCAGCGGGTGGGGAATTCAACGTAGCGGAAACAGTGGCCATACCTCGCCTCCCAACAGTGGGAATCGCGCACAGGACCTATGACTCGGTGAGATTGCGCTGATACGATACGCGAAACGTCTACGAGAGCGTTGCCAGCCAGACGCTCGGCGAATGGGCATCGGTGGAACGGACGCGATCTCAGCGTACAGGCATTGTACACAATCCGTCAATGAGCGCCTGTCCGGAGCCGCACCCGCAAGGCGCGACTCCGGGAGGATGCCGGGAAGATTAGCTCCCCGCCACCAGCTTCTTGAAGCCGTTGGCAATGTTGTCCGCCGCGGTCTGGGCATCTTCTTTGCCGGTCACGAGCTTCTGCAGCTCGGCGTCGAAGCCTGTGACTGGGGCATAGATCTGGCCGCCTTGCGGAATAATCGGGCGCGCCTGCTGCGTCGCCAACAGATCGGCGAACGACTTCACCGCGGTGTTGCTCGCCATAGAGCTGTCGCTATAGGCGGACTGGCGGGTCGGCAGCGTCTTGTTGGCGTTCGCGATGGCAACCTGGCTCGCCGTGGAGGACATGAAGGCCATGAACTTGTAGGCTTCGTCAGGATGCTTCGTGCCAGCGTACATCACGTAGTTCTGGCCGCCCGCCGGAGAGCGAGCGATATCGCCCGTCGTCGGATCCATCGGCACCGCGGCGACGCCGAGGTTGGAGGGATCAGAGAACGCCGAGCCGGTCAAGATGTTTGTGTACTCCCACGGACCGTTCAAGAGCATCGCTGACTGGCCGGTCTGGAAAGCCTTTACCGCGTTGGTGTAGCCGTTCTGGAAGTCGATCTTGGGGGCGTAGGCCAGTTCCTGCTTGAGGAAGGTGAAGCCCTTGACCGAGCCAGCATTGTTGATGGTCGGCGTTGGGGGGGTCGTGCTGGTGTCGAAGAGGCCACCGCCAAAGCTGAAGATGAACGGCTGCGCGAAGTACGAGCTGCCTTCCCAGGCCCAGCCATACTTGCTGCCAGCGGTCAGCTTCTTGTTGGCTGCGTCGAACTCGGCCCAGGTCTTGGGAGCATCGTTGATGCTGGCTGCCTTCAGCTCTGCCTTGTTGTAATACAGCACCAGGAAGTCCGTCACCTGGGGCAGACCATAGAGCTTGCCCTGGTAGGTGGCGTAAGTAAGCGGCGCCTTGAGATAATCGCTCTTGTCCGCATCGCTGACATACTTCGTGATGTCGAAGAGATACTTGTTGGCCGCGAATTCGGTGTTCCAGCCGACATCAGAGCGCAGAACGTCTGGCGCGGTGCCGTTTTGCGCGGCGGTAGCGAACTTATCGTGCGCGCTGCCAAAGTCCACGAGCTGCGCATCAACTTTGATGTTCGGATTCTGGCTCTCGAACTGCTGAACGAGCTGTGTAATAACCTTTGCTTCCTGGGTGCCCTCGGTATACCAGTATTTGATGGTGACCTTGCCACCAGAGCTAGCACTGGTGCCGCAGCCAGCAAGCACCATGGCTAACAGGCTGGCAAGCGCACCGAGCGCGATGATGAACCGCTTCTTCAAGACATTTCCCCTTCTCACGTTGCTCTGCGGAGGACGACGGATCAGCCATTGGAGAACGCCCTCAAACTCCCCCGCATATCACTGGAGATTCCGCTGCTGCAAATGCTGCAATTACTGCACAGAACGCCAACGCTGGCGACGCACGGGTACATCTACACTTCGAGCTTCGAGCAAGAACCGGATAACCGGACGAGCAAGCAATGCTTGCTCCGCAGGCTGGCCAGGCCGCTACGGCGAAAGGCTCCTGTTGCGGACCAGTGATGCGCGCGGTCGTGTCAATCAGGTCGCTCGGACGCGATCACCGGACGAGGATGCCGGGAATGGCACACAATGGCACAACACAAGGACAATGCACTACGTTGATGCTTCACCTCGATGGCGGATGGGTTTCCAGCGGAGATTCGACCAACTCGGCGATGACCTGCTCTGGAGCGAGTTGCAGTCCTCGCTGCAGGGACAGTAGCAGCGCCGTAAGGTCGTCAAGCTGAACGCTGTTGAGCACGGAGAGGCGTTGCTTTACCCAGAGATCGTGGGCATGCACGACTCTCCGGCGCACCGCGCGCCCGATCTCGCTGAGCACAACGCGCGTGTAGCGGCGATCACCTGCTTTGCCTCGTACTCGCTCCGCCCAGCCGAGTTGTTCGAGTTTATCGACAATCGGCGTGACGTTGCTCTTATCGCAGATGAGCAGCGTCGCCAGCTCCGCCATCGTGCGCCCTTCTGGTCGCCCAAGATGAACGAGCGCCCAGAAATGGGGGATGGTGAGCAGGTAGTCGTCGAGCACGCCTGGCAGGGTTGGCGTAAGCAGCCGCAAGAAGCGGCGGTCGCCATCGTCCAACTCGATAAAGGCTTGCGAGAGTAGCTGATACGCTCGCCCCCAGCGATCACCCGGGTTTTCGGGCACCGGGTCGAGATCGGCGTCGGACAACTCGATTTACCTCCCAACAGTTGAAGATTCAACAGTCGGCTTGCAAACAGAATACCTGACTACACAAGCAGTGTCAAGAGGGGACGAGGCAAAGAAAGTCACAGAGCGGTCACACGCTGAAGTAGCACTGCGTCGAAAGCGATACGCGGCTATTCTCCGCCGCAGAGGCGCGAGGGCTGACTTGCCAGGCGTGCCCGCAGGTCATTCAGCGTGAGGGGAAGGAGGGCGGCAGGTACATGCGGTGAGAGCGATTGGGCGGCAGGAGTGAGCGGCGTCAACACTCCGGCGGTGTAGAGCCATGTGGCGTCGGAATGCGCGCCCGCGCCAGGCCCCAATGGGGGACTGGGACTGCTGTTCTCCAGCGTCAGCACGACACCTCCCGCCCAGTGGGACGCGCCCATGAGCGGCGTCGCGGTCACGGCGCCCGCCAGCAGACTCAGGTTGCCGAGCCATGCGGCGAGATCAGTACGGGCTGTCAGTGCCAGCAGGCCAGCGGGAGTAGCCTGCGTCGCGGCAAGCCTCGGGGAAGTGTAGATATCCGCGTTAGGACTGAGCGTATACGGCTCCATCACACTCCAGGAGTCGTGGCTGGAGCGCGCCGAGAAGGTGACGCTGGCGCGTGTTGCGTAGAGCACCGGCATCCGCCGTTCGAGCAACGTCGCCGTGCCGCAGTCGTCCAATATGCTCACATGCTCTACGACCACAACGGCCACACCAATCGCGCCCTGTTCTGGGGTGATCGGTCGCTGATAGGTCGTTTCGGTATAGAATGGCTCGTAGGAATCAAGCGAGGTGGCCTCAAACCACTCGCGCACCACGAGCGATGATCCTGTGGGTGGGGTGCGCAGGCCGAGCACCTGCCAAAGTGTGGCAGGAAAGGTGACATCCTGCGCGTACGTGCGGGCAAGATAGGCGTTCACCGCGTCGAGGATTCCAGCATCTGCCTGTGGCGTCAGCGCGAACTGGGTCAGATAGAGGCCGGGCGTATCGTGATGGGCGACGATGTAGATCGAGTACGGCGTGAATCCCTCGGCGGTTGCTATCAGCGTGTGCTGGCCAGCATCTACGGTTAGCCGTGCCATTGGCAGCGCCCCCGCGACGCCGCTGACACAAGGGATGGCTGGCCCATGCCCATCGACGCGGATGACGGCCCACGGCACGTCACAGACGACGGTAATTTGCACCGGGCCGTTCGCGTGCGAGCGATTGAAGAGCAGCGCGAGATTGGGTTGCCCCGCGACCACCAGCAGCAATGCCGTCAGCAACAGGACGGGAATCGTCTGCCGGACGATGCGGACGATCTTTTGCGGACGGCGAGTCATGGAAGATGGGTCGATGTCGAATTCGAAGTCCGTGCCGTCACCGTCGCGGGTAGCACTTCTCTCCCGGTCAACCCCATTAGGCTTCCATGTGTACGGCTCATGATCCATCTTCGTACCCATCCCGGTGGCCCGCCATACGCTCAGCGCCGGAGCACCTTGCCGACAACGCCCTCACGTAGAGAGGGTACGGCCGTGGTAACAGTGGCGCTCTGCTGGTTGCGCGCGCTTGCCGCTCTGCGTATACTGAACAGCGCTGCTGCCCGATGCTGCAAGGGCGACGCACGTCTCAGGAGAAAGAAACCACTCGTGACACATGATCTTGCCGTCTGGCACGACCCTCGACCACCGTATGCCTACCCTCAGCCAGATGGTCGCATTCGCGTTCGTCTGCGTATGGCACTGGATGATGAGCGTATCCCATCGCTGGCATGGAGCGACTGTCAGGATTGGTCCGGCCCAGACGAGACAGGGCCAATGCGCTGGCTGACCGACGACGAGCGCTTCCGTTACTGGGAAGGCGATGTGACCCCGTTCGAGGGGCGCGCGCGCTACATCTTCCGTCTTGACGGGGATGGCTCGCACCCGCTCTGGGTCGGCGAGAGCGGCGTCACCGAGACGCGGCCCGGCGCTGAGTGGCCCGATGGCTACTTCCACTGGCCCTATGTGCATCCCGAGAATATCCCCCACACTCCCGCCTGGATACATGACGCGGTAGCCTACGAAATCTTTCCCGACCGCTTCGCGCGTGGCAATCCACCGATTGCGCCCGATATCGTCAACGCCTGGCAGGGCGATGTGACCCACTGGAGCAAGTGGGGCGGCGATCTGGCGGGTGTCCGCGATGCGCTCGGCTATCTCGAATCGCTCGGCGTCAACCTGTTGTGGCTGACTCCCATCTTCCTCTCGCCATCCAATCACAAGTATGATACCGCCGACTACGGTCAGATTGATCCCCACTTTGGCACGGATGAGCTTTTCGCCCAGTTGGTTGGCGAGGCAAAGCGGCGGGGTATCAGAACCCTGCTCGATGGCGTGTATAACCATGCGGGTATGAACTTTGCGCCCTGGCGCGATGTCCTGGCGCAGGGCAGCGCGTCGCCCTATTGGAGCTGGTTCGAGGTGCAGGGGGAACAGCCTGACCCGGAACTGGGCAATTATCGCATGTTCGCGCATAGCACCCACATGCCACGGCTGCGCACGGCGAATCCTGAGGTGCAGGCATATCTGATCGAGCACGCGCGCCGCTGGATGCGCATGGGTATCGCTGGGTGGCGGCTGGATGTAGCCGACGAAGTGGACCAATCGTTCTGGCGAGCTTTCCGGCGTGAGATGCGGGCCATCAACCCGGATGCGTACTTTGTCGGGGAGGTTGCCTATAACGCGAGCCGCTGGCTTGAGGGCGCGCAATTTGATGGCGTCATGAATTATCCCGTACGTCGCGCGCTCATCCAGTTTCTCGCGCCGGATCGCGCGGTGACGGGCGCACCGCCTCCTGATGAGCGGCTGGATGCGGCGGGTTTTCTCACTACGCTGGGACGTGTGCGCACCTGGGGACCCGACTGGGCTATGCCCGCGATGCTCAACCCGCTCTCGACTCATGATGTACCGCGCTTCCTGACGGCGATGGGGGGCGATGCACGGCGCTGGCGCCTGGGGCTATTCTTCCTGATGGCGTACGAGGGAATCCCGCTGATCTATTACGGTGACGAGGTGGGTATGGAAGGCGGATATGATCCGGATTGCCGCCGCCCGATGGTGTGGGAGCCAGGTCAGCAGAACGGCGACATGCTGGCGGTGACGCGCCAGATGATTGTTCTGCGCAAGAGGCTGCCAGCGCTGCGCTCGTCGGGTTTTCGGCCCGTCGCGACCGGGCATCGCCAGGTGGCGGCGTTTGTGCGCGGGCCACAACGTGAAGGCACAGGCAACGAGGTTGCGCTGGTCGTCATCAACGCCAGCGAGGAGCCGGTGGAGATCACGCTGTCGCTCGAAGGGAGTGCGCCTGTGCTGCTGCCGCGCTGGCCAGACGTCTCCTTGGCGCGAGATGTGCTGACCGAGACGTCGTACCCGGTGAGCAGGGGCGTGCTCACGGTGCGCCTGCCCGCGCTCGACGCGGCACTCATCGTGCCAGAATAGTCCGCGAAGTCTACACCGCATCAGTGGTTGACGGCATCTAGCGGCAGCGATAGACTGAGGGGAGTATCTCTACACGGGGACGCGCGCGACGTAGGGTGTATCCTCTGTGGAACGCAGCACCTTACCGCGCGCCAACTGCTCCGCAGTACCGCTCTGTGGCCTGATACCCTGTTTCTACTAGACTGAGGAGCATTGCCCCCTATGAAATGGCCACGGGCCAGCGGTATTCTGGCTCATCCCACGTCGCTTCCGGGCCGATTCGCGATTGGCGACCTCGGCCCAGGCGCCTACGCCTTTCTCGATTTTCTCGCCAGGAGTAGCCAGCGCATCTGGCAGGTGCTTCCCCTTGGCCCAACCGGCTACGGCGATTCACCGTATGCCCTGCTCTCGGCGTTCGCGGGGAATCCCTTGTTGATCTCGCCAGAGCTTCTGCTCGATGAACAGTTGCTCACTGCGGACGATCTCGACGACGCTCCAGTGTTTGACCCCGCGAAGGTGGATTATGGCGCCGTCATCCCCTGGAAGATGGCGCTGCTTCACCGCTCGCACCAGCGCTTTCAGCAGCATGGTACTCCGGCGCTCCAGCGGGAGTATCAGGCGTTTTGTGCTGAGCAGTCCGCCTGGCTGGACGACTACGCCCTCTTCATGGCGCTCAAGGCACACTTCGGCGGCATTGTCTGGACGGACTGGCCGCGGTCCTATGCGCTGCGTGATGCCGAGGCGCTGGCAGACGCCCAAAGCATGCTCGGCGATGAGATCGCCTTTCACCGCTATACCCAGTTTCTGTTCTTCCGCCAGTGGTCCGCGCTGCGCGCCGCCGCGCACGCCCGCCACATCCACATCATGGGTGATCTGGCCATCTTCGTCGCCCATGATAGCGCCGATGTCTGGGCGCATCGCGAGCTATTTCACCTGGATGAGATCGGGCGCCCGGCGGTGGTGGCGGGGGTGCCTCCGGACTACTTCAGCAAGACGGGGCAGCGCTGGGGGAATCCGATCTATCGCTGGGACGTGCTGGCGCAAGATGGCTATAGCTGGTGGGTTGCCAGAGTGAGGCAGGCGCTCCAACTCGAAGATATTCTCCGGCTCGACCATTTTCGCGGCTTCGAGGCGTACTGGGAGATTCCCGGCCAGGCGGAAACGGCGGTGGAGGGGCAGTGGGTGCCGGGGCCAGGGGATGCGCTCTTCGATGCGGTTCGCCAGGCGCTCGGCGACGTGCCATTCATTGCCGAGGATCTTGGGGTCATCACGCCGGAGGTGGTTGCTCTGCGCAAGCGCCTGAAGTTCCCTGGCATGCGGGTGCTGCAATTCGCCTTCAGCGCCGACACGAGCAACGAGTTTCTGCCGCACAACTACACGCGCAACACGGTGGTCTATACCGGGACGCATGACAACGACACCACACGCGGCTGGTTCGACTCGCTCTCTCCCGTGCAGCGTCGTCATGCCCTGGCCTATCTGCACACCGATCCGCGTCATGTGGTCTGGGACATGATTCGTGCCGCCGAAGCCTCGGTCGCGCGGATCGCGATCCTGCCCTTGCAAGACCCGCTGGAGCTCGGCAGCGCTGCCCGGATGAACTATCCCTCGACATCTTCCAACAACTGGACGTGGCGCTGCCCACCGGAGCTGCTGACGCCAGCGGTCGCCGCGCGGCTTGCCGAGCTGGCAATCCTCTACGGGCGCGCGCCAGCGACCAATAAGCCGCCAGCCGGGGAATGAGGACATTCGGTGGCGGATACGCCCGAAATGCGGTTTGACGCGCACCGCCTGCATATGCTATTCTAGGTGGGCATCTGCGGGCTTGCGCGCCCGCTGAGGGCATGCGCGGGTGGTTAGCTCAGCCGGCAGAGCGCGTCGTTCACACCGACGAGGTCACTGGTTCAAGTCCAGTACCACCCACCACCGATTGTTTCCCGTCTCTCTCCCACTGCTTTTCCCCGACAAGCCATTCTTCTCACTCGCTCCGCGTCTCCTGGCAGCACGACGGCGCGGTATGGTAGAATCGTACGCGTACCAGCCAATCTCCTGTCTCGTAGGGCATGGCTGATACTGGTGATGAGGCTCACCACCAACCGTTCCGCCGATTCCGGCGGCGCTGATGGCTTCTACCCACGACACGCAAGCTGTTGTGCGAGGTCGCGTGTAGGAGTCTTTTTGTGCCCGCGAGCAGCCGCGCTGACTCCTGGTAGACCTCCCCAGTTCCAGACAAGGTTATCGCACCCATGCGCAACATCGCACTCGTGTTCGCGGGTGGCTTCTGCGGCACGCTGGCGCGGGCATTGCTTGCCGCGCCCATCAAATCGCTGACCCTGACGTTTTTTCCGCATGCCTCGGCGCAATTTCCCTGGGATATCTTTGCCGTCAACCTGACTGGTGCCTTCGCGCTCGGACTGCTGTATGGCTTCTGGGAGCGGGGCGTCGCCATTCCTCATGAAGCCCGGCTGGCCATTGGTCCGGGCTTCCTGGGCTCCTTCACCACTTTCAGCTCGTTCATCGTGGGCGCTGAGATGCTGATACGCACCGAATTGCCCGCGTTGGCCGTGTTGTATCTCATCGCCAGTATGGTGATG
>DASUWS010000049.1:0-8491 GCA_036378295.1 Ktedonobacterales bacterium
CCGACCACCTTGCAGCCCGCCTCGTGCAGCAGCCGCGCTGAGATCGAGCCGACGTTGCCGAAGCCCTGCACGATGACGCGCGCGCCCTTCAGAGGCATATCGAGCGCCTTGCACGCCTCGCGCACCGTGATGAAGACGCCGCGCCCGGTGGCCTCCATGCGTCCCTCACTGCCGCCAACTGAGAGCGGCTTGCCCGTTACTACCGCCGGGATAGAGTAGCCGTGATGCATTGAGAAGGTATCCATTATCCAGGCCATGATTTGCGGATTGGTATTGACATCTGGGGCCGGAATATCGCTTTCAGGACCAATAACGCCCGCGATTTCAGTGGCATAGCGGCGGGTCAGGCGCTCAAGCTCACCGCGTGAGAGCACGCGCGGATCGACGATGACCCCACCTTTGGCGCCGCCGAAGGGGATATTGACCACCGCGCATTTCCACGTCATCCACATTGCCAAAGCACGCACTTCATCGAGCGAGACATTGGCGTCGAAACGGATGCCGCCCTTGGCCGGGCCACGGTTGATGTTGTGCTGCACGCGGTAGCCCGTGAAGATTTCAACCCTCCCGTCGTCCATCCGCACCGGGAAGTTGACGATCAGCTCGCGCTTGGGTTTGCGAAGAATGGCTCGCATCCCCTGCGAGAGATTGAGGCGTTCGGCAGCGCCATCGAATTGGGCGACGGCTTGCGCATAGGGGTTCATGACTTCAGGTTCTTTGATAGCCACAGGTTCATATCCTCCTGCAAGGTAGCCAGCGCTGGCCAGGGTGGAGCACCATTGCTCCCAGCCGGCAGGGCCGGTCGGCCGACTTTCGGCCACTTTTGCGGCAGATGAGCGCCAAAGCGACTTACCTGCCAGGTACTCGTAATAACGTTGTGATCAAGTCTAGGTTCGGATTCACGGTGCGTTCGTGGGAGAAATTGCCCATCAGAGATCAGGGAAATGGCTCTATGTCGGCAGGGAAGCATCACGGGGTGGGTGCGCATGCAAGTCCAGTGTGAAGAAAGCGGCCTGCATTGCCGTCTCCTCCACCCCAACCTGGATGCGCTCGAGATGTTCCAGTTTGCTCGCGTCACGCAGTCGCTCCATGATACGCCACGCGAGCCGCTCGGCAAGCCGTTCGGCGGTAGCGTTATCAATGGGGAGCGGCACCACTGCTGCTTTCGGGAGCAGATAGCGGGTGGTTCCATCCGAGGTGGATGCGCCATGCGTGAGCGGGCCGGCATAGACCACTTCCCAGGCGTCCGCATGCTCGGTCAGGCTCAGATGTGGATTGTTGAGCGGCAGCAAGAAGCGGTGATCCCACTCCTTGCAGAGTGCGCGCACGATATTCTTGAGGACGACGAAATCGAGTACGTAGCTATCAGGAGACAGCGCTCCCTCGACCTCGACTCGCACGCCGTAATTGTGGCCATGCAGTGGCTCGCACTGGCCCTCAAATGTAATAAAGTGCGCGGCGCTAAAGCCAAGATTGCCGCGCTCGATCAGTACTTTCCAGGACATCCGCGCCTCACCGACGCGCTGCCGGCCAACCAACGGACCGGTATTCGTGTGAAAAACAAAAGATCTACGGGAAAAAGAAAACCGTTCTCTTCCCCGGCGCTGACCTCACTGCTGCTCAGCCTCTGCCTGCCAGCCAGCGCATGACGGAAGATGCCTGGCAGGAAAGAGTGGCGTCTGGCACGAGTGTGTCATCGGCTCCGGAAATCGGTGAGCGGAGGAGATGCCAGGCGGCGCGTTCCCCAGCTAACGGTTTCCGCGCCGCGCCTTGATTATAGCATGGCGACCAGATACAGACAATGTACCTGAGCCCCGCTGGCGAGAACTCCTGTAGGCGGCTCGCCTCCAGCTATCCCCTCGCTCATCGTATTTCTACGTTCTACGCAGTTCGTTACGCAGAATCCGTGCCCGGCGCCGCTCTCCTCTCCGCGATTCTCCGCGCTTGCCGCTACTGCGCGGCGTACTCCACCAGCAGCCGCGCCATGTGCTTCGTGCCCAGCAGGAAGTTCTGGATGGACATGCTCTCGTTGGGCGAATGCGCGTTGGAGAGCGGGTCGCCGGGGCCAAGCGTCACGATGGGCGTGCCCAGGTACGCGCGGAAGGGATAGACCGGGCCGGTGCCGCCGACCAGCGGATCGAGCACCGCGGGCCTGCCATAGACCTCGGAGGCCAGCCGCGCTGTCAACTGGACGAATGGGTCGTCGCCGGGTGTGGTCGCGGCCCGCTCGCCGCCCAGTTTTACCACCTCGACATCGCTGAATCCCTGCTCATCCAGATGCTTGCGCAGCCTGGCGAGGAGGTCGTCGGGGTCCTGATCTGGCACGAGGCGGAAGTCCATCTTGGCCATGGCATAGGCTGGGATGACCGTCTTCGATCCCTGTCCCTGCCAACCCGCGCCGATGCCCGCGATATTGGCCGTCGGCTCATACACGGCAGTTCTATAATCCATCCCCGTGTGCCCATTGACGAACTCCTTGACGCCATAATGCTCATGGTAAAACTCTTCGGTGGAGGGTAGCCCGGCGAGCAATTGCAGATCAATGTCGCTTGGCCCCTTCACCGCGTCATAGAAGCCAGGAATCAAGACGCGCCCATCGGCTCCCTGGATCGTGTTGAGCGCCCGCACGAGACGCCACGCCGCGTTCGGCAGGTTGTGCGCGCTGCCGGAGTGCGCATCGCGCGAGAGGGTGCGGACGCGATATTCGACATAGAGGATGCCGCGCAGGCCCAGCACCACCTCTGGACGCCCATCCGGGTCAACGCCGCCAAACTCCCAGACGCAGGCATCGGCTGCCAGCAGGTCGCGATGCTCCTCGACGAATGTTTCCAGGCTGGGGCTGCTGATCTCCTCTTCTCCCTCCACCAGAAACTTGATCCGCTGCGGCAGCCCACCGGTTACCGCCCGTACCGCCCGGATCGCCGCCAGCCGCGAGATCAACTGTCCCTTGTCGTCGGCGACACCGCGCGCATAGACGCGGCCATCGCGTTCGGCAAGCTCGAAGGGGGGCGAGTCCCATAGGTCCAGAGGCTCGGCGGGTTGGACGTCGTAATGGTTATAGCACAGCAGTGTCTTGCCTTCCTCGCCCGCGCTGCCGGAGTCCGCGTAGACAACTGGATGCCCGCTCGTTGGCATCACCTGCGCCTCGAAGCCCGCGCTTGTTAGCAGCTCGCGCACGAACGCTGCCGCCTCCTGGATGCCCTCGCCCTTGCTCGATACGCTTGGGATGGCGGTCAGCCGCCGCAAATCCTCCAGCGACTCCGCCAGATGGTCCTCGATATACTGCTCAAGCTCGCCTAGCACATCCGCCATGAGACCACTCCCTCTTACTCTGGACAATGCCGCACCCGTGCGGCGGCGCCTCTGCTCAGAGTCTACATCGCCGAAGCAAAGCGGGATAATGAGGAAATGTCGCATTGGGTTCCAATCGTACGAGCAATTTCGGCGGAATGCTCCTACAGGCCATAACACGTAGCCTTCCGCGTACGACTCTCTCAGTGACATGTCACTCACAACGATGCGCAGGGCGCCCGCGAATCAAGTATCTGCCGTTCCATCATGCCGCGGCTGGCGGCAGGCAGTGGAGTTTGGGAGGGTTAGTTCTACGATGCTTGGTAAACTGTCACTCTTGTTGAAAAATAAGCTCGCAATCGCTATCATGGGCGCGGTTCTGGTCGCGGGCGCTGGTAGCGCCGCTGCAATGGCGGCGACCGGCCAATTGCCACTCGTCTCGCAGGGGCAGTCATCGCAGCATCAGGCGCAAGACGGATCGCACAACGGCGATCAGAATGACCATGACGAAGGCGATCAGAACGATCACCACGATGCGGAAGGCGCCATCAAGAGCATCGACGCTGGGAACTCCAGCTTTGTCGTCACCATGGAACATGGCTCGGCAGTGACGGTAGTAGTGAACGCGAAGACGGTCTTCGCTGGGACCGTCCATAGCTTCAGCGATCTCAAAGTCGGGATGTCCGTCGAGGTCAAGGGGACTACTCAGTCGGATGGCAAGCTGGTTGCCAGCGGCGTGTATGTCGAGGATGAGCACGCGGACAACGATTCCAGCAGCCACGCTACGAGCACTCCGGGCGACGACTCGCACACTGGAAGCGGTGACAGCGATACCCACACTGCTACGCCCTCCACTGACCATTAGGGGAGCGGCCCAGACGGCGCGGCCCACCTGTAGTAGAGTGGTGAGGACGAAGGCAAGGCCGACGATTTTCTGAGAGAGGCGTTCCATTTTTGGCTGATCCCGGCTCGACGTTGCCCAACGGGGTTGACAAAACAGCATGGGGTATGGGAAACGCGGGGACAGGAATGACCTGGCCTCCCGCGCTTCCGTTCGGCCTTGCGCTGGAGCGCGCGCGCGTCCTCGACCATTCAGCGCTGGGCATGCTGTATCGCCGCTTCATGCCGGTGGTCTACCGCTATGTGCTGGCGCGGGTCAGTGCCATACACCTGGCGGAAGATATTACGTCCGAGACGTTTGTCGCGGTCGTCGAAGGTATCGGCGCCATGCGGGCGCACGACGAATTGACGTTTGCCGCCTGGGTGCTCGGCATTGCGCGCAATAAAGTCGCCACACACTACCGGCGGCTGCGCACACACCAGGAGTCGCCGCATGTCCTGCCCGAGGACATGCAGCCGTTTGCCGTCGCCGATCAGGGCGACCCGCTCGGGATCATCACCGCGCGCGAAAGCTGGGCGGAGGTGGTCGCGGGCCTGAACAAGCTCACCGAGGAACAGCGGATGGTCTTGCTCTATCGCTGTGTGCTGGGGTATCCGACGGAAGATGTCGCGCAACTCATGCAGAAACAGCCGAACGCCATCCGCGCGCTGCAATTTCGGGCGCTGAGCTCGCTCGCGCGCTATCTGAGCCTCGCCGGGCGGGCGCCTCAGACGCCGGAACAGGCGCCATCGCCATCGCGGAAAGGAGGGAAGGGCGATGCAACCCGAAGATAGACTCGACGCCCTGCTCGCCATCCGCGTGGAACGAAGGCCGTCGCGCGCCGAATCGCCCGGCCCAGAGAGTCTCTCCGGCCGCGAAGCAAACGGCGATCTGGAGCCGCTGCTCGTCGCGGCGGATCGCCTGGCGGAACTGGGGAGTGCGGCGCCCTCACCGGAATTCACCGCCAACCTGGAGGCGCTCTTCCTTGCCCGGGCGGCGTACCTGCGGGAAAATGGACGGAGCGGCGGCACGGATGCGCTGCCGATCCTCGCGCCGCCTCCGCTGCTTGGCAACGACGATCCGACCCTTCCCAGCATTTCCTGGGATGACGATCTGCCCCGCGTCGCTCATGCCGATAGGCGACCCGGCCGGAGCGCGCGCAGAGCGGCACAGCAGCGAACGGTGTGGCGGCGCCTGCTCTGGCCTGCGGTAGCGGCGATGCTGCTGCTTGCCATCGGCATGACGACCTTCACGGCAGCGGCGGCCGCTGGGCCTGGCTCGCCGTTGTATGGCCTGCACCGCTGGGAGCAAGACCTGCAGGTGAACATTGCGGGCAGCGCTACCGACCGTACGCGATTGCATCTGGGCTACGCGCAGGATGCCCTCAATGCCCTCAATGCCGCGGCTTCCGGGAATCAGGTTGGCGCGACGTACGATGACGCGCTGGCGACCTTCCGCGATGAGATGCGCGCGGCTGAGGCCGATCTGGATAGCATCTCCGCTGGCAGCGAGCGAAACACGCTCTCTGATCAACTGGAGCGGCTGCGCGCGCAAGGGCGTGAGGATTTGCGCAGCGCGCTCCCCATGCTGCCCTGGTCCGACCGTGTGGAGACGACAGGCGCGCTGGCGGAACTTGGCGACAACGTGCTGCAAGTCACGTGGGTTGATATGGTCTATACCGAGCATTCCGCGCACGGCTGGAAGGTCACCGTCTTTGGCTCAGGCTTTCAGCCCGGTGCACTGTTGCTGGTGAATGGCACACCAGCGGGCACAGTCATCTCGGTGACACCAACTCAACTCGTCGCGCAGCTGCCGGGCGATGACTTCGCGTCTCCTCCGGCCAATGTCGGCGCGGCGAATCCGGACGATACGGCGGCGCTGACCACCAACGTAACGCGCCATGAGCTAGAGGACAACGGCACACCCGACGCACAACAGACGCCAGGGAGCGACGATCACACTGACGATCATCATGACGGCAGTGGATCGAACTACTCCGCCACCCCTACCAGCACGCCGCGCATCGACCACTAGCGTCCATTACGAACGCGGCATCACAGGCTCCAACGTGTGCCGCAGCCCGCGCAATGCGGCCAGGGCGTATCGCTCTCGAAGGCGGCGCGGAATGCCGCATAGCGCTCGCCATGCCAGATGGCCTCGAACGGCTGCTCAAAGACATTGCCGAGGATCTTCTGACTGCGGGGGCCTGGGTCAAATGGCGCGAAGCAGCAGGAATAGACGTTGCCGTGCGCGGTGATGTATGCCAGGCGATACGGGCGCTGGCAGGCGCTCCAGGGGCGTTCTGGGGTTGCCTGTTGAACGAGGCTCCCGCCGTTGAGATAGTTCGCGGGTGTGGTCGCGCCTGTCGCGGTGAAGCGGATGCCCTCGGCTGCGCAACGCGCCTCTGCCTCGATCAGATAGGCCTGCTCGCGCTCATGCGCCTGGCGGTAGATCGCCTGCTCCTTGCGGGCGAGACCCCTACCAAAGTAGATGAAACGCTGGACGTAGACCTCACGAATGCCGGTCTGAGCGGCAATATCAACTAAGCGTGGCAGCTCATGAAAGTTCTCATGCATCGCTGTGAACCAGAGCGAGGTGCGTGGATGCTCCACGCCCATAGTACGCTTCAGACGCTCGAATGCCGTGAGATTCCGGACAATGAGGGGCAACGCACGCTCGTTTACGCCTCGGATTCGGGCGTACGTGCCAGGTGTCGTGCCGTCTAACGAGATACGCAATTCGCTCAGGCTCGCGGCAATCAGGGCGCCCCCCCGGCGCTCGTTCAGCAGGAGTGCGTTCGAGTTGAAAAGCACCCAGATGTTGCGCTCCCGCAGCAGGGCGATGATCTCTGGCAGGCGGGCGTTGAGCAGTGGCTCACCCAGCCCGTGGAGCACCACGCGCTCCAGGTCAGGCAACTGCGCGACAATCCGCTGCACTTCGTCTGGTGTGATGTCGCGATCCTCCTCGCGTCCGAGATGGGTTCGCGGGCACTGATCGCAAAACTCATTGCAGCGTGTGGTGCTTTCGATATACAGCTCGCGTGGTAGCGGCAGGGGCGCCCGCGTGGTTGGCGGTAGCGCCTGTACTGAAGCCATCGTGTATCATCCTTTCAGTTCAGCAAGGCGTCGGGATGCTCTTGGTCTGTTGTGACGGCAAGCGGCGTTGCAGGCCGCGCCCGCTTCATCGCTTCAATGCGCCTGCCACGACACCACGTGAGCAGCAATCCGAGCGACGCGCAGGCGGCGATTGCGATATAGATAGCTGCGTTGAGCCATTGGAGATTCGTGAACGCCGGGTCGAAGGCGATGTTGAGCGCAGGCATGATGCAGACCCCCAGCCAGAGAGCGGCGATCAGCGCGTTTCCAGAGTCGCGTACAGGTAGACGCAGATACACGGCGCAGAGTGGCGCCAGTGCCGTCACATACCAGGGAAACAGATGTGGTGTGAGCGCCAGCCAGAGAACCAGCAGGATGGTGAGCGCCACGCTCTCCGAAAGGCTGCCCTTGTGGCGCGCCCAGACGACCCCGCCCGCGACGATTGCCGCCACCAGCAGCGGGGCAACCTGTACCGCGATCAGCGGAACGCCCAGGGCTGTGAACAGGTTGCGTAGCCAGAAGAGCAACGCGCCGTAGCTCTGCGCGTCGCCCGCATAGACTCCCAGGAAGCCGAACGCTGGCAATCCGTCGTGCAGGAAGGGCAGATAGCCGAGTGTGACCGTCACGACGAAGGCGACATACAGCCAGCGATCATCTTTGCGTCCCAGCGCCAGCAGAAAGAGCGCCGGGTACAGCTTGATCAGGGCCGCGATACCTGACAGCACGCCAACGCCCACACGCGCCCACGGGGATGAACCCCGCCTGGCCGCGAGTGCCATTGCTGCCATCCAGACGGCGATAGCCGCCGCGTCAACATGGCCGTCCATCCCCAACTCGACGACGACCAACGGACACCATAGCCAGACGATGACGCGCAGCGGGTCCTGGCTGCGGGCGCGCAGGTACCGGATGAGCAGAACAGCCGTGATCGCCACGGCAATTACCATCTCCGCCTTGATGGCCCAGATGTTATCGGGTGCGACCAGATAGGCGAGCAGATACAGCGCCTGTGCCGCGGGCGGATAGATCGTCGGCACGTGTACCCAGTAGAGCCGGGGATAGATCACCGCATCACGCAGGTGTGCCAGCACCGGACTTTCCGGCGCGAGCACCAGCGGATTGAATCCGTGCGCGGTGACACGAGCGTCCCAGACATAGCGATAGGAATCGCCGGAGAGCGATGGCCAGAGCGGAAAGACCACCGCGAAGAACACAAAGGCGGCGC
>DASUWS010000050.1:0-4385 GCA_036378295.1 Ktedonobacterales bacterium
GAACATGAATTTTCGCTCATGAACGAACCTTAAGAGGGCGTTCACGGAATCTTCAATTCGACTTTCTATGCTTTGGTATGTCTGCCAACTCTGCCATATCTGGCATAACGTCGTTGAGAAGCATGCAAGGACGCTGGTGGCACGCCACTGGCAAAGAGAACGCTCAGTATCCCGGCCCAGTATGACCAAGCGACAGGATGGGGGTTATCAAGGAGAGATATCGATCAACTCAGGAGAGAGGTACATGCTTACACTGCTTCATCGCACGCGCCGGGAAGATCGCCTTGCCAGAGAAGACCGCGTCGTGCTGTCCGATGGCAGCATAGTGGTCGTGCCGCGCGCCAACCTGGCCGCAGCGAAAGCGCTGCTGGCTGCCGAGCGCGCCGCGCAACGCCGTGCCGATGCCCGCCACGCCCGCGAGCGACGCAATGGCCGAACCGCCGCATCGTAGGCTGTGCTGGCGCCGTTGCCCTGTCTGGCATGTGGCGCTGAACGCATGGGCAAGCATACGTACAGGGAGACGCGTACAGGTGATAGACTGACATGTGAATAGGCTGATGCCGAGTGTCTAGCAGGGATACAGGACTGCGTTCGTACCAGCAGGAGAATCCACGATGAAGGTGCTGCTCACCGAAGATGAGCTGAGCCTTGCGCGCACCTACCAGCGCCATCTCGAACGCGCGGGACATCGGGTCGAGGTCTACACCAGCGCCGAAGCCGTCTATGAGCGGCTGGCTGACGCCCCAGACGAGTTCGATATTCTGGTGCTGGATATACTTCTGCCAGGTGTGGATGGCATCACGCTGACACAGCAGTTGCGGCGCGAGGGGTATGACATCCCGATTCTAATGCTGACGGCGCTCGGCCAGAACTCCGATGTCGTCGCGGGGCTAGACGCCGGGGCCGACGATTACCTGACCAAGCCATTTCCGATGGACGTTCTGCTGGCGCGGCTGCGAGCGCTCGGACGCCGTCCGCGCACCTTCGATCCCGTTGCCAACGCGACGCAGATTCGCGCGGGCGATCTGGTGATTGACGAGCTGCAACACAGCGTCTATCGCGGCACCGAGGAGATTCCGCTGACGCCCCGCGAATTCACCCTGCTCAGCTATCTGGCGCGCAATGCCAACCGCGCCCTGACCCGTGGCCAGTTGATGCTGCACGTCTGGCCCGAAGGCACCGAAGCCGCCAGCAACGTACTGGACACCTATATCCACCACCTGCGCGACAAGCTGGAAGTCCCCGGAAGCGCGCCGTTCATCCAGACCATCCGGGGTGTGGGTTATGCGCTCCGGCTGCCAGAAGGCGAGCGCCCCGATGGCATGCTTCCGCCGCAGGCGAGCAGCCGCTCATGAGTACAGAGACATCCCAACGGCCTCGCCCATCCACAACACCATGGCCTCTGGCAATGACATCGGAGCCAAAGCCCCTGGCGTGGCTGTCGCGCTGGATAAACGGCCCAGCGGACCCGCCCGGCGCACCGTTCGCCGCCGCGCGTCGCCGGTTAATCGTCACCACTGTCGCGGTCGTCGCCATCGTCATGGCCGTGCTCGGCCTGGCAATCTTCATCATCAACCAAAACATGGCGCAGGAACAGACCATCGAGTTACTGAAATACTATGCGACGACCGGAGGATCGGCGTTACATGACAACGATGGCAAGCCATCGGGTACGGATGGCGATAGCGGACCGCTGGTGCCGTACTCGCCCAGTAGCTCCGATACCTTCCTCATCGTGCTGGACCCGGCGGGACATACGACCTCCGACCGCGATCACATCGAGCATCTGGGCGTCCCGGTCGTCGCGGCGGCCCAGCCTGTGCTCAGCGGCCAGCAGCAGGAGATTTCGCCCACGGTCAGCGCCAGGGGCCATACCTATCAGCTCTACATCACGAATGTGCACCATGACAACCAGCTTGCCGCCGTCGTCGTCGCGGGCACCTCGCTCGAACGGCAACAGCGGGAGGCGGATGATCTGCTGCTGGCATTGGGCATCACGTACGGGGTTGCGCTGCTGCTGACCTTCCTCACGTCGCTCTTCGTGACCGAACGCGCGCTCCGGCCCGCGCGCCTCGCCTTCATCCGCCAACGCCAGTTCGCGACGGCTGCCTCGCACGAGCTCAAGACCCCGCTGGCAGTCATCCGCTCCGAGGCGGAGCTGGCCAGCGGTTTGATTGGCGACGGGCTGGCCACGCTCCGGGGTCCACAGGCTAACCACGACGCACCCGAGCAGGCCGGCCGCTATCTGGAGGAGGCGCTGCGAGAGACGCACGCCACGACCGCCGAGGTAGACTACATGACGCGCATGGTGCAAGGGATGCTGATGCTCGCGCGAGACGCCACCGATACCCTGGCCCATCCCTGGAGCGATGTGGATCTGCGCACACTGCTGGAAGACGTCACCGACAGGATGCGCCCGCTCGCCGAGCAGGACGGCCTGACGATCCAGATGCCCGAGCTAGCGACGACACGCGTGGACGAACGGCAGCCGCAGACCGTTCTGGTCCGGGGAGATGCCGATTTGCTGCGCCAGCTCTTCTTCGGACTGCTGGAGAACGCGATGCGCTACACGCCCGCCGGAGGCGTCATCCGGGTAGACATCCGGGCGGAGAAGCACGCGCACCTGCTCGGCAACCATCGCCGCCACGCCTATGTCAGCATCAGCGATACGGGTATGGGCATCGCCCCGGAGCACCTGCCGCATATCTTCGAGCCGTTCTATCGTGTCGTCTCGGCGGCTCGCCCGCTCCATGAGACGCAGCACGGCACCGGGCTGGGGCTGGCGCTGGCACAATGGATTGTGCGGGCGCATGGCGGCGACATCAGCGTACAAAGCTCCGTCGGCTCCGGCACGACATTTACCGTCGCGCTGCCACTGGAGAGAACAACGGCTGGCGGCTAACGCGCAAGCGAACGCCAGCCTGTCCTGGTTGCCCGTTCGCACGCCTGTCCCGTCCCGAGGATTCAGTGGTCGCCGTAATTGCGCTCGCCCGCCATAATGGCGACTGGGAGCGTATTCTCCGCCGGCGGTATCGGGCAGCTATAGTATGGGCTGTAGGCGCAATAGGGATTGTAGGCCAGGTTGAAGTCAACGACGGCGGTCTCTGAGCCGTCGTCATGGTATTCGACCTCGACTTCCAGATAGCGCCCCGCTCCGTACGTCTCGTGGCTGGAGGTGGCATCCCGGAAGGGCACGAAAAGCTCCTCCGGCTCGCCCTCATCCGGATTGGTGAAGCCAACGAGATGCAAATCCTGATCGCCAAGGCGAAAACGCAGGTCAGCATAGCGCACCTGGGGGCGGATATCCCCGGTTGAAGTGGCCATCTGCACCACCGACGGGGACTCAAAGGGCACGACCTCCGCGACCACCTGAAACGCGGGGTCTGGCGGGTAGTAATTCAGGCCGCTGAAATGACCGTGCCGATCCTCGTGGGGAATCGGTGACTGGGGCGAATCCGCGAAGAATTGATCCTTTTCCTCGCGAAACGCGTTGACCGCATCGACATAATTCTCATCTATCGGCTCGTTCTGGTCGCTCATCCTGGCTCTCCTCTGGTTGGCATGCTTCGGGTGCATAGAGACGGATAGAGACGGATATAGACAGATGGTAGGTCTAGCCGTCCAGATGCCCATCAGGCCGAAAGGCACCACCGCGCCCGCGTGACCAATTCTAGCGGCGCCGACGCATCGCCCACTACCCAAACATGGCGCATCCCCAGGAGGCGCAGGTACGTCAGCGTCAGGACGGGGCGGAATCCCACCGTGGCGAATGCCCGAATCGAGGGCGTATTCTGGAGCGACGCGCCAATCCAGAGACGGTGAACGCCCTCGTGATGGAGGGTTGCGACGATGTGGCTCAGCAGCGCGCAATAGAGATGCTGGCCGCGATACTTCGGCAGCGTCGCGCAATCCCAGATGTAGACCTCGTCTGGCGACATACGAAATGAGCGTTCGAGCTCGCCGATGCGCTCCATCCCGCGAGACACCCAGCCATAGCTGGCGATGGAGCCATCCACCCATGCCAGAAAGCACCGCCGCCCGCTCTCCAACCGACGCGATACCTCCGCAACATCAGGAAGCCCCATCGCCACAGCAAGCGCCCCACTCTCCGCTGCTCGCGCCTCGTTCAGTCTCGCGCTGAGACTGGGGATGATGGGCGGCACATCACCGCCCACATCGTCGCCCGTGCCGTCAAATTCACGCGCCCAGAGCGTGCCGCGCTCGAAGGCCCAGAAGTGGTCATCCGCCATGGCTCAGATCCCTCGCGCCACGCTCAGCCGGACGCTAGAGCGCTACTTTCCGCTGTGAAAGCGCTTCGATTGCCTGTGCGACGTGCCGATCATCCACGTTGTAATCGCCCGCCTCGACACGGATGCGGTGCGCCT
>DASUWS010000051.1:0-2350 GCA_036378295.1 Ktedonobacterales bacterium
CCGTGGGCGCGGGTATGCGGCGCGATGACACGGAAGTGGCGGGCGAAGATGGGCAGGTGATCGATCCAGCCCCATTCGTGCCCGGCCCAGGCGGCGCTCGTGGAGGCCATGCCGCCATGCAACAACAACAACGGCTCGCCCGCGCCCGCCTCCAGATAGTGGATGCGCAGCCCGTTCGCCTCGACATCGTACTCGGTGATGGCTATTGGCTGTCCAGCGGACTGGGTGTCGCCTGGGTGCATGGTCTACCTCATTCGCGGAATGGACGTACATCGCTGGATTCTGGTTCCCTCTCCCCGCGCCGGCGATGGCCAGGGGGAGAGGTCCGGTGCTACCTCGCCTCATCGAGCAACTGCGCCACCGTCTTATCGAGGAAGGTGCGCGCAAAGGCGACGCAGGCGTAGACATCGGCGAAGGTGGTCACCAGCCCAACGGAGATGCGTACCGCGCCTGTGCTCTTGTCGTCGATGCAGCGGCGGAACTCGTCGAGCGTCAGGCGGTCGTGGCGCACGAAACACGAGGTCAGCTCATCCGCTGAGATACCTAGCGCCAGCTCGCCATCGCCTGGATTACAGAAGCAGCCCGTTCGGAGCGAGATACTCACCGCATTCGCTCGCTGCTCGACCAAACGATGGTCAATGAAATGACCGTCGCGGTCGTAGAAATTGAGCGTCACCGTCCCGCCGCGCGTCTCGTTGTCTACGGGGCCATAGATGCGTGCCAGCGGCGTGCCAGTCGGATGAGATAGCGCGGCCAACTCGCGCAGCAGCCATCCGGTCAGGCTCATCACGCGGGTGTGAATGGCATCTATACCGATCTGCTGGATGTGGCGCAAGCCAATCTCCACAGCGGGCAGCGTGAGATAGTTCAGCGTGCCGTCCTCGAAAGCCTCCGGCCCTTCCTGGAAGTAGTATTTGTCGCCCTGGACGGAGGCGACGGTAATCGTGCCGCCCGCGAACCACGGACGCCGCAGCTTCGCCAGCGTCGTCTTGCGTGCCAGCAGGCAGCCAATACCCGTGGGGTAGCCGAAGATCTTATAGAACGAGATGGGCACGAAGTCAGGATGCCACTGGCTGAGATCGAGCCGGTTGCTGGGCACGAATGCCGCTGCATCCAGCAGCACATCCCACCCCTTCTCCTGCGCTAGCGGAATCCAGTCGAGAGCGTGTTGCACGCCGGAGAAATTGGACTGCGCCGGGTAGGCGAAGAGATTGTGGCCATTGGGGCGAGCTTCGTCCAGGTGCGCGGTCAGCACGGCGGGGTCAACGCGCATATCAGGCGGAATCACGGGCGTATAGATGACCGATGCGCCAGCGGCACAGGCGAACTCGCGGATGCCGTTGACTGAGTTGTGGTTGTCGAACGTCAGCAGATAACGGTCGCCGGACTCGAACGGGTACGACTCACCGACAAGCTTGAGCGCGCCGCTGGCGTTCTGCGTAAAGATCACTTCGTATTCATCGGGCGAGGCGTTGAAGAAGGCGAGGATGGCGGCGCGGGTCTGCTCGACGTAGCGCGTGGATGCCATCGAGGTGGGATTGGAGGAGTGTGGATTGCCAAAGACATTCTCGCGGAGCAGGTCCAAATGCGCGCGCACCTGCGACTCCGCATAGAGCCCGCCGCCGGTGTAGTCGAGGTAGACGTGTCCGAGACGGTCCAGCCGCCCGTACTCGGTCGCGCGCAATGCATCCAGATGGCTGGTCGCTTCATACGCTGGCGTCTCGCTGCGGAAGGCGGCCTCGGCCTCCGCCAGCGACTGTGTCATCTCCGTTGATGGCTGCGAAACGTCGTGCGTGGCGGACATAGAACCTCCTGGGAGGCTAACTGGCAAGCACTCGGCGCTCGGCCAGCGTCTCGATGATCGAGCCGAAGATCAGCCGCCCATCTTCGCCGCCAAGAATCGCCTCGGTACAGCGCTCTGGGTGCGGCATCATCGCCGCGACATTGCGTCTTTCATTGACGATACCGGCGATGTTGCGCCGTGAGCCGTTGGGGTTGGCGTCGGGTGTCACGTTGCCCTGCGCATCGGTATAGCGCAGCAGCACGCTGTTGCTCGCCTCCAACTGGTCGAGCGTCTCATCGTCGGCAAAATAGTTGCCCTCGCCGTGGGATACGGGAATGCGGAGTATCTGGCCGGGACGGCACAGCCGCGTGAACGGCGTATCATGGTTCTCCACGCGCAGATGGGTCCAGACGCAGCGGAACTCCAGACTCTGATTGCGCAGCAGCGCGCCAGGCAGCATGCCAGCCTCCAGTAGAATCTGGAAACCGTTGCAGACGCCCAGCACCAGGCCGCCACGGTCGGCAAACTCTTTGATTGCGCCAACGACGGGCGCGAAACGGGCGATAG
>DASUWS010000052.1:0-7113 GCA_036378295.1 Ktedonobacterales bacterium
GCCAGCACTTTGGCCGCGACCCCGTCGCCCTCGCGAACCAGTCCCAGCAACAGGTGCTCGGTCCCAATGTAGTTGTGGTTGAAGCGCTGCGCCTCGTCCTGCGCCAGGCTCAACACCTTCCGTGCCCGCTCTGTAAATTTCTCGAACTTATCGTTCACCCGTTGCCCCCCTTCCACGGTCGGAAGTGGCCCGCCGCGATAGGTAAATGTGCTTCAATGATACGCCAGAACTCTGACAGGCGTCAAGAATGGCTAACCCAAGAAACCCGGTTTTCTTGCGGGTTTCCATTGCGAACATCACCATCTACAGATCAGCTACGCCTGCACGCTTCTCTGGCCTCCCATCTGAATACATCGCACTCCTCAGGGTGTTGCCGGATCTCTACGACATCCACCATCCCATCCCATACGCTTGATACTGCTACACTGCGCAACACATCACTGAGGGCCTTCCTTCGCCCAGTCCACAATACTATTTCCGCGCGACCGCACTCAATGCGGTACCACTTGCCGCTCTCGTGCGCTCTTCACCATATCGACATCATGGCAGGGAAATGGCTCCCGCGCCGCCAAATTCCCTTGGATATGGAGAGTTATCCTGGATCAGGAAAGAATCAGGCGCTTCGACATCTTTCCTGAAGTCAAACGGCTCGACATCCTGACTGATGGGGATTCGCGAGGCACATCGTAGCAAGCGTTCTGGCTTACTGATGCGGGGCGAATCCCCGTTGGCATATTCGGTGTAAATAAAGTACGTAAAGGCAGCGGCTTTCATCCCATGTATGATGCATCGGAGTGGGCCTTGCTCAGATCGCTCTAGCAAGCCATGTACCGCCGTTGACCTTGTTATTCTATTTTAACGCACAAATACCATCCCCCGCACCAGACTTTTGACTGGTCTGGACTGGTGCTCAGGGACAGGAGATCATAGTCCTAGAAAACGGCCGGACCGCCACTGTGCGATACACAGCAACGGTCCGGTATGACAGATCGCGAGACTCCGCAGCCTCGCGGCACCCAGCGAGATTAGCTCTCCGAGGCGCCTTCGGGTGTCGCGGAGGTATCCTCAGTCGCCGTCTCCTCCGCCGAAGTATCCGTCGTGGTCTGGCTCGCTTCCGCTTCTGAGCCTTCCTGAGCAGCTTCCACCTCATGGGCATCCGGCGGAACCTCATCCGCAGGCGTCTCTGGCGTGGGCGTCTCTGGCTCTAGCGTCTCGGCCTCTGGCTCAGGCACACTCGGCTCGGCAGCAGTGGATGCCTCTGCCTGAGCAGTGGATGCCTCTGCCTGGGTGCCGGTCTCCGCCGCCTGATCTCGCCGGGCGGCAGCAAAGGCCGCGGCCATCGCGGTCGTCGGTGGCTCCTCGGACCGTGCGGCTTGCTGGCGCTGTGGGCGGGCAGCGGTGGCCTCCTCGGCAGCGGTCTCCGGCGCGGCACCGATTGCGGCGGGAGCTCCCGTCGCCTCACCCGTAGCCGCCTCTGCCGTGGTTGTGGCAGCCTCCGCGGCGTGCTCTTCCGCGGGAGCCCCTGCGACAGGCGCCTCCTCACCAGCCTGGCGCATCGAGAGGCCCAGGCGGCGGCGCTCCGGGTCGATCCGCAGAATGCGCACGCTGACCTCTTCGCCCTCATGCAGCACCTGCTTGGGATCGGAGACCCCGCTCGGGAGCTCGGAGAGGTGGATGAGGCCCTCGACGCCATCTTCGATCCGGGCGAAGGCGCCAAAGGGCGCGATCTTGGTGATCGTCCCAGTGACGGTCTGTCCGACCGTGTAGCGGCTCTCGACCGTCGTCCACGGATCGACCTCGGCTCGCTTGATGGAGAGCGCGATCTTCTTCTTCTCTTTATCGACCGAGAGGACCTGCACCTCGACCTTCTGGCCGACTTTGAGGACCTCGCTCGGATGGTTGACCCGGCTCCAGGCCAACTGGCTGATATGCACCAGCCCATCGGCCCCACCCAGATCGACGAACGCGCCAAAGTTGGCCAGGTTGCTCACCGTCCCGGTGCGTACCTCGCCGACCTCCAGCTCGTTGAGCAGCTCCTCACGACGCCGCGCGCGCCACTCCTGTACCGCCAGCCGCTCCGAGAGAATCAGGCGGTTGCGGTTGCGGTTGATCTCGATGATCTTGAGTTGGAGCTTGCGGCCCACCATCGATTGCAGCTTCTGCTGCGTCTCGGCGTTGTCAGAGTTGTCTTCCCGCTTGAGGTTGAGAATCTGGCTGATCGGCACAAAGCCGCGAATGCCATCGAGGTTGACGATCAGGCCACCCTTGTTGAAGTCGATGACCTCCGCCTCCAAGAGCTCGCCGCGCTCGTACTGCTCCTGGGCAATGCGCCACTGCCGCTCCAGCCGCGCCCGCTTGATCGAGACGATGGCGTGGCCCTCGGGTGTCTCGGGCTGCACGACGTAGACGAGCACATTGTCGCCCACGTGCAACTCCTCGCGCGAGCCGTAGCCAGTCGCGGGTAGCTCCTTGATCGAGAGGACCCCCTCGCTCTTGAGGCCGATGTCCACCAGAATCTCATCGGCGTCAATGTGGACAATCTGCCCCTCGACGACATCCCCTCGCTTGATGCTCTTGAACTGCGCCTCCTGCTCGTCCAGCAGGCGCGCCATCGCGCTCATGTCGCCGCCGTCTGCATCCTCGTCATGGTCATGCTCGTGGATGTCGTGATCTTCTGCCGCTACTGCCGCAACGGCGTGATCGCCCTCATGCTCTGTCCCGGCAGCAACGTCAGCGTTCTGCGCTGCCTGCTCGGTCTCAGCGGCTGCGGTGCCCATCTCGTCGGTGTCGGTCTCGTGGGCCATACGCTCGGCCTCCTCATACACGTTGTTCTGCCCAACCGCGTTTGGCGCAATTGCGTTGTCATCTGAACGCATCGAAATACTTCCGGCGACTCACCCGGTTTCCGTCACTATGGTGAGATCGCCACCCCTTTCCCTTGCGTGATCATGTCACCACTGGCTCGTGGCAGGCCATCTCAGGCGTGTCATCTCAGCGGTGCTGTTCCGGGAAGCATCCCGGAGTTTTCCGGCTTCTGCCGGATGAGTTTGTGCCATCCTGGCGAGCGAGGTTGTGCCCAGATTTCGCCCGTTTCGAATTCAGCAATGTCTGCTTGATGCGTGCAGTTCGTGCTTGCGGGCCGGAAAGCGCATTACGGCCTGAGTGAGCCGTCTCTTTTGTGTGCTGCGCGGCCTGACACCCGGTACACATCGGATACTCTGGCATACCGCTGCTGCCTGTGCTGTCGTATCGTTTCTCCGACAACAGACAGACGTTTGCGGCTATCCTTTCCAGAGAATCCTGCGCCAGCGCGAGATGCTTCGGTCATCAATCTGCGTCATGGTCCGCGACCGCGCTCGGGCAATCCGCACGCGGCTCGCTCCATACTCTATGTCTACCGCTCCGCTGGCGTGGAGAGAGCTACCCCCTGTGCATAAGTCTGCTGACACTGCCATTCCAGACTTGTCATCTGCGCGGTGCTCGCAAGGGGGCACATCCTCCGCGAGCCTCCGCAGACCCGACAGCATGAAACGCCTAACGCGGTCAGCGGCGAAGTGAAGGAGTGCTACGCAAGGCGGGGAGCGAGAGGTTGAGGTACACCAGTATGGTGGTGTATGTATCCGGAGTCGTCTTTGTGTATCGCCTGAAACGTGATCGCCCGCAAACCTACAAGTTCTTGCCTACGATGGTCTTCCGGGTGGCGCGGTCACTTGAAACACAAAAAGCACCCCACGGGGATACTCATCCCCAGGAGTGATCTCGGATTCAGATGCTCAAATCCCGCATGTGTCGCGTTGCATGCCCCCACTTCTCACGATAGTATAGCAGGGTAGATGACAAAGCGCAAGGGAACCGACTGCCAATTGCTGGAATTTGGCGCAAAGCGAATACAATCAGGCACAGTTGGGGTGCTATCGAGCTCACTCATGAGCATGCCGCAAGCGCCCTTCCAGGCAAGACGTCGCAAGAGATCGGGGAAGGCTGCGGGCATGAGTGTGAACTCAGATGACCAGTTGGCAAGTGATGAAGCTCCGCCGCGTGCCCTTGCGCTCGCCGATGCTACCGTGTTGGCGGACTGGCTGCGCCGACAACTATCACTGGCTGATTCGATGGCAGCCAGGGACCCCAAGCCGCCAAATGCGCGCATCGCAGCCGTGCTGGCGCTGCTCTATCCACGTGACGGCGCGCCATATCTGCTCTTTACACGTCGCTCCTCGCGCCTGCAGGCACACCGGGGCGAAATCTCGTTCCCTGGCGGATCACGCGATCCGGACGATAGCAGTCTCGCGGCAACCGCGCTGCGTGAAGCATGGGAAGAAATCCACCTCGTGAGCGATCAGGTCGAGATACTTGGGACACTTCCCTCGCTCTTCACCGTCGTCAGCAACTTCTGGGTGACGCCGATGGTCGGCTGGCTGCCTCCTGGCTTGCCACCACTGCGGCCCAATCCGCATGAGGTGGAGGAGATCATTGAGGCGCCGGTCGCCGCGCTGGCCGATCCGTCAATCTTTCACGAGGAAACCTGGGTACGCGCAGGCGTTGCGCGCTCGGTACACTTCTATGACTATGGCCCGTACCGCATCTGGGGACTCACCGGATATATCCTCTCGACGCTCCTGGCGCTCTTGCCGCCTGACCGGTAGATGCCCATGGCTCCCGCTCGCTCCGCGCCCATGGCCGCATGATCGCTGCCCCCCACCTCCGAGCGTCCATAATAATACCAGCGAAACAGCCCAAACGGCCTATTCATGAGGCCCTTCACAGCCCCTCCCATTTACCTCCGCCGATCGCTCGGATATACTTGTGCGGCTGAGTATATACGCCGGACGCCGAAAAGCCTATCACGAAGTCATGACATGGAAAGGACTATAGATGTAATGAATTGTCCTCATTGCCAGCAGCCATTGCCTGATTCCAGTGTCTCTAATTGCCCCTTCTGCGAGATGCCAGTGAACAGGGCAGCCGACGGCTTGTATTCAGAACCCACGATTATTCCAATCATGCATAGTACGCATCGCCCAAACGACGGCGAGCAAGCTCAGCCATCGGTGAACCCGACACCAGATGCCGAACCCGCTCACCTCGACCCACACCAACCGCCTACAGAACTCGCAGCAGCCACAGAGTCCACAGAACTAGCGGAACCCGCAGAATCTGCGGAATCGGCAGAGACCGTGGAGTATACTCCTCCCGCTGAGCAGCCTCCAGCGGAGTTAGAGGCAGCACGCGAGGTGGCCGAACCCGCAGCAGCCACAACAGAGGCCGTAGAAGCCACAGAACTCTCAGAAGCGGCTGAGCCAGTGGAGGCAGCGGAAACCGTGGCGGATACGCCGCCAGCCGAGCAGCCCCCGGCAGGGGGTGAGATACCAGCAGAGCCCAAAGAGTCGGCGGAGTTCACGCCTGAGGCCGTAGAAGCGGCTGAGATACCGGAGGAACCCGTAGAACTCACAGAAGCTCCAGAATCCGCAGAACTCACGGAGGCGGTGGAGGCAGCCGAGGCCGTAGCATATACATCTCCCGCCAAACAGCTCCCAGCCGAGGCGGAGACACCACTGGCAACACCAGAGGAACCTGCAACAGCCACAGAGGTTTTCGCATCAGGGGAGTCGGCGGCAGATGCATCACCCGCCGAACAGCCATCGCCTGAGATCGAGCTACCAGCGGAACCCGCCGAGACAACAGAGACGACCGACTCGGCGGAAACCGTAGCCTATACTGCTACTCCGCCCGCCGAGCAGCAACCAATGGAGGAGGAGATACCGGCAGAGCCAACCGAGTATCTGGAAGCCCCGCAACCCACGGAGTCCACAGAAGCCACGATGCCAGTAGAATCAGCCGAGACAGCGGCCCACCCACTACCCACCGAGCAGACTCTGGTAGAGGCGACAACACCAGCAGAACCCGCGGAAGTCGCAGCGTCAACGGAATCTGCAGAAGCCATAGAGTCACGGGACTCAGGGGAGACCGTGGCGGATACGCCGCTAGTCGAGCAGCCCCCGACAGAGATGGAGATACCGGCAGAACCCCCGGAAGTCGCAGCCGCGGCAACTGGTGAGCCAATAGAGGCGGCGGAAACCGCCGCGTTTACTCCACCTGTCGAGTACCCCCCGACGGCGGTGGAGATACCCGCTGAAGCCGCGGAAGCCGGTGCGATGATGGCTTCTGCGGAGACGTTAGAGACGGTAGAGACGACCGACTCGGCGGAAACGGTAGCCGATGCTCCGCCCGATGAGCAGCCATCAGACGTGGAAATACCTCCAGCAGTGGCGGCGCCGACAGAATCCGCGGAGACAGTAGCATCATCAATTGAAACAACTGATGCACTGGACTCGATAGAGACCGTAGCCTATACTCCTTCCACTGAGCAGCCGTCAGAAGAGATGGAGAAGGTAGAGCTACCGGAGGAGGCAGCGGACTCGACGGCAATCGAAGAGCCACTAGAGACAGCAGAGACAGCGAAGACGCTAGAGACAGCAGAGACAGCGGCATATACGCCATCTGACGAGCAGCCAGCCGAGCGCCTATCGGTAGAGGCGGCAGAACCCACAAGACTCGCGGAGATGGCAGAGTCGGCGGAAACGGTAGCCTATACTCCTACTCGACCTGGTGAGCAGCAAGCGGCGGAAGTAGAGCAGAAAGAGACACCGGTAGAAGCGGCAGAGACCCGAGCAGCGGCATCACAACCGATACCTTTGGAGACGCCCACAGTGCCCGTGGCTACGCAGCCCGCCTACTCGCCGCCACCCGCGCAGCCTCCCGAATTATCTCCAGCAGCCGATCAGTTGGTGGAGACGATGGCCTATACTCCACCTATGCCGGAGAAGCCTTCCGCGTCTACCCTCCCAGCCTATGTGCCACCCACCGCCCCGCCACCTATCACGCCGTCCCCAGCGGAGATCCCCCCCGCATACACACCGCCCGTCTATGATCAGCCGCCAGCACCTCAACCGGCCCCGGCGTACACCCCAACACCAACACCAACGCCAGCGCAAGCGAGCTATCTCGCCGCAGATCCACAGCAGTGGGCTGACAAGGCGCAGGCGCGGCCACAGAACAAGAGCCGCGCAGGTTGTGTCGTCGGCTGGCTGGTGACCCTGGCACTGGTCATTTGCC
>DASUWS010000053.1:0-6874 GCA_036378295.1 Ktedonobacterales bacterium
TATCTCGCCAGCGAAGTGCTGGCTCGCCAGCCAACGCAGATGCGCGACTTCCTGGTGCAGACCTCGATTCTCGACCACGTATATGGGCCATTATGCGATGCTGTCTTGCTGCGAGACGACAGCCAGCGTATGTTGGAACAGGTGGCGCGCGAGAATCTCTTTGTTTCACCGCTCGATGACCGGCAGGGGTGGTTCCGGTATCATCAGCTGTTTGCCGAATTTCTGCGGGCGCACTTGGAGCAGCTCTATCCCGGGCGGGCGGAGATGCTGCATAGCCGGGCCGCTACGTGGTATGCGCGGAACAATCTGCTCGCGGACGCCATAGCGCACGCGTTACACGCGGGCGATGTTGCACTGGCTGCTCGGTTCATCGAGGAACAGGGCCGAACCATGTTGATGCGCCATGAAGTTCTGACCCTGGAGGGCTGGCTGCGTGCCTTGCCTGAAGAGGTTGTTCTCAACCGTCCGCGCCTCTGTCTTTTTACCTCGTGGGTGTTACTCCACACGTCCCATACCGAGCCGATCGAGCGTTATCTCCGTGCTGCCGAGGATGTCCTGGGGAGTCCCGACGTACCAGATGCCACGGACGCGCGTGAGCGGCGCGGGCTGCGGGGAGAGATAGCCGCTATCCGGGCGCGCATGGCCATCTATCAGGATCGAACGCAACACAGTGTCGTGCTTTCGCGGCAGGCATTGGCACTGCTTGCCGAAGACGATTACTACATGCGCGGCGAGGTTGCCCTCAGCCTGGCGACGACAAGCCTGCTTCTGGATGAGCTACGAGCCGCGGAAGAAGCCTTTCGCGAGGCGATTACATTGAGTTGGGTGTGTGGCAATCTCCGGGCTGCGCTCCTGGCGGTGCGTTCGTTGGCCAATCTCTACGTGACTCAGGGTCGCCTGCACTATGCCCGCAAGCTCTATGAGGAGAGCCTGGAGCGGGTCAGCGCGATGGGTCAGGAAAGGCTACCACCTGTCGGGTTTCTGTACGTTGGTCTGGGAGAGCTGAGCTATGAATGGAACGACCTGCAAGCCGCCGAGCGCTACGCACGCGAAGGCATAGCGCTTGGCCAGCATGGCGGCGACGTCAAGATCTGGCTGCTCGGCTATGTCCTGCTCATGTATGTGTCCCAGGCACAGGGTAAGCCTGACCAGGTCCGATCACTCTTCATGGAGGCGGAGCATCTGGTTCGGCGGGCCAGTTTTACCCGCGGACAGGAGATATTAGGCGAGGTGGGGGCACGCTTGGGCGCTCTGCAGGACGATTCGGCCCCTCTGCTACGCTGGGCTCAAGAATCTGGCCTGGACCTCGCGGGCAATCCAGACGCGTCGAACGAGGATGCCTATCATCTGTTGGCACAGGCGCTCATGGCGCGCGATGAGCTAGACGCCGCGCGCGCTCTCCTGCAGCGGCTTCTGGAACGCGCGCACCAGACAGCGTGTCACGGCTACGCGCTTGTTCTGTCTCTGAGCCTGGCCCGCGCCTGTGAATCACGGGGAGACTCGCAAAACGCGCTCTTGGCGTTGGAGGAGGCCCTCTGTCTGGCGATGCCTCAGAACTATTGCCGCGCCTTCCTGGATCAGGGGCCACGCATCGCATCGCTGCTCAGAACCCTGCGTCAGGCGTATCAGCGAGGAATGCGCTCACCGCGCCCGGGTGTTCTCGCCTATCTCGACCATCTGCTTGAGCGCTTTCGCCATGATCTCTCCAATTCGGGCAGCCCGGAAACCAACGTTTCTCTTGCCGGGCGGTTGAGCGCGCGTGAGATGGAGGTCTTGCGCCTGCTCGCTGCTGGCCACTCCAATCAGGAAATCGCCGATACGCTGATCATTAGCCTGAATTCGGTCAAAACACACCTCCGAAGCATCTATCGCAAGCTGGACACCCACAACCGCACGCAGGCGATTCTGCGCGCCCGCTCGCTACGGGTGCTCTAGGGTGCTCGTCGTGTTCTGAGTGCTCTGAGTGTTCTGAGTGCTCTGGCATCGCCTCGTTTCGCCCGCGCAATCATCCTTTCAGGTGAGGCGCTTCGCTCCCTCTGGCTGTATTTTCCCAGCGGTGCGTATCGTAGGCGCACCCAGTGAACATGAGCAGGAGCGCGCATCAATGGACTTGACCGAGCAGGCTATTTCCGAGCGGTACGCGGCGGCTCTCAGGAGTCTGCGCGAGGTTGCCGAGGCATACTATTTCCAGGGGCGGATCGACGACGCGTTCAGCCTGTGGCAATGGGCTGAACACCTGTTGGAGCGTCGGGAGGTGCGGGCCACCCAACGAGTAGAGTTTCTGCTGCAGTATAGCCAGTTCCTGATACACCGCTATTTTCTCACTAACGATGGGGAAGATCTGATGCGCGCTGTGATCCAGGGAGCAGCACAGGAAGCAGAAGCTCTACGGGATGAGTCAGCGATTGCTACAGGACTCTATCTCATTGGACAATCGCTGTATTATCACAACATGCTGATGGGTAGCACCGACTATACCAAAGCGCGTGACAATCTGGAGCGTGCGTCCGCGCTGCGCGAGAAGATTGGCGACACCTATGGCTTATCGGAGTCTCTGTTCTACACCGGCCTCACCTTCGACCGCCAGGGACCCGATGAACGCACAAGGCAATACCTCCGGCGCGCACGGACGCTCGCTGAGCAGTCTGGAAACACCTGGGCCGCCTCAGAGGCGATGCGCCATCTGACGGACTACACCGACGGCGACGAGCGTTTACAATATGCCTTGCGCTCCCTGGAGCTACGCGTAAAGATGGGATTCACGCGGGGCCTGCCCCCGGCTCAGCTGCTGGTGAGCGATGTCTACATGGCGCGCGGCGAGTTGATGCAAGCGCTGGAGTATTGCCAGCAAGCCAAACAGCTCGCTGAAGCGATGGGCTTGCGCGTATACATCATGCATGCTCTGCTTACGCAAGGCGAGATCGAGTATCAGCAAGGACAAATTACCCCGGCGCGCGAGCATCTGGAGATGAGCCGCATGATCGCCCATGAGCTCCATATGGCCCGTGGCATCGCGATGGCGGATGAGAAGCTTGCGCTCCTCGCGGGCAACTAGCAGCGGGTCTGGTAGGGTTCGGCGGCGAAGAACCAGCCGGGGCTGAAAGCGTGTTCTTGGGAAACCAGGATGTGAGCTAACGTCGTGTGCTCGCGGAGTAAACGAGCGCTTCGAGCCCTATGTATCTTGCACGTTGAGCGACGGCGTTAGCTAGTCCAGGAACAAAAGTACTAACGATTTAGACGTGTCTGGCTGCCTGCCTCTACAATGGCTCATCATGCTGACCATCAACCTTGAGACAGCCCGTCGCTTCATCCTCGGCAAGCAGGGCTTGTGGCCCGGGCGACGCTGGCGCGGTATCGCGGGCACTGAGCAGGCCATGCGTGCGATGGAGTACCTGCAGCTCGATCCGTTGCAGGTCATCGCGCGCAGCCAGGATATCATGCTGCACAGCCGCGTGCTCGATTACAGACCTGGTGTGTGGGAAGATCTGGCCTACCAGCAACGCAAGTTCTTCGACTGGGGGGGCTGGCTGGCCGTCCGTCCGATGGACGAGCTGCCGCACTGGCGCGTGGTCATGCGCCGCGAGCGCGATAGCGACTATGGCGACTCACGCATTCGCGGCATGGCTCGCGACCACGCCGATGCCATCGTCGAGATGCGGACTATCTTGCGCGAGCGTGGCACCGTGAGCAATCGCGACTTCCAGATGGCGACACGAACACGAACGCAGAGTTATCGCGGCCGCAAGGACAGTTCGTTGGCGTTGTATTATTTGTGGCGCACCGGCGAAGTGATGACGCACCATCGCGAGAACTTCGAGCGCGTGTATGCGCTCACAGAAGCAGTCGCGCCCGCGCATCTCATGTGCGAGAGCGACGAAGCCGAGACCGACCGCTTCTTGATCAAGAAGGAAATCAGCTTCGCTGGTCTGTCGCGGATAAGCCGTGTGGCCGAGTCGTTTCATGGGCGCGGCGAGCCGGATCGCGCGGCGAAGAAGATGCTTGAGGCGATGTTGGCCGACGGCGAGATCATCGAGGTGCGGGTTGAAGGCTGGAAGCCGGTGCACTACGCGCTCGGGGGCGATGCCGAGGTGCTGTGCGATGTGAGCGCGGGGCGCGTGCCGAAGGTATGGACGCCGTTGGAGGCAAGTACGACTGACGAGGCGGTCTTCCTCGCGCCGCTCGATCCCGTCAGCGCGCGCGGGCGAGCCAAAGCAGTATTTGGCTTCGATTACGTGTGGGAGGTCTACAAGCCTGAGCACCAGCGCAAGTTCGGCTACTACACCTTGCCGATCTTGTGGGGCGACCGGCTTGTCGCGCGTTTCGACAGTAAACTCGACCGGACGACGAACACGTTCATCATTCTGGGCTTGTGGTTGGAGGATGAGGCTCTCGGCAGCGATGAGGCATTTGCCGAGGCATTGGCGCGCGGGTTTGCGCGATTTGTCACCTTCCTCGGCGCGAGCAAGCTGGATGCGACAGCGATTCGCGAGCCGCTGCTCCGCCGACGCGCAGATGCTCTCACGCAAGCGACGTAATCTTCCCTTTCCGGTTCATGGGTAGCGCGCTCCGTGCAGGTGAGATGAGTAGTTGCGTCTGAGCGGCAGGGCATGAATTACTCTCGATGTGCGTCTCTGGCGCGTGGCACCACGGCTTCAAGTGCATAGCGTGCGGCTTTACGAACACTCGCCGATTCAGGGTCATCCAGCAAACGCTGAAACTTCTCAATCGTCGTCTCAGGAACGATCGGCTTGATCCAACTCAATCCAAGGGCGGCCCACGTGCGGACTTCCCAATCGGGAGCATCTAGAGATGTAGTCAGCCATTCGAGAATAGCTGGCTCTGGACTGCGCAATGCTGCCACCGCCTGGACAATCAAGACGTGCCGCAACGGCTCCAGCAGCGGCCCCACCTGACCAGCGCTGAGCGTTGCTATCAGCTCTGGCACGAGTTGTGGAAGAATCTCTGGATGGGTCTTATAGAGCACTTTCGCCACGGCGTGACGTACCCTCCAGTCGCTATGATGCAACGCAGCAACCAATGGCTCTACCGGAGCACGCGCGTCCAACTCTCCAAGCGCCAATGCAGCATGCCAGGCGTAATCAATCGTGCGAAGGCTCGCCACCAGAGCATCTATTCCCTCTTGCCGTCTGCGCTTGGCCACTGTGCGGGCAACCCGCACATCCTCCTCTTCGAGCAGCGGCAACAGCCTGTCTACTGGCACATGTTGCCCGAAATAGTCCAGAACCTCCGCCACGCCTCGGCGTGTCTCCACGTCGTCTGCATCCAAAGCGCTCAGCACAGGCTCGATTGGAATGCGTTCACTCAAGGGAATATGCTCACCTAGCAAGTTCAGCGCGTACAACGCCGCCTGGCGAGCCTGCGACGATGGATGAGACAGCAAGGCGAGCAACCCAGCGAGCGGCGCTTCATCCCCTAACGCTGCAAGCAGCCGTGCTACCATATATCCTACCGGCCACCACTCATCCTGGAGCAGATGTAGCAGTTCCTCAATTGGGAGATGCCGGGCAATCTCCTGTTTCTCCGCGTCGGTCGATTCGACTAGCCAGATCAGGGCATTCTCACGCGCAAATTCATGATCAGCTTGGAGGCTCTCCACAATGAGAGCCACAGCCGCTGGGTCGCCCACACGAACCAGCGCCTTTGCCGCAGCCTGCCGCATTGTGTGATCGGGGTCATCGAGCACAGCGCGCAGTGCCGCCCGAGGCATCCGTTCGTCCGTGTTTGCCAGTGCCCTGATGGCCGCCAGTTGGATATCAGCCTCCGCGTCATGCAGTGCTTCGATCAATGGCTCAATGGGCATGCGCGCTCCTAGATTTCCGAGCGCTTCTGCTGCTGCCGCACGCATGCGAGCATCCTTTGCCCGCAGCATACTGACGAGCGGCTCGACAGGAACCCGTTCCCTCAGTAGACCAACCACATAGACCGCCGCCTTGCGCAGGTCATCCTCAGGGGCACGTACCGACTCCAGTACCGTTGCGACCGGCGCGCGTGACCCGAGCGCATAGAGGAGAGCCACACGCACTGCGGCGTCCGCGTCAGCGAGATGCGAGAGCAAGCTCTCCTGCGGACTGTACTTCCCAATATCTGCGAGTGCCCACTTTGCGGCTGTTCGCACCGCCTCGTCTGCATCCTGCATCGCCAGAAACAGCGGCTCGACAGGGACATATTCACGCCATGTGCGCAAGATTCCTGCTGCCGCTCTGCGCAGTGGTGTGGTATCGCGCTGCAGCAGGTGGATGAGCTCCCCTACCGAGATCTGTCCACCTGGTTCTCCGCGTTGGCGGAGCGCCTCTGCAGCCTTCCGTTTCCCTTCGCTTTGAGAACGATAAAGTACCTGGATCAGTGATTCGAGAGAGTCACACGACATGGACCTCACCTCTCATCCGTGCGGTGCACGATCTCTCCATCGCAGGAAGCGCCCGACCGGCATCGTGAAGGAGGAAGGGGACGAAGATGAGAGAGCCCCTTTCGCGCTCGGGGCGAGGTAGAATCGGCGGTAGCATTGTTGTAATGGTACTGGATTCAACGTGCGTTCCCTCTTGGTCTGAATGACTGGCAAGAACAACAGCATGGAGCCTCACGCGCTTCTCCTGAGCATTGTATTCGATTCTCAGGAACTGTACGAGATAGCTTCGTGTCTCGTTTCAGGCCAAGCGGGCAAGGAGGTGCCGGATGCGGGTCATGTACACGTAGGTGATAGCCTCACTGCTGGATATCGTGCTCAGGATCGCGTCGGCGCGCGGGCGTGAAGAAGCCGATGATCGTCAGCCCCATGAAGCCCAGCCCGCCGATCACTATGGCCGCTGGCCCGCCAACGTGAGCGGCCAGTAGCGTGAGCAACGCGGCCCCTACG
>DASUWS010000054.1:0-21095 GCA_036378295.1 Ktedonobacterales bacterium
GTGACTACAGCGGAGGGGACACACCCGTTCCCATCCCGAACACGGTCGTTAAGCCCTCCAGCCCCGACGATACTGCAGGGGCAGCCCTGTGGGACAATAGGACGTTGCCGATCCCCCCGCGCACCACAACCCGACGAGTCCAGCCCGGAGCAGTTCGCTTCGGGCCTTTTGTTGTCATGCGCATCCTTGCCACCTGATATCCGCACAATAGGCCTGAATATGCGGCAGCTCATGCGCCCACCCAGACAATGTCAACGCTGGTGCGGTTGTTGCCGAGGCTCGTTCAGCATCCGAACCGGAGCTCCATTCAGGTACGCGCGAATGTCCTCAACAGTGTCCGTGAAGAAAGTAGTATATCCGTCGTCTGTTACATAGCCAAGATGCGGCGTCAGCAGCGTATTTGGTGCGAACCGCAATGGGTGGTCCGCAGCGAGCGGCTCGCCGTAATGGACGTCGAGTGCCGCGCCCGCGATCAGCTGTTGGTTGAGCGCATCTATGAGGGCCGCTTCGTCTACGATCTCGGCACGGGACGCATTGATCAAGAAGGCATCTTGCCGCATCCGCTCGAAGTCTTCGCGGCCAATGATGCCGCGACTGCGCTCTCCGAGCTTGAGGTGTAGGGTTACGACGTGTGATCGAGCAAAAAGCTCCTCCCTGGACACCGCGACGCATCCTGCCCTTGCCGCTGCCTCTTGTGTCAGATTCTGTGACCATGCGATGACATTCATACCGAATGCATTGCCATACCGGACGACCTGGCTTCCAATTCGGCCAACTCCGACGACGCCTAGCGTTTTTCCTGCCAGCCCGTTGCCGACGCTGATCTGCCACTGTCCACGATGTAAGGCCGCTTCTTCGGCAGGAATGTGGCGGGCCAGCGCCAACAGGAGCGCCCATGTCATCTCGGCTGTGCTTGTGGCTACCGAGCGAGTGCCGCTTACAGTAATGCCAGCGGCGGTTGCCGCGCCAAGATCAATCGCCGCGTTTGCCATCCCGGTCGTGACCAGGAGCTTGAGCCGGGGAAGCCGCGTAAGCACAGACGCGGGGAATGGCGTCCGTTCCCGCATGGCTACGACAACATCGAATGCGGCGAGTGTGTCGGCCAGCGTATCAGGATTGGCAATGTGTTCGTGAAAGTAATGGACTTCGCATGACGCTGGCAGTTCTTGCCATGGACCATATGAGGCCGCGACGTTTTGGTAGTCATCCAGCACAGCGATCTTCATGCGTGTCACTCCGTCTTCACCTGCATATAGTGAGGTTTCCGATTCTGCGGTTTCTGAATGGTTGGACTAACTTTGGCGTACTGAGACTGTAGTGATCCTGCATTTGTAACGTCAAGGCAAGCCAACTGGGGCGGCGCCGCACGCTGCCGGACTTTCTGCTATGATACGGTGTATGAGGCAGTTCGTCCGTCTCCCCAGGTCATGCCGTCTTTACCGAGATGAAGGATGCTGGCGGCGGCGATTCCAAGGAGCGCGAGCGTGGTAACTGGTATGCAAGGCAAGCGAATCGTGCTGGGGGTTTGTGGCGGCATCGCTGCCTATAAAGCGGCGGACCTTACCAGTAAGCTGCAACAGGCTGGCGCGCTGGTGGATGTCGTCCTGACCGAACATGCCATGTCGTTCGTACAGCCGCTGACGTTCTCCTCGCTCAGCCAGCGGGCCGTCTACAGCAATCTCTGGGAGCCAACCGGGGAGGCCGCTGCTCGCCATATCGCGCTAGGGCAGCAAGCTGATCTGCTGGTGATTGCGCCCGCTACCGCAAATACCATCGCGCGCCTGGCACATGGGCTGGCTGACGACATGCTGACGACGATTGCGCTGGCAACGACGGCGCCACTGCTCATCGTGCCCGCGATGGAGCATCACATGTATTACCATCCGGCGACTCAGGCGAACCTGCGAACGCTGGAACAGCGCGGCGCGACCATCCTCCCGCCAGAAGAAGGCCATCTGGCCTCTGGTGCGGTCGGTATGGGCCGCTTCCCAGAGACCCCAACGATCCTCGCCGCGATCCGTCGTCTGTTGGGACGGGAGGGTGATCTTGCGGGCAGGCGTGTCATCGTCACTGCCGGGGGCACACGTGAACCAATTGATCCGGTGCGCTTTGTAGGCAACCGTTCGAGCGGGCTAATGGGCTTCGCGCTGGCCGAAGCCGCACGCGACCGGGGAGCCGATGTAACACTCATCACCGGCGCCTATACTGCGCTTCCACCTGCTGGAATCCCGCTTCAAAGGGTGGAATCGACTCGCGAGATGCTCGATGCGGTGGTCACGGCGTGCGCCCATGCTGACGTGCTCGTCATGGCGGCGGCAGTGGCGGACTATGCGATGGCGAAACCCGCGGCGCAGAAGATCAAGAAAGGCTCAGCGGCGGAGAATACCGATGGCTCGCTGACGCTACACATGGTTCCCAATCCCGATATCCTAAAGGAGATTGCGGCGATGCCTGCGATGTGCTCGCTGGTGCGGGTAGGATTCGCCGCTGAGACGGAGCAACTCGCCGAGCATGCCGCGCGCAAGCTTGCTGCGAAGGATCTAGATATCCTCGTCGCCAACGACGTTTCCCGCACTGATATTGGCTTTCAGGCATCTGAGAATGAGGTGACGCTCTATCATCGCGATGGCACGGTGGAGGCTCTCCCACTGCAGCCGAAGCGCGCAGTCGCCGATGCCATCTGGGACCGTGTAGTGCCGCTGGTTGGTCGCCGTGCCCCTGCTATGGACAATGCGCCGTGCTGAGCCAATCGCTAACGTGTGAACATATGCCTGGTGCGGTCCCATCGTCATTGCCGCGCCTCGGGCCGGGTGCTACACTCGCAGTGAGATGTTCGGCCGCATGTAGCCTGCACATATGTTGATAAGACGACATCGAGAAGTGGAGGAGAATAATGCAGGAGGCGCCATTGCCGGGACGCATCCGGCGTCGCCTGCTTCCATCTCTCGCGGCGATTCGCCCGTCATCCTCTGAGGAGACACGTGTAGCCCCCGCATCCGGTTTCAGGGAGCGATCCAGGCTCTCGAATCGTGTATGGGGATGGCTGGCGCGGCGGGACCCTGTGTTCTGGGCACTGGTGGGTGTCGCATTGCTTGCCTTCATCATGCGGCTCTATGGCATCAACTGGGACGCGAACAATCACCTGCACCCCGATGAGCGCGAGATCGTCTTCAAGGCGATTTGCCTCTCGTTTCCCGGCACACCCCGCGCGGGAAGTTGTGACCCGGCGTATACGGGTCCCGGCTGGCTGCTCTCTCCGAATTCGCCGCTGAACCCGCATTTCTTTGCCTATGGGTCCTTCCCACTCTATGTGCTCGCGGCAGTCGCTCATGGGCTGGCCTGGCTGACGCACCTCACAGGCGGGCGTTTCCTGCCGCCAGATGGCGGCGCATGGGATGATTTCAACCATTTCACGCTCGTCGGACGCGCGCTCTCGGCGCTTTTTGATGCGGGCACAGTCCTGGTGGCTGGACTGCTGGCGCGGCGTCTCGCTGGACGCTGGGCAGCGCTATTGGCGGCAGCTTTCGTGGCTACCATCCCTTTCGAGGTGCAGGTGGCGCATTTCTACGCCGTTGATACCGTCATGCTCTTCTTCGTGATGCTCACCCTTCTGGGCTGTGTGCTACTGGTGCAGGGCGCGGGCGCTCCCACACAGCGCGAGGAGCTAGCCGCGGCTGGCCAGTGGTGGGCGTGGCGTCTTGGTGTGTTGATTGGGCTGGCGTATGCGCTGGCAATCGCGACGAAGGTGAGCGCGCTACCGCTGGCGGCCCCTATCCTGGTCGCGCTGGCGCTCTGCTGGTGGCGACGAGGTGTCGAAGTCCCTGTGCTGGCATTGCTCGGCGTCGTCTCGACTGGACTCATCGCGTATACCCTGGTTAGCCCTTACACCTTTCTCGACTGGAAGACCTTTCAGCAGCAGGTTACCGAGCAGACAATGCTCTCTCAGGGCCAATTGGATTATCCTTACGTCCGGCAGTTCGTCGATGCGACGAACTACATCTATCCTTTGAAGCAGCTGCTGCTCTATGACATGGGCCTGCCGCTGGGCCTGCTCGGCCTTGTCGGTTTTCTCTGGGCTGCCAGCAAACTCTGGCGCAGCTTAAACACTGACTGGCTGATACTCGTCTCGTGGCTGGCGATCTACTTTGGCATTGTCGGCGGCGCGTATATGAAGTTCAGCCGCTACATGCTGCCGGTTTTTGCGGGACTGGCGATCTGTGGTGCGGCGGCGCTCACGGCTTTGAGCGCCTGGGGATTGCGGCGGCTGCACGCTGTTGGCGAGGGCTCGGCGATGCTGGAGGTCCGCCCGTGGTGGAGGCGGGATCCGTTTGCGCTCTCGCTGGCGCGTCGAGCGACCACGCTCTGGGGCGTCGGCTGGTGGCGCGGCGTTTGTCTGGCAATTGCGCTTGGAGTCTTGCTGGCTTCCAGCTTTGCTACACTCGCCTTGCTCAATATCTACAGTCAGCCTAATACGCGTGTGCAGGCGTCAATCTGGATCTATGACCACGTACCTGCCGGTTCGATACTCACCAATGAGGTTTGGGACGATCCCTTGCCGATTCAGCCGCCGCCAGCGCGCGTCGATGCTCAGGGATTTGAGTATACCGCCGAAGGTAAGATCATCAACTCCTCACAGTACCAGCAAATCGGGCTAAATCTATACGACGATGATACCGCTCAGAAGGCGCAGCAGCTTGCCCACAGCCTTGCCAGCGCTGATGTCGTGGTTATCAGCAGTCAGCGGCTGCTGAAGTCCATCCCCAAGCTGCCTGATCGCTATCCGATGACAACACGCTATTATGATCTGCTCTTCGCGGGCAGGCTGGGGTTCAAGCTCGCGACACACTTTGAGAACCATCCGAATCTGCTAGGCATCTCGCTGGATGACAGTGGTGCGGATGAGAGTTTCTCGGTTTACGATCATCCGCCCGTCTGGATCTTCGTTCGCGCCGGCACTGGCTTGACGCAGGATCAGCTTGTCCATTCGCTCACTGATGGCATTACGCTGCCCGCGGCATCGCATCGCGCAGGCAGCCAGAAATCGCTGCTGCTCTCTCCGCAGGACGCCGCCGCGGACAATCAATCGCAGCCGCTTGGGGTACAGTTTCCGGCGGGAAGCCTGTCCAACTCGATGCCCTTGATCTGGTGGCTGCTCATCGTCGAGTTGCTCGGCGTTGTCACCTTCCCGCTAGCCTTTAGCGCGTTTTCTGGTCTGCGTGATCGTGGCTGGGGATTGAGCAAGTTGCTCGGTCTACTCATTCTCGCGTGGTCGATCTGGTTGCCGTCGAGCCTGCATGTGTTGCCGTTTGACCGCTGGGCGGTCGTACTCATGTTCGGCGTGTTGGCGGTGTGTGGCGCGGCGGTCGGATGGCTGCGGCGTGGGGCCCTCTGGTCGTTCGTACGCGCGCGCTGGAAGCTGCTGGTGATTGGCGAGGCGTTCTTTCTGGTGGCGTTCCTCTTCTTTGTCTGGATTCGCTCGCTCGATCCTGACCTCTGGCATATCTACCGTGGCGGCGAGAAACCGATGGAGCTTGCCTTCCTGAATGGCATCCTGCGCAGCCGCTACATGCCGCCGCTCGATCCGTGGTTCAGTGGCGGCATCATCAACTATTACTATTACGGCCAGTTCTTGATTGCCGTGCTGATCAAGCTTACAGGCATTGTACCGGCCACCGCCTTCAACCTGGCGATTCCGCTGCTCTTTGGCCTCACCTGCTCCGCCGCTTACTCGGTCGTAGCAGGCATGACGGGACGCTGGTGGGCGGGTCTGGTGGGAGGACTCGGGCTGGCGGTTGTCGGCAACCTGGATGGTTTGCTGCAACTGATAGGACAGGTGCAGACCTCGCTCATGGGGCAGGTGCCGTCGGCGTTCGATTACTGGCGGAGCAGCCGTGTCATCCCATTCACCATCAATGAGTTCCCCTATTGGAGCTTTCTCTATGCCGATCTGCATGCACACCTGATTGACCTGCCCATCGTCGTGCTGATCATTGGGGCTTGTGGGTCGCTCCTACGCGGGACCGGTGTCTTTGGCGTGCGGTGGCGATCGGTCGCTCCAACCTTGGCGGTGATCGCCCTGGCGCTTGGAGCGGCGTGGTGTACGAACACCTGGGACTTGCCGACGTATGGCCTCCTGGTCGCGCTCGTCCTGGCGCTCCAGTTGTTGCCGCCGGGTAGTCAGGGATTCAGGCGGACATTGCGCGGCCTTCGATGGCCCGCGATTCGCAACACCATACTTGCTGCCGCGCTGACCTTCGGAGGCGCCTATGCGCTCTATCTGCCGTTCCATGCGAACTTCCAGAACTTCGTCAGCGGAACCGGACCGGTCACCGCGCCGACCAATCCAGCACAGTTCGTGACGCTCTTCGGCCTCTGGCTCTTCCTCGTGGCCAGCTTCTTCTTGCTGGAGTTGCATGATCGCATTGGGCGTCTCTTCGGTGGACAGGCTGGGCACGCGTATCGTCTGCCCTTCCTTGCGCTGGCGAGCATTTGCGTTCTCTTGCTGGCGGCTGCCATTAGCCTGAAGGTGCTGCTGATGGTGCTCCTTGCCGTTGGCGCCTATCTTGCGCTCGATAGTCGCCATACCGCGCTCAAGCGGCTGACCTATCTGATGATTCTGCTTGGCCTTGCGGTCGCCTTTGGCGTCGAGATCATCTACATCCGTGACTTCCTCGATAACTCAGACTGGGAGCGGATGAACACGGTCTTCAAGTTCTATTATCAGGTATGGACGCTGCTCTCGCTCGGCGGCACGCTGGCCCTGTGCCAGATACTCGGACGCATTCTGCCTCTGACAAGCGCGGCGAATATGGAGAGTGAGAACAGCACGGAACAAAGCGACGACTTCGAGACGTCTCTTGAAGAGTCCGCGCACCATCAGCGGGGCATAGCGTGGGCCGATGTTGTCCGTGGCGGCATGCGGATCATATGGGTGCTGGTGTTCGCTGGACTGCTCTTCGGATCATCGGTTTTCCTGATCGAGGGAACACGCGCTCGTGTGAGCGATCCGGCTATCTGGGCAGCGCAACAGCCGCCACCGGGCGGAGTGCAGCCGACGGGGCTTACGCTGGACGGCATGGCTTATATGCGCGGTTGGTATCCCGGCGACTACGCGGCAATCAACTGGCTCAATGATCATGTGGCGGGGGCGCCGGTCATCGTCGAGGCAAGCAATGGCCCGTATGCGTGGTACAACAGGGTCTCGATCTATACCGGCCTGCCAGATGTGCTTGGATGGGGCAGCCATGAATCGCAGCAGCGCTATGGCGATCAGGTCTGGACACGCCAGTCGGACGTGCAGTCGTTCTATGGCACCGAAGATCCCACAAGCGCGGTGCAATTCCTGCGCGAGTATAATGTGCGCTACGTGTACGTTGGGGCGCTTGAGCGTACCTGCTATATGACCTCGCAGCAGAACGCGTGCGTGCCGATGTCGGGGTCTGCGCTCGAAAAGTTCACTGCGCTCACGAAGGCGGGAGTGTTACGTGTAATGTATTCATCGAGTGACGTTGTGATCTATCAGGTGGTTGGCTAATGGGCGAGACATTTCTCTGGTGGCTGGCGATCGAGGTGATCGGTCTTGTTGGTCTGCCTCTGACCTCGCTGACCTTTGCCAATCTGCCTGATCGCGGCTGGTCGCTGGCGAAGCCCTTCAGCCTGCTCATCTTTGGCTGGCTCATCTGGTTTCCGCTGACACTCATCACTGCCCTGCCGTTCAGTCGCGCCTGGATCATAGGCACACTCCTGGTGTATGGTCTGGTGAATCTCCTGCTCGTGCTACGCGTGGCCCGGGTCAAATCGGCACTTGCAGAGCTTCTCTCACGCCAGCGAGGCTACCTCGCGCTCTCGGAGGCGCTTTTCGCCGGAGCCTTTGCGGCGATGGTCTGGGAGCGTTCGTTCACGCCCGCGATAGTGGATACTGAAAAGTTCATGGATGTCGCGTTTCTGTCCTCCATCTGGCGCGCACCGCATCTGCCGCCGCCCGATCCATGGCTGAGCGGGCAACCGATCAACTACTACTATTTTGGCCACTATCTGATTGCGCTCGTGGCGAAGCTCTGTGGCACGGTTCCGGGCGTAGCGTTCAATCTTGGCGTCGGGCTTATTTTCGCCCTGGCCGCAGTAGCCATCTTTGGGGTCGCGGCGAATCTCTTCGCGACGGCTTCACCCGCGCACCACCTCTGGCGCGGTCTGGTTGGGCTAGCCTCGGCGGCGTTCGTGCTGGTGCTGGGGAATCTGAACAGCGCACAGGTTTGGTGGAAGGGCGCGCAAGACCTCGCCCGGCAGCTCCCGGCGCTCTCTGGTAGTCCATGGGCATGGTGGCTGCATCGCGACCTCTGGACAGGCTATGACTGGTGGGCTCCCTCACGCGTTATCCCTAGCACGATCAACGAATTTCCGGCGTTCAGTTTCGTGCTTGCCGATCTGCACGCGCACGTGCTGGCACTGCCGTTCACGACCGTTGCCATCGGACTGGCATATAACTTCGTGCTCGCCCGCAAGTCGGGCATTCATGTCTTCGGTGATGGGCGGTTGAGTCTGATCGTACTTTTTGCCAGTGGTATCTTGCTCGGTGGGCTCTACGCAATCAACGGTTGGGACCTGCCCACCTATCTGGGGCTAGTGTTGCTGGCGCTGGCGATTCAGCAGTGGCGGGCGCATGAGCGAGAGTTCACCACCTCGCTGTTGACCGACTTTTTGACGGTCGCCCTCTTGCTCGGCGCTCTCTGCTTGGCCTGCTATCTCCCATTCTATCGTGACTACTCCTCGCCGGGTGATGGGGTGGGCCTACTTCCCGCCAGCGCGCGCACGCCTATTGGCTATGAAGTGGCGATCTTTGGCCTGCCGCTGTTCCTGATGCTCTCCCTGGCCTTCGTCCGCCTGATGAAGCGACGGCCCGCTCCCGCGGTGCAAGTCATGGTAGCCCTGATGGCCGTCCTCACGCTGGGCGCCTGGCTCGTGCCCGCGCAACCACTCTGGACACTGCTCTTTGCGCTGCTGGTCATTGTTATTTGTGCTTATCTGGCGGTGGGTTTGCTGGGGCTGCGATTCGGCCCTGGCCTCGCTATGGCCTCAGATGATGATGCTCCTGCTGATGCGCAAGCACGCTCTCGCGCATGGTTCTGGTGTCTGTTCGGGACGGCAGTTGCGCTCATCGCCGCGTGCGAGTTGGTCTTCCTGCGCGATGTCTTCGCGTTCAGTGAAAACTTCCGCATGAATACGGTCTTCAAGCTCTATTATCAGGCATGGCTGTTGCTCGGCGTCATCGCGGGGCCAGCCCTCTTTTGGCTGCTCGCGGGTGCAGCTCGTGGACTACAGATGTCGCTGAGCATCTATTCTCGGAGCGTGCAGCATCCCTCTTCTGCTGGCGTTGCGTCGTTCGCGATGGCGTTGCCAGGTACTAGCGAGAGTGGCGAAACGCGTGCGAAGGTGGCCCCTCATGCGCTGCTCGCGGCGGTTGAGCCGCCCGGTGATTCGATGCCCAGAGGAACTGTTCATGGCGCGTCCGCGTCCAGCAGGAGTGAGAATAGACAGAGTGGGTCAGGCTCGTTGCGCCTGCTCAGGACAGGTGGTATCGTACTCTGGATACTCGCCTGCATCACACTGGTGGGCGCGGCGACCATGTACCCTGTCCTGGCAACGGCAGCGCGTACCAACAATTTCACCCTTGGGCGCTCCCTGGACGGCACGGCCTATATGGATACCGATCTGGAGAACAAAGGCGACGCGCAGGCAATTGCGTGGCTCAACGCGCATGTCCAGGGTGACGCGGTGATCGTGGAGGGTGCGCTCTCCAATGAATATACGCATTATGGCCGTATCTCCGCCTTCACCGGTTTGCCAACGCTGATGGGTTGGGGCGGCCATGAATATCAGTGGCGCGTTAACTGGCAACAGCAGGCGGGACGCGGCTCTGTTATCGAGCACGTGATCGAGCAGCGGCTGGATGCTGTCACTCAGATCTATTCGAATACCAACACGCAGCAGGTGTTAGCATTGCTTCACCAGTATTCGGTGCGTTATGTCTACGTCGGGGCGGCGGAACACCATTTGTATCCCTCCGCCAATCTCGGACGTTTTGCGACCTTTCTCCGTGTAGCCTATCACTCGGCGGATGTGACCATCTATGCGGTTCCCTAAATCAGGAGTGGGTCTATGGCTTTAAGCGGTAACAACTCTGGGAAGAAAGCTCGGCAGGCAAAAGACGCCGCAAGAAACTCCCTGTCAACACCACAATCGCATGGTGCGCCCATAATAGATGCGGATTTCGCGTTCTCGCTCTCGGGTCCGGAAGTCAACTCTCCTGAAGAGGGCGTCTTGCACGAAGACGTCATCCCGGTGGTCTCGAAGGTGTATGACGCCCCATCGTTCAGTGAGCAATTTGCGCATCGCTCGCGACAGATCTGGGACTATATTCGCCGTATGACCCGCGAGCAGTGGCTGTGGATCGGTGTATTGCTGCTGGCATCTATCCTCCGCTTCTGGGACCTGGGAGCGAAGCCACTGCATCATGATGAGAGTATGCACGCGTTCTTCTCGCTCACCTTCGCCCGTAGCCCGTCGAGTTATGAGTATGACCCGCTCCTGCATGGACCCTTCCAGTTTCACGCCGAAGGGCTCGTCTTTATGGTGATTTTGGCGGCCCAGCGCCTGTTTGGTGTGGGGAGCGCAGCGGGAAGTCCCTGGATCAATGATGCCACCGCGCGCATTTTGCCCGCGCTCTTTGGAATTGGCATTGTGGCATTGCCACTTGGGCTGAAGCGGCAATTGGGCCGCTACGGCGCGTTGTTCGCGGCGCTCTTATTGGCGGTCTCGCCCGCGTTCGTCTACTTCTCCCGGTTCCTGCGTGAGGATATATATTTCAACTTCTTCATGTTCGCGATGGTCGTCTGCGCGGTACAGTATGCCCAGAAGCGTACCATCCGCTGGATGGTTGGCCTTTTCCTGTCCGCGGTCTTTGCTTATGCCACGTTCGAAGGCATGTTTCTGACCCTGGTCATCTTTCTCTCGTTTCTGGCTGTTCTCGTCCTCTGGGAGCTGGGCCACAGCATTGCGCGTCGCTTGCCGCAGGAGTTGTCGCGTCGCGAGCGGCTCTTCTTCAGCCGGGCAGGATTGCTGCTGCTCGCTGGTGGTGTTGGCGGCATCCTGGCCTACGTCGGCCTCCGCAAACTCAGCGAGCTGAGCATTTACATTAGCCAGCATACCAAGCAGACTGATGTGCAGGTCGCACAGTTGGAAAACATCACGGTGCTCATCTTGCTCTACCTGAGTATAGCCGTCGCTGTGCTCGTCATTGGTGTGCTGGTCTGGCAAATCTCGCGCGATGACACGCAGATTAGCGTGAGTGGCGACGCTGGCGACGCTTTGGAAGAGGACGTAGAATCAGCAGATCAGTCTTCGTTCGCCTATCGTCTAGGGAGGATATTTTCCGCGCCTGGACGGCGAATTGCCGCTATCCGCGAAGAAATAGATCCCAAAGAGAAGCCATTTCTGCACATGCTGCTTGGTATCAGTTGGGTCCACTGGTTCGTAGGCTGTGTCGCTGGATGGATACTCTTTGCCGCGCTCTACTGGGTGCTTCCCCCGGGCCCGCTGGGCAATCTCAGCTGGGGGCAGGGTTTCCAGATCGGTGTCGGTAGGGGCGTGTGGCAGGGGTTGTATTACTGGCTCCAGCAGCAGCAGGTAGCCCGTGGCGGGCAGCCGGTATACTACTATCTCTTGCTCCTGCCGCTCTATGAGCAGCTTGCTATCGTCTTCGGTCTGGCGGGCGCGGTCTATTCGCTCTTCCATCCCACGCGCTTCCGCCTGTTCCTCGTCTGGTGGTTTGTCGTCTCGCTGGGGCTGTATTCCTGGGCGAGCGAGAAGATGCCCTGGCTCACCATCCACATGCTCCTTCCCTTGATGCTGCTCGCGGCGATCATGATCGAGCGGTTGCTCGCGGCGGTGATCGATCTCTCGTGGGATGTACGGGATTACGGGGTGCGGGCGCTTGTGCTGCGTCCTGTGCGACCGGGAGCCCCGTCCCTTCAGTCTGGCGTGGCTATCTCAGCCAACCAGCGCAGGGAATTCGGCGTGCTCAAGGAATCTAGTGCGGTCAGCGAGGTCAGCGAGGTCAGCGGGGCCGAAGACGCCCTGGAGCCAACCGGTAGGGAGCCATCGGCATTCCTTCTCGCTATCCGGCGCGCGTATCACACAGTGATGCGGGTGATCGAGCCTATCGCATGGCGCTCTGTGGGTGCGATTGCCTCTGCGGTGCTGGCGGTTGCGCTCTTTATCCCGATGGTGCACAGCATGGTAGAGCTGGCATATGTGCACCCAGCGGACGGTCCTCACGAGATGATGGTCTACGTGCAGACGACGCCAGATGTCACCGCCGCGATGGCGAAGATCAATTATGCCGATCAGAAGTTGCATGGCGGCAAGCATCAGCTGGCGGTATGGGTTGGGCAGGGTGAAGAGTGGCCAATGTATTGGTATCTACGCGACTATTACCTCGATCTTCATCCGAGCACGTATGCCACGTTCGATACCTTTGATGTCACGCAACCGTTCGCCAAAGGCGTACCTGTCCCTGACGTGCTCATTCTCTTGCCAGGAGATGCAGAGGCGTTTATGCAGGCGCATCCCGGATATCATGCGCGGCAGTACAAGCTGCGCTCATGGTGGGATGAGTCGTACAAACCGTGTGTTCCAACGAAGACTGCCAAGTGTCCGTCGCCGCAGAACTGGGGATCAGGGGTGGGGCTTGCCGACTACCTGAGTTATGGCAGCAAACCACCACAGGACGCGCAGTTTGACCTGGGGCGCACCGTCAATCGCCTCTGGAACTGGCTCTGGTACCGTCAGCCACTCGGCGATGTGAACGGCTCGTATGACTTTACACTTGTCGTACGCGACGGGTTGCCTATCCAACCGTGACACAAGCCTGAGGTGGAAGTGAAGTGAGGTGGGGTGGGGGATGAGCAAGCGAAATGCTGCGTCACACAATACGCCGCTGGACCTGCTAGAGACACGTCTTGGCACTGCGTTCAACGACCGTGTCCTGCTCATCCGCGCACTGACCCATCACTCGATGTGCCCAGAGACAGCGCAACGCGACGCCTATGATACCCTGGAGTTTCTCGGCGATGCACTCATCAGTGCGTATGTCGTGGAGCACCTGTTTCTCACCTACCCCTACGCGACTGAGGGTGAGTTGACCGCGCTGAAATCCGAGGTGGTCAGCCGTCGCGTCTTCGCGGAGATCGGGCTCGGTCTTGGCCTGATAGAGTTCATCCGGGCCGATCCTGCCAACCTGCGCACGTTCAATGAACGGTCGCGCGAGTCGCTGTGTGCCGATGTGCTGGAAGCGCTGGTGGGCGCGATTCACCTGGACGCGGGCCGCAAGGCCGCTGAGACCTTCGTCAGGCGATTCATTCTCCCTGTTATCCCTCAGGTCAAGGCGACGCTGGGCGAGCGGAATCCGAAGGGTGCGCTCCAGCAGCATGTATTGCGCCAGACGGGGCAGCTTCCGCGCTACGTGATGCTGGAGGAGCGCGGCGAGAGCAACGACCGGAGCTATCTCGTCGGCGTCTACGCCGGTGATCGGCTGCTGGCGCGAGGTGAGGGCAGCAGCATTAAGGCTGCTGGCCGTGAAGCGGCGCGGGCCGCGCTCGCGGGCGAGTTTCCCACAGATGCCGAAGCCAGCGAGTCGGCTAGATAAGAAGCATGGCATCGCCGAAGCTGTAGAACCGGTAGCGCTGGGCAACGGCCTCTTCATACGCGCGCAAGACCACTTCCCGGCCCGCGAACGCGCTTACCAAAAGCAGCAGTGTCGAGCGCGGCAGATGGAAGTTGGTAATCATCACATCGACCGCACGGAAAACCGACCCAGGCCGGAGAAAGAGCGACGTGCGCCCTCGCCAGGGTATCACGAGCGCATTCGGGTCGGTGAGCCTCCCAGCCTTCCGCTGTTCGTCGGCAAGCGCCGCGACGCTTTCGAGCACGCGCACTGATGTGGTGCCGACGGCGACGATGCGCCCGCCCGCCGTTCGTGTGGCGTTGATCTTCGCCGCGGCTTCGGCATCCAGCTCGATCTCTTCGGAGTGCATGGCGTGGTGTTCGACATCGTCTTCTTCGATAGGGCGGAAGGTATCGAGTCCAATATGGAGTGTGACGGTAGCCAGTCCAATGCCACGCGCGGCGAGTTTCGCGAGCAGCTCCGGCGTGAAATGGAGCCCGGCGGTTGGCGCAGCGGCGGAGCCGGGCTGGCGCGCATAGACTGTCTGGTAGCGTTCGGCGTCGGCCAGCGGCTCGTGAATATATGGAGGCAGCGGCACAGTGCCCACGCGCGCGATCGCCTCGGAGACCGTGCCCTCGCGGGCTATCAGATGGACGATGCGCCCGCCGGCGGGAGTGTGATCGAGAATCTCGGCGCTGAGCACACCGTCTCCGAAAACGACTCGCTGTCCTGCACGCAGCCGCTTTCCAGGGCGCACCAGCGCTTCCCAGTAGTCGGTCCCGAGATCATTGCGTATCGCCAACAGCAGGATTTCGGCGCGTCCGCCGCTGCCCTCTTTGACGCCGAGCAACCGCGCAGGCAATACTCTACTTTGGTTGGCGACCAGCAGGTCACCCGGGCGCAGGTACTCGCCAATATCGCGGAAATGGCGATGCTCGATGCGCCCATCGGAGCGATGCAATACAAGCAGGCGCGAGCTATCGCGTGGCTCGACAGGTGTCTGGGCGATCAACTCGGGAGGCAAATCGTAGGTGAAGTCAGCGATATTCATGACGTTCATTATACCGCTATCGCGGCGGCACAGCACTCCCTGTGCACGAGATGCGGGCAGCGCATGACGTTACTTCGTGCGCGCAGGCTTCGCGGGTTTGGGAAGACCCCTGAGGTCTGCTGATGGCTCGACGGAGCGGTGGGCAAGCCGTCCGATGACGGGGTAGGTGTATTTCTTGCCCATCAACGAGGCGATTGCGCCCACGAGGGATGAGGAAAAGAAGAAGACTGTCGCGCCCATGGGAATGAGAAAGAGCAGAATAGTCGATCCGATCATGCTGCTGCCAGCGACTTGCCCCGACACCCCGCTGGATTCTGAGCCTCCGAGCGCGAGTATCCACGTCAAGAGCAGGAGGATGAGTAGCAGAAAGACGATGATGTGCCCGGCTGTCTGCCAGAGAACCGCTTGCCGTGCCTGCATAGCCACGTAGCGTGAGCGGCGACGATGCGTGAGCCAGATCAGCGACGCAAGCAGCATACCTGGCAGGCTGAAGATTGTCAGCAGATGGGCACCGGCGGCGAGGATACGTTCGCCTCCGGTTGGCCGACTCGGGTGGCGCACCTCCGACCAGCGCGTTGGGCCGTCTCGCGTAAAGATAAATGACGATCCTTTCCAGTCCGAAGCACGGGCCGCCAGGGCAGAATGGTGCGGAGTCCAGCTTACGTCAGGAGCAGTGTGCAGTCAAGCGGCTGGATCACTCATTCGTTGTGGAGCGGATCACTGCGGCACCCTCGTAGCAGACCCAGGAGTGTGCTATAGTCGGATATCGTGAGATCGTGAGTCGGATATCGTGAGTCGGGTAGCGTGCCGCGCAAAGTACCGTTTGGGCTGAGGCAGTAGGCCAGAATATGGTATGGTGTGACGATGTGTCAGCGAGTTCAAGGGCAATGCTGACAAGTAATCCAGAGTTTCTGCCAGAATAATCACTGTTGAATGAATGAGAGGGCCGCAAGTGGACGACCTTCACCGAGATAGCAATGATGCGAAGACCGTGAAGATCCCAGGCGATGATGCAGTCGACAAGAATGAGTCGCCCGCAGCAACGGGTAATTCCGACAACGGAGTTCCAGGCAAGGAGAACGCCCCAGATAGTCATGGCGTCGCTGGCGCTTCGGACGAAGCAGCCGAAGCTGGCGAAGCGCCCTCGGGGTCAGAAACCACTGTGCAGGCATCATCAGCAGAGACACCAGTAACTCGCGGATCAGCAGCCGCAACCGTGCCCGTTGCTTCGGCTCATAGCGAATCAGGGCAGGAGGCGGAAACACCCGCGGCTGGGGATGTGGCCGAGTATTCGACGAACCGCGAGTTGGGGCGTGATACGTGGGGGCGCATTCTGCTCGCATGGCGCAGCGATCCAGAGACTACCGAAGATCAGGAGCCGCCGGTGGTGCTGCTAGAGCGAACCTCGCTGGATGTCGCGGCGGCCCAGCGCATCATTGACTTCCACCTCTACCATGCGCGCCTGCTGGCGCCGCGGGCAGTGGTCGAACGAGACAACGGCGTGTACTGGCTGGTGGTTGAGGCTCCCGCGTCCTACGAAGCGCCTTTCGCCGCGATCAGCGATGGCGGACGGTTAGACACCCGAGGCACCCTCAAAGCAGGTGTCGGTCTTGCCAATGCACTCTCCTATCTCCATACCAACGGCTTCGCACATGGACATGTTGGCCCGATGGCTATCCTGGTCCATGATGGGCGCGCTTATCTGAGCGGCGTGGAGCTTGCCTCTGTGGTGGAGTCCACCGAGGCGTCCAGTGCCGCTTTATTCACCGCGGATGTCAATGCGCTGGCCCAGATGCTGGCGCCGCTCGCTGGTTTGCCCGCAGAGGCGCCCTCCGATGAAGCCGCACCCGCTCGGGCGCTCCGGGAGATCAGAGCCAAAGGCATAGCAGGCACATTCCAGACATCCGAAGAACTGGCGCAGGAGTGCGGGCAGGCGCTTCAGGAACCGGCGCTCACGTTGCCGGCTGTCGATACCACCGCGACGCGTCCGCTGGTGTTCCACACCGGCACGGCAACGACGGTGGGGCTCTTGCGCTCCCAGAACCAGGACGCGCTTGCCTGTACTGTACTGAACATTCGCGATGATATTGGGCGTGACCAGCCGCTCGGCATCTTCCTCGTGGCCGATGGCATGGGTGGTGAGGCCGCTGGCGAGATTGCCAGCCGCATTGGCGCGCGTATCGCGACGGCGGAGCTGGTGCGACAGTTGCTTGTGCCGACGGTTGCCATGCCGGCACTCGATCCATTCTCGCCCGAACATACTACAGGCGCCATCACGGTTGCTACGCTGGCACAGGCGTTGGCTATCGCGGTCGATGCCGCGAATCGACAGGTACGGGCGCTGGCCTCCGCACTTCAAGAGTCTACCGGGACCACGCTCACTGCCGTGGTTGCGGCAGGCACGCGTGCCGTCCTCGCGCATCTTGGCGATAGTCGTGCCTATTTGCTGCGTAATGACATGCTCGTTCAACTGACAAAAGATCATTCGCTGCTGGCGAGGCTCACCGAACTGGACCATCCCTTGCTCAATGACCCGTCGTTTGGAATGCCGCGCAATTATCTCTATCGTTCGCTCGGGCAGGAGGATGAGGCGCCGCCGGACATGATGGAATTTGTGCTCGCTCCAGGCGACCGCCTGCTTCTATGCAGCGACGGCCTTTGGGATGAGCTGGACGACACGACGATTCACCGTGGCCTCATCAGCAATGATGACCCGGCGGAATGTGCTAATCATCTAGTGCGTCTGGCGAATGCCGCGGGTGGCCACGATAACAGCACGGCGGTTGTCGTCTTTGTTGAAGCCCAGCGTGATGATCCGGCAAGCGAGATTTCGCCCGAGGAGATAGAGGCCATTCTCCGGGCGACAGGTGCCTTTGACGATGCCGACGATGCAGTTGATGAGGCCAGCATTGATGGGTCTGGAGACGATGTGATCAACCGGGGCATGGATTGATGCTGTGCCGTGCAGTCCACCGATGACCCGCCGCGAGCAGCGTGTTTCCGGTTGGGGTGAAGAGGAGGAATCCAATGAGCGCGCATCATGTCGCCTATGATTTTTCCGGTCGTGTGGCGCTGATTACCGGGGCTACTGGCGGCCTTGGCCCAGCGGTCGTCCGCGCGTTCATAGAGGCTGGCGCTGTGGTTGTTGGCGTCAGCGAGAAGTCTGGTCAGGAGCGCGAGGCGCCGCTTCGCGCGCTCCTCTCCGGCGAAGCGCATGAGCGGCTGTCTCTGGTTGCGGCAGATGCGCGAGATGAGGCAAGTGTTGCGCAGGTAGTCAGCGACGTGCAGGTGAAACACGGGCGGCTCGACATCCTGGTGAATGGCGTTGGCGGCTTTCATGCTGGTGAGCCAGTGACGGCGATGGATCTGACTACCTGGCAGAGTATGTTCGACCTCAACCTACGGCCAACATTTCTCTTTTCCAAGTATGCCGGGCGCCTGATGGCTGGCCGAAACTGGGGGCGTATCATCAATGTGTCGTCGCGGGCAGCGCGCAGCGGACGCAAGAATGCCGCCGCGTATGCGACCGCCAAGAACGCCGTTATTACGCTGACGGAAGCGCAGGCCGAGGAGCTACGCGACGTGGGCGTGACGGTGAATGCCATCCTGCCCAGTATCATCGACACATTGGCTAACCGTGCCGCGATGCCCAGCGCCGACACAAGCCGCTGGCCCACGCCTGATCAGGTCGCCCGGGTGGTGCTCTTCCTGGCTTCCGAGGATGCGGAGTTGATTAGCGGCGCTTCGATTCCAGTCTATGGCCGCGCATAGTGCCTGGTATCTCTGCTGGCCACCGCTCTATCTCTTCTCGTGCGTATGCTTATTGACCGATGGCAATTTGGTTATGGACGGCAAGGACACCGGGGACGTGCCAGACGTCCTGCTCGGCGGAAGCGCGGTGTCGGGGCGAGGGCAGCGTGCCGCGTAATGTTACATCGCCATCATGTACGAGCAAGCGTATTTGCCCTGTATACGGGGCGATTGCTGGATTTTCATCCAGGATGCTCCAGATGGCTGCCGCCAGTTCCCCGTCGCTGCGCAGCACAATCCCCGAAGCCACCTGTTCGGCGCTGGCGTCCAGCTTGAGATGTGCGCTGCCGCCGCCAAACGGCAATCCACTGCTTTCCTGTGAAGCGGAAACGACCCATGCCGGTGGGAGCAAAATTTGTTGGCCGCCGACCTCCGCGAGATGGAAGAGCGGATCGGAAGGATTATCGACATCGGCGAGGACATTGCTGCGAACGGCGACGACAATGTGCTGGGCAATGCCTGTACTGGTATGGAGCACGACACCTTCGAGTCGCCCCACGTAGCCGTCGTGACAATAGACTCGAATCCCGCCACGAAGTTCGACGCTATCTGGCGTCGGTGTGGGCGGCTGGTCGGAGTTCAGCGGGATAGTGCGTACCTGTCGCTGCCAGGGGGCATCGCTTGGCCGGATGCGCAGCCAGATCTCGCCCAATGTGGGTCGCAGCAGCGCGGCCACGACGCGGCCAGTTGGACCACCGGGTCCGCCACGATAGCGGGAAGGCACCGAAGGCATATCCTCGCCACGGATCTTCCGACCGAATCGGAAGATCTGGCGTGTCATGCCATTGTCGCCATTCACATCGCCCGAACTGAATGTCCCCTCACCCGGTCCACGAATCGCCACTCCGACCTCCACCGCCTGATGCCAGGGGTTCGCCGCCTCTCGCTGGCGACGTGAACTGCCCTGAACATAGTCATTCGAGAATATCATACTGAAGCGCGCGCTGGCCTGCAAGACCCGTACCTCATAACGGTTGAGGACAAGCAGACGCCACAAAGTGAGATGTTCGCGTGCGGAGAGGCGCGTTAACCGTACGGGCAGGTAGCGTATCTGGCAGCGCAGGAGTACAATAGAGATAATGTTCTTTGCGATTGACGCCCGTATCGCAGACGTATGGCAACGCGGGCTACAGGGCAGATGTATTCCAACACCAGGCTCTGGTCCGCTGCTTTTTTCAGGAGGAATTCGTGTCTACAGAGGTCATTCTGCTCATCATCGGCGTCGTGTTGTCGCTCCCTGGTGGACTGTTCGTGGCCAGTTTGACAAGTATGGCGCGTGCAAAGTGGGCGGCGTTGTTCGGCGGCATCCTGGGCGCGGTTGTGGTCGCGCTGGCCATCCTCTACTACGTGAATACCGCGAACATCGGCATTGATGGGCTTTCATATCTCTACGGCGTCTTCTTTGCGTCGTCCGTGGGCGTCTTCCTGGGTGCGCTCGTAGTGAACTTCCTCGTAGGGCTGGCGAGCCGTAGCTCCAGTGATTCCGTGGTCGAGCACTAGTGCTCTGGTTCCAGTACGATCATCAGCGATAGCACTACTAACCACAGAGGCCCCTGAACCCGTTACGTATGGGTATCAGGGGCTTTGCCATATCGTCTAATCGCTGTGAGATGCCACGCTGTCGAATATCTGCGAGTGGATGCTTTGGCGCTCTCGTTCTCTCCTGTCTGGCACCATCTCCCGCGCGCAGTCGCATTGCCTAGCTGACTTTGGCCGACTTAGTGTACGTCATATGAAAGTCGAGCTCCCAGGTGGCGCCATCATCATAAGATTTCTCCCACCGGGCGGTGACTTTCGTCCCAGTAGGGCTCACGGTACCCTCGTAGCGCTGCCAGAAGCCAGGCGCCTCCCTCCACATCTTCCACAACCCATCCGCCGAGAAACTCATCGCATAGACCCGTGAAACACCCCGTGCGTCGTAGTAGAGCACGGTGTAGTCTGATGTCGAGTCATCGCGACCGATGAGCCACAGGGCGTTGGGAGGGCTAGGTGGTTTGTCACCCATGCGCATCAGCAGAAAGGCGCCGTCTTGTACCCGCTCGAAAGAGACCAGCCCCTTCACGGTGTCGGAGGGATTGGGAAGAAACGACGCATGGGATAGTTCGATCTCCCACTCGCCTACTAAGACGGTAAGCGGCTTGAGGGCAGGATTGCCCTGGCCAGGGAGGTTATCTTCTCTATCGTCAGTGCTCATAATGCTTTCTTCTTTCCACAATCAGACAGGACGGAGCGTGGATCTGTATGACAAGAGAACCCAGGGGGCTATCGCAATCGCTCACAAACCAATCCAGCGACATCGTGGCCCCCGATGATCACGTTGCCCATAGCGCCTCCCTCGCATGGGCGAGCACGCGTGCGTGTACTTCGCTCCGAATATACTCGCGTCCTTCGGAAAAGTCTTCTCCGATCTTGCTGATTCTGCACAGCAACAGTCAGGCGCCCATCGTCTTAGAGTGGAGCGCCGCCGAACCCGATCTCGTTTCCGTCGGGATCGCGGTACGTGATCTTGCGCAC
>DASUWS010000055.1:0-3057 GCA_036378295.1 Ktedonobacterales bacterium
TTGAGCAAATTTGCCAGCACGTATTTGCCAAAGACGTCGTCGAAGCGGTCCTTCGTACCACTGGCCGCCAACACCGCATCCACATTCAGCGGCTCCTGCTCTGTGCTGGTCAGCAGCTTGCGCAGGATATCGTATCCGCCATAGTGCTGGGCGAGATAGTCGAGGAAGAGATAGCCCGCGCCGTAGTGGATAAAGTCTGTCTGGCTATCGCCGACCCAGCCGCCGAGCATCGTATCCGGGTTCGCCAGCAGGGCATTGTCCATGCCGCCGACGCCGTAGCCATTGATATGCTGCGCCACCACCGACATCCCCTCGTTCTGCCATGAGTCGTCGCTGGGATGCCAGAACCAGTGGATCATGTGCTGGAATTCATGGGCAATCGTACTGTTGTACTCCGTCGTGCCCGGCTGCCCGATGCTGCTGGCGAGATTGATATAGATCATCTGCCGCTCGTTGGAATAGGGCGAGATGGTACGCGGGAACTCATCTTCGGATGAAAAGTAGCCACCAAGATATTGGCCAAGGTAGCGAGCGTTGAGCACGGTGATGTGGGGATCATCGTCCGGGCCAGGGAACCACTGCGAGCCAAAATACTTGCGGTCGTTGGGATACGTGCGCGACTCGAAGACCCGTGCCGAGGCAGCGATGGCCTCCGCGCTCACTGAAGCTCCGTTCTCGACATACATGTACAGGTGTGGCGTCACCGCGACCAACCGCGCCCGAATCTGGTGATAGCCTCCGGACTGGTCGGGATTGACGACCCAGAAGGTGCGCTCGTCGCCAACATGCTCGTTACGCGGAGAGCTACGCACCCGACAGGAGATACTGCCGCCGTGCGTGATGAACCGCTGGGCGAGGCTGTAGAAGTTGCGGGCGGGTCGCGGCGTCTGCAGGACACGCTCGGCGTTATAGGCGGCGATAGCCTGCTGCGAGGCGCTGGCGGGCGGCGGAATGCTCACGGGCGCCTCTGGCGCGGTCCAGGCAGGACACGCGGCGGTGAGTGGGTCGGTGGCCGGAGCAAACGTAGCGGTCGGCGGGGTGGAATTGTGACTCCAGATAGGCGTACATCCGCTCAACAGCAGCGCCAGCAACAGCATGACCAGTCCGGCGCGCACCAGGGGCCGAGGGCTTCGCATAGGTCGCTTTCTCCTGTGTTGCTATGCTGCTCGCCAGAGCCAGCCAGAGCAGTGTGCCCACCTGCATCGTCATTATAGCAGCGGGTCGTTCCGCATTGCCTGCGCGGCGTGAGCGAAGCCGGAGCATGATTTCTTGCCGACTTGTATGCAATCGTATGCAGAAGTACTAAGGAAAGCTCGACTATATTTCGTCATTGTGCCCTGCTCTGATACAATAGGCGCCAATGCGCGCCAGCTTCCTGTTGCGACTTGCGATGCATTCAGGCGAAGCGGCGCCGTGGATGTGTTGCGATGCTGGCCATCGCCGGCCAACATCATGAATGGCAAGGGGTTATGCGCCAGTGATGCGACGAAGAAGCTGGCTAGATCGTCGGATTTATCGTTTCCAGGACCGGTGGGAAACAGATCACCAGTTCCGCGCGATGGTGAGCGGAGTGCTGGGGCTGGTCATGGTGATCGCGTTGTGCGCATGTATGGGCGTCGTGACGACCGTCGCCAACAACGCCATCGCGAGTGTGAATGCCGCGCGTGACTCAGGAGTACACAACGCGAATCAGAACATCGATACCGGCGTCGGCCAGATCAAAGGCGTGCCAACCTTCCCCACTTCAACAGTGCCGTCCTGGCAGGAGAGCGGCTCCCCGACGGTGAACGTCATCCCCGATTCGCAAACGCCCGTTCCATCACCGACCTTAGCGCCTACAGCCACGCTAGAACCTACGGTTCCCTGTACGTCGAATTGTGGCGGAGGCGGGGGTGGTGGCGGAGGTGGCGGCGGCGGAGGTGGTACCTTTGGCGCATCGCTCACAGGCGCGCCCAACACTTCACCCTGGAAGGCCGGAACTTCCGCTAGCTTTACCATAACGACGACGCCAGCGGGCGTTGGATTGGCCATCATCATTACGTTTCCTGGCGGGGGCACCTTCCTGGACGAGAAGGGCGAGATGACATCTGGCAGCGGAGGAAGCGGCAGCTACACCACGAGCTTCACCGTGCCGGGTGGTACTTCAGCGGGGAATGCGGATGTCTGGGTGCAAGCATATTATAATGGGGTCAAAAAGGACTTCCACTTCCCGGTTGTCTGCACGCCATAATTGGCGGCGAGCGCCCGGAGAGTGGAACAGTGCATGACGCAGCTCACGAACGTCGGGGTGATTGCTGGGAAGGGAAGGAGAAAGACGGGCATGATGCGGCGTCCGCAGTGGTCAACGTCTCGTACAAACCCTCTGGATCAGATTATCCACCGGTTTCAGGACCGTTGGGAGATGGATCGGCACTTCCGCGCTACCCTCAGTGGGGCTTTGGGACTGGTCATGATCGTCTCACTCTGCGCATGCATGGGCATCGTGACGACCGTCGCCAATGGCGCGCTTGCTGGCGTCTCACAGGCGCGTGATTCAGGCGGCCCACAGAATAGCAATACGGGCACAGGGCTGATCAAGGGCGTGCCCACGTTCCCAACCGCGACGGTACCGCCCTGGCAGCAGGGCAATCCGCCTGCCGCTGGCCTCATCCCCGAATCGCAGACACCCATGCCGAGGCCGACCCAAGAACCTACCGCCACGAATATGCCTGGCGGCCCGGGTGGTCCCGGTGGCTTCCCAACGACGTGTAATGGTGGTGGCCAGGGAAATTCAACCTGGGCCATGAGCCCTTGCCCACAGATACACGGCCAGCCGGGCACTCTCACCATCTCCGCGCCGAAATACCCCAATGCGTCGCTCAACATCGTGATCGGTTTCGGCTCGTGCAACAATTGCGGCGTCATCTTTCCGCCGGGCACATACAGCCTGGATGCCAGCGGCAACGCCACCGTCTCGTACACTGTGCCCGCAGCCGCAGCCAACAGCACAACGCCAATTACCGGCATGATCAACATCGGTGGCGGCCCGACACTGAGCATCAACGCCGCGCCCGTGCA
>DASUWS010000056.1:0-20260 GCA_036378295.1 Ktedonobacterales bacterium
GTCGCCGGTAAGCACCTGCTGGCCCGCGTACTGCTGCAGGTTGGCCGGCAGCCCGGCGGCGGCGTTGGCGGGGAAGCGGATCTGCTGGGGAGCGAGCTCGTTGTGAATCTGGGTGGTGGTGAAGCTGTTGGCGAAGAAGGCGGCGCCCGAACCGAAGGCGAGGACCAGGAGCGCGACCACCTGTAACACGATGATGCGCCAGCGAATCGACTGAGTCATCTCGACTACCTCTTGTCTTTCTCAAACGAACGATGTGTGCTACTAATACCTGGAGTCTCGATCTATCTCGTTGACTACAGGCAGAATACAGGCGATTTATCACGGCACTATCACGTGATACGGCCAGAGTTGTCACAAGCGGATCACAGGACGTAAGGCACCATGCGTGGTTGGCGGCGGAGCGAGGCTCTTCCTCTTCTATTCCGCTCGTCCGCTTATACCCAGTGTGGTGGATGTGATTGGCACCTGCCAGCCATTCTCAGTGCTGGACTGTCTCCAGGGCACGCGTGGGCGTGCGCCGTCACCTGGATGGAGGATTTGATGTCTTGGATGCGCGCTGCGCGGAAGACTCCTGCTGAGATTGGTATGCTGGCGCTCGCTCCCACGCGGAGGGTGAAGCGAGCACGCGCGATGCTCCTGGCCGCGTTGCTTCTCGCTACACTCTTTGCGGCTGGTTGTAACGCTCCGGCGCTGCAGCAATCGCAGCGTCCTTCCTCTGGAAGCAATGTAGGATCGGCGCGAGTTCCGGCGCTCAAGCACATTTTTGTCATTCCGATGGAGAACGAGTCACAAAGCGCGCTCATCGGCAACAGCGCTGCTCCCTACATCAATAGCCTCGCGCAGCAATACGGTGTGGCCGCGCAGTTCTACGGGACCGCACACCCCAGCCTTCCCAATTACCTTGAGATGACCGCTGGCAGCACATTCGGGGTGAGGAGTGACTGCAATCAGTGCTATCAGCAGCAAAAGAACATCGTTGATCAAATAGAAGCGAAAGGATTGACATGGAGGGCGTATACCGAAGATGTGCCTTCGGCCTGCTACACTGGCGGCGACATCGGCGGGTATAGCAAACATCACAATCCGTTCGTATACTATGACGACATCCGCAACAACCCGGCTCGCTGCGCGAATATCGTGCCCGCAACGACCTTTGCCAGCGACCTGAGCGCGAATACCGCGCCCAACCTCATCTGGTACACGCCCAGTGTGAACCATGATATGCACGACACTGGTGTCGCGGCTGGGGATGCTTTCCTCCAGCGCCTGGTTCCTACCATCCTCGATTCCGCAGCGTACAAGTCGGGTCCGAGCGCGATCTTCATTGTCTGGGACGAGGCTTCTAAGTTCGACACGAGCGGCTGTTGTGGCGGACTCGCCTGGGGCGGCCATACCCTCGCGCTGGTCATCTCCACCGTGGGCAAGCATGGATACACGTCACAGATCCCGTATTACCACGGCTCCCTGTTCCTGACCATCGAGGATGCCTTTGTGCTGGGAACGCTCAATGACACGGCCAATCCCGCGACGCGGCCGATGGCTGACTTCTTCACGTCCACGAATACAGGCCCCACCGTCACGCCGAGCGGCACACCATAGGCAACCCGACCCTCGCGGCTCCGTATGCGGGTGCGCGAGCTATTGGGCGCGCGAGTGGCCGCCTGCATCATGGTGTCTGCGGCGGGTAGACCAGCGCGGATGAAGGCGCATCGGGTGAAGTCGTGCCTGGAGCGGGTAGCCAGACGCGAATTGGTGAGCGCCCATCGCTGTTGAGACTGGGGCGCGGCGCGGAATTTGGCTCAGGCGCGCCATCGCTCGTGCTCTCGGTGCCGAAGACGACGGCACGCAGCTCGTCCTCTTCCAGTGATTCGTGTTCGAGCAGCGCCTGGCCCAGACGCTCCAGTTGCTCGCGGTGCTCAGTGAGCAGACGCTGCACGTAGCTGTAGCGCTCGGTGATGAACTGCTGCACTTCGGTGTCTACGACGGCTGCTGTCTGCTCAGAATATTCCTGCCGCTGGCCCAGGCCTACCTCTCGCCCCAGAAATACCCCCTGCTCGCTCTCAAGAGACATAGCCCCGATACGGGTGCTCATTCCCCAGCGTGTCACCATCTCGTGTGCCAGCTTCGTGACCATCTGCAAGTCGTTCTCGGCTCCCGTGGTGATCTCGCCGATAATCAGCTCCTCGGCCACACGGCCACCCAGCCCGACAGCCAGGCGCGCCAGCAGGTAGCTCCGAGGGAGGCTATGGCGTTCGTCCACCGGGACCATCTGGGTGACTCCCAGCGCCTGGCCGTGTGGCGTGATCGTCACCTTATGCACCGGGTCCGATCCTGGCGTCAACATTGCAACCAGGGCATGGCCGCTTTCATGAAACGCCACCATCCGGCGTTCATCCGGACTCATGACCATTGGCCGCTGCAGGCCCATCTGCATACGGTCGAACGCTTCCTCGAAACTGGCCTGGTTGACACTGGTGAGGTTGTGCCTTGCCGCGGCGAGCGCCGCTTCATTCACGAGATTCGCCAGATCCGCGCCGACCATCCCAACGGTTGAGCGCGCAAGCATTTCCAGATCGACATCGCTGGCAAGCGGGATGTTGCGCACATGCACTCGAAGAATCGCCTCGCGCCCGTTCTTATCGGGCCGATCTACGACAACCTGACGGTCAAAGCGCCCAGGTCGCAAGAGCGCCGGGTCGAGGACGTCCGGGCGATTCGTGGCCGAGAGGACAATGATTGCCTGCTGTCGGTCGAACCCGTCCATCTCAGCGAGAATCTGATTGAGCGTTTGTTCGCGCTCATCATTGCCGCCTCCCCAGCCCGCGCCGCGTTCGCGCCCGACCGCGTCAAGCTCGTCAATGAAGATGATGCAGGGAGCGTTCTCCTTCGCCTTCTGGAAGAGGTCGCGCACACGGCTGGCGCCTACGCCCACCAGCATCTCGACGAACTCCGAGCCAGTCATGGAGTAGAACGGCACTCCCGCCTCACCAGCGACCGCCTTGGCCAAAAGGGTTTTCCCGGTGCCCGGCGGGCCAACGAGGAGAACACCCTTGGGCACTCTGCCGCCAAGACGCTGATAGCGCTCTGGCGCTTTGAGGTAGTCCACAATTTCTATGAGTTCTGCCTCAGCTTCGTCTACGCCCGCGACATCGTTGAATCGTGTCTCGGTTTTGCCTCCCATATAGAGTCGGGGTTTGCTCTGGGCAAACGAGAAGAGACCACCCTCAGCGGAAGTGGCTCGCCGCCCTAGCCACCAGAACAGCCCGATCAGGAGGACAATGGGCAAGATGGCGAAGATGGCGTTCAACCAGAATGTAGCGGCTCCTGAATTCGAGGATTTGACGTTGATGCTCACGTGATGCTGTTGTAGCAGAGGAATGAGTGTTTCGTTGCCGAATTGAGGCGCTGTGGTGGTGAACTGTGTGGAGGTCGTTTTGCCGTCCTGCGAGGTAACGGACTTTTTCGCAGTGCCCTCAATGGTGTAATCGGTGATTGTGACCGAGGCGACGTTGTTAGCCGTCACCTCGCTGATAAACGCCGAATAGCTGATGTCCGCGGTGGGTTGCGATGTGCTGAAGATCGACCCGCCAAACATGGGCAGGACCCAGAATACGATGACGATCCCAACCATGACCCATAAGAGTATGCTGCGCCACCACGGTTTATGGGGGTGGGAGGAGGGTTCGGTTGGCCCTTGTGCCGAGTTGTCGTCGGGTTCAGCTAACATCGTACACCGTCCTGTTCCTGCTATCGTTAGACCTCACGCCGCACCGCCCACCCCCACGGGCGCGTTCCGCGCTGCTTCGACAGGCCAAGCATTGACTCGCCAGTGACTCGCCAGTGACTCGCCTCGGCCTGGTGGCGGAATCGTATGGCTTATCCTCCTCGTGGATGTATATTGTTAGCCTTGCTCAGGGTACTGAGTGATCCGTTCGCCAGGAATCGCTGGATGGCCCGCGCAATCAGCGGGGCCACCGAGACGACCCGCAACTGTGGCCAATCGGCGGTCTGGACCGGTACCGTATCCGTCACGTAGATCGCCCGTACGTCGGGGCGCTGGAGCTCTTCGCGTGCCTGCCCCACAAAGAGACCGTGCGTCGCGGCAATCGTGATGTCCGCGCGCGCCCCCGCCGCGAGCAGCGCATCTATGCTGCGCGCCAGGGTGCCGCCGGTCGCGATCATATCGTCTACGATCAGACAGGCGCGGCCCCGCACCTCGCCGACGACATGCGTCACCTCGGTCTGTGTGCCGCTCTCTCGCCGCTTATGCAGGACGACGACAGAGGTGCCGAGCCGCTGCGCATAGTAGGTGGCCATCGCCACGCGGCCCGTATCGGGTGAGACTACGACACACTGTTCAGGTAAGGTGGGCTTGAGCGCGTCAGCGAGCACCGGGACCGCCGAGAGCTCATCCACCGGAATGGAGAAGAAGCCTTCGATTTGCGGCGTATGCAGATCCAGCGTGACGATATGCTCGATGCCGACCGCTTGCAGCAACTGCGCAACCATACTGGCCGTGATCGGAACTCGCTGGCCTTTGCGTTTGTCGGCGCGCGCATACCCGAAATAGGGCATGATAGCCGTGGTGCGTGCGGCGGCTGCCCGGCGGCAGGCATCGGCGAACGCCAGCACCTCCATCAGATGCTCGTCCACGGGCGGGCACGTTGGGTTGACGAGGAACACCTCGCGTCCGCGCACCGATGTTTCCAGCGCCAGCCCTAGCTCCCCATCGGGGAACCGTGCGAGCGAGCGTGCGCTCAACGGTATGGCAAGCTCACGCGCGATGGCTTCCGCGAGTATCGGATGGGCTGAGCCGGTAAAAATGCTGCAGGTCTCTCGCATCCTCTCGTCTCCTATCCGCTGACTTCTGGCCTGCTCGTCACATATGCGGCTGTCTCGTCTAGGTTCGGAACTGCAAGCTATACGCCATGCGTTGCTGCCGTGCATTGGCGTAGTGCCGCGATGCGACAACACTCCATACACACCATGGCGCGCAAAGTTCTCATTCGGGTCGCGACACGCCCCAATCCACTCACAAGTGCGTCACGAACAGCGCAATCCTGCGCCGGATGAGCCGGATGAAGCGCAAGGGAGCCTGAGTAGCCTGGAGACGCGTGCTGGAAGAAATAGTGTCTGGCAGAAGTGTGAGCGGTTTGAGACGACACGGATTACATCGTGACGCACATGTGATGGGCTATGGATATGTTGTTCCCGGGAGTATCAGTCCAAGAGTCTGGCGCAGGTTATGCTATTTATCTCACGTGAATATGCGGAATCCATCGAACGAGTTGTACAGAGGGGGCAAACAATGGTAACCCATGATTTAGCGCCCGCAGGCCCGGCGGCGCCACAACAAATCTACATCTCCAGCGGCAAGGAGGATCTCATTACGCTCGCGATAGAGGCCTGGAAACAGGGCTATGCGCTTGCCGTTGCGAAAGGCTCGGCTGCTCTGCGTGATTTGACCGCGGTTGCAGCCGCAAGCGAGGATGCCTGTGATGAAGCGCTGCTGATCTATGTTCCGATGGATCGGGAGCGCTTCCGTGATATCTTCACTATTGCCTGGGCCAGCGGTTATTGGACACGGGTACAAGAGTCCCCAGCGACATTCTCGTGAACGCGCCCGCCGCACTACGTAGCAGACGACGACCGAGCGGCGAGAAGGAAGATCGGACAGGGAGTGTGCTTGAGTACCCGGCGTAGCACACGTGCGCGCCCAGCCTCGAAATGGCTGCGCCGCACCAGGACAACGATGTCCTCCTTGTATCGTTTCGCAAATCCAATCACCTCCGTACCGATATCCCCAAACCCCAGAAACGCGCGCGCCCGTACTTCACTCGGACATCCCGCCTGAGCGATCAAACGCATCGTTGCTTCACGTGACCATTCAGGCCATTCATGTTGCGGCTGATCCACATAATATGGCGTGCGGATGCTGCCTGGCTCGACGGGAACAGATTGGCCAGGGCTGACCACATAGAGCAGATCAACAGCCGCATGGAGCCTGCTTGCCAGATTGATCGCGGGCCGTAGCGCTCCGAAAGTGACTGGTGAGCCATCCAGCGGGACGAGCATGTGCTCGATCCTGGTTGGGATATGTTCGCGCCCGACTATTGCCTCAGGACGTACCAGCAGGACCGGCGCATCGGTATTCGCGACAACTGTCGCCGCCACCCGGCCCAGACGATGGCCTGGCTCGACAATGCGTCCATGCGTCGTCAGCACAATCAGTTGGGTATCGGGTGCGCGCGCAACCTTCAGAATACCCTCCACAGGTGAACCGGAGAGTATATGTACCTGTGCCCCTTTCAATTCCTTAGGAGCCAAATGGAGGAGCGATAACGCCGCATCCTTCTCCATAGGCTCCGGTGTGACATGCAGGATTTCGAGCCGGGCGCCAAGCTGCCTGGCGAAGACTCGCGCGATGGGCAGCGCCACGTTTGCCGCTGGTGAGCCATCCAATGCCACGAGAACACTGCCCTGAGAGGTTCCGCGAGGCGTCATCCCCTGAGATGTGCCGTATATCGTTGGTGGCGGCTGTCGTGTGGTGTTCATGAGTCGTCCTCCTCCCATCCTTGGGTGCTTTCATTCCACCGGCATCGCCAGCTCTGCCCGGATCGCAGCCGGAAGCGAAGGTCCGCGAGACAGAGTGTAAGCGGGCGGCCTCGTTCGAGTGTTGCGGAGAATCGTAGCGGCGCCTGCTGAATCGCGAGCCGGAGCAGCCTGCCATGCCACTGTATCGGCACGCGTAGCGCGCTCCATGCCTCTGGTATGTGGGGGTCGAAGCGAAGCCCCTCTGGGCATAGACTCAGCCCGGTAACACCCAGGGCGGCGGTCTGCCACAAACCGCCTAGCGCGCCCAGGTGTACGCCGAGTGCGGCGTTGCCCATCGTATCGTCGAGATCAATTGCCGCGGTCTGGTGGAGATAGCGGTCGGCTAGCGCTGTATCCCCCAGCCGGGCCGCGACGAGCGCGTGCACAGGGGGGCTGAGCGAGCTGCCATGCGCCGAGAGTGGCTCGTAGTAGCGAAAGTTCGCCGCTCGTAGCGCTGGCGTATAGCGATCCCAGAGGAGCGCCATCAGCATGACGACATCGGCCTGCTTGAGGACCTTTGACTGGGCTGTGCGCTCTGCTCCAATCAACACATCCACCGGAACGTCTCGTGGTGAGAGCGCCGCCAGATCCAATGATTGCAGTGCTGAGAATCCGGCAAACTGCTCGATTACCTGCGTCTCTGGATCAATATGCACCGCGAGCTTCTCCGCGACCTCTTGCCATGCGGACAGCTCGTCAGGTGTTATAGACAGGCGGCGGCGTAGCCCAGACCAGCGTTCCGGCCACTTCGCGCCCAGCGTGGCGGCTACCTCCAGCCCACGCGTAAGGTTGAAGCGTGCCATTTCGTTGGTGAAGGCGTTGTCATCCACCTCAGTGTGATATTCGTCGGGGCCAATGATCTGGCGGATATGATAGTGCCCATCGCCCTCCAACACGGCACGGCTGGACCAGAAGCGCGCGGTTTCGAGAATGATCTCGGCGCCCGCATCCAGCAGAAAGCGGATGTCGCCCGTTGCCTGCCAGTATTGCCAGACCGCATAGGCAATATCCGCGCTAATGTGTTGCTCTTCGGTACCGGAGCGAACCTGCACGATCCAGCCATCTGGCATCCGGACGAATGGGGGCGTTGTCTCCTCACCTGTATCAGCCGATTCCCAGGCGAAAAGCGCGCCGCGATAGCCTAATCGCGCGGCTTTTGCCCGGGCGGCGGGAAGGGTGTGATAGCGGTACATCAGCAGGGTGCGGGCCGCGGCGGGCCAGGTAAAAATATAGAAGGGCAGCATAAAGACTTCGGTGTCCCAGAAGACATGGCCGAGATAGGCTTCGCCGGTTAGCCCGCGCGCTCCGATGGATATGTGGTCATCATCGGGATTTGCGGCGCTGATCAGGTGGTAGAGCGCGAAGCGCAGCGCGCGCTGCGCTTCGTCATCACCCTCGATCTCGACGTCACTGACCGCCCATCGATCCGCCCAGGCACGCTCATGGGCCGCGAGCAGTTGCGCCATGCCCCGCGCCCGCGCCCGGTTTACCACCGCCACGACACGCCCGCCAGCATCATCGCGCGGCTGCAGTCGCTCTGCGGCAATGATCTGGGAGAACGTCGCTGGCTCTCCAGCGAGCGCCTGCCATGTCCAGGATTGGCCGGAATCCGCTCCTTCGCTCTCGATCTTTGGCCACATCCTGTTCGCGACACAGAGGGATGATGTGCTCGCCTGCTCCAGGCGTTTCGCCGAGGTGGTCGTCTCCCAAACGGTTCTGCGCGGCGTCTGCTCGACGAGGCGTAGCGCCGCCGGAACTGGCTCTGGCTGCGCCGTCACCTGCACCGATGTGGGCTGCGCGACGGCGATTTGGGCTATCTGCGTATAGAGTGCGCGCTGCTGGAGGGGCGTAAAGCGTGCGAGCTGCATTCGCACACTCCGCCCTTCCGGGTCGCTATGATGCCATTCCATGCCGAATATCCCACGGCGCATGTCGAGCCAACGATGCATGGAATGGATGGTGCCTTGCTCCAGATTGAGCTCCTGCCCCCCAACGAGCAGGCGGAAGCGCCCGGGGTCCGGCAGAGGGATGAGCGCAGGGAGCGGTCGGCCACCGGGTTGGGAGTCGTCATTCTCGAACAGCCCAGCGACAAACATCGCCGGACGGGATGCGGTGGTAGGCTGTGCCAGCGCTCCACGGATGCCCAGCGCGCCATTCGCCGTCGCGAATCGCGACTCAACACTGTGTTCGAGCGCGGCGCTATACCCCTCCACATCCAGTCGCCAGAGCGTGTCTGTGGGAGGCGTCAGCGCGGCCATCGTCCAGCCATTGTGCCCCATCGCGCTGTCAGCGATATGCGGCAAACGATTGGTAGACGCAAACTGTGCGGATATCTGGTCCTGTAGCAGCGCGCGGAACTGTGGTGGGCCACCACCGAGATGAAGCACGCCGGGCGGCACCCCATCCGGCTCCGCTCCGACGGATACCACCAGGGCCTTGTCCAGGCTATCGCGCAATCGGTCGTCGCTGCCCACGAATCCGTCGATGGGACCGAACTCATCGCCAGCGATCAGCACATCAGCCGGAGCGATGCCCTCAGGCTGGAGAATCTCTCTCCTGACCCAGTCAACGGTGTCGCCATTATCCGTCAGACCCACCTCGATGTGCTTCACATCGCTCGTGACGCGTACCGGAAGCCCATGCTCACTGGCGCTCCGCTTCGTCAGTGCTATTGCCTCAGCGATTCCGCCAGAGAACCCGGCGCCACGGAGTCGCGCCTCGACGGCCTGTAGAAGCTCGGCGATGCGTGCTTTCGGTGGGTCGGCCCATGCTGGCTCTGGAATGAGGTCGATCTTTCGCCGGTTGAGGCGGTCATAGGCGATGCCGATTGCCAGCCCTGTTTGGGCCTGGATGGTGCCGCGCACCTCTTCGGCAATCGCGTTCATGGCTGCGTCTTCCTGAGAGGTAGCGACGCGCCGAAAGCGGGTTTCCACATCGCCAGACGCGTTGAAGCCAAAGACCTCTGATCCACGGTTCGCGCAGACCATCAGGTGATGGCGCGCTGGTGGGGGGATGAGCGAGCAGAATTGTCGATCAATGTTGCCGAAATGAGTGCCTGTTACAAGGATCAACCACACGTTTTGGTTGAGTAGCGCTTCCGCAAGTCGCGCAAGTGCCGTCGCATCGTCGCGACGGCTGGCCACCGCGGTCCCGTCCCAGTCGAAAATGATTGCTCGGAACGGGTGTTGGAGCGATGGCGACATGACTCCCGTCAGCATATTGTGCCCCCGAAACCGATGCCGACAGTCTGTGAGTTAGTCTGAAAATCCAGCCGGAGAGCCAGCGCTCTGGCCATCCTGCCGGACACGCACGTGGTGTCTCACGGATGGCCCTCCGCCACGGTCGCCACACCATGGTCGCCACGCCACGGTCGCCACACCATGGTCGCCACACCATGGTCGCCACACCATACGTGTCGTGGCAGCATCGCCAGGGTGGAGTCTGACTGACACCAGTATCAGTGTGGTCTGTCGTGGTCACGACCGTATCACTGCGCGGTGGCGCGTATCACAAGGTCGTCACAATCAAGCGCATGCCGAGATTGGGGGAAGTGTCTGGTATGGTCCAGAGATCCAGTGGTCTCGCAGCAGAGCATAGGGAGAGAGCATCAGGTTCGCGCGGCACGCTCGGATGCGGACGACTGCTCTGTGGCGAGGAGGATGTGACTGGCGCGGTCAGGCTCGACCACGATGCCCAGGTCGGCAATCCTGCGCAGGGTCGAACTCTCGCGCATGAGTGGTATCGGATTGAAGATGAATGCCTCCAGAACGTCCCAGAGTGTTACCCAGGCAAAGAGCGAGATGATGCCCGCTACGAGGTACTGGGCGGCCATAGGCGTACCGGAAAGCGCGCCAGTGAAGAGGAAGTACGCCAGGGCAATGATAGCAACGACAAAAGCAGCCAGGATACCCAGCGCGACTCCGCTGCGCCTGCGAATGAGGCGTACTTCCAGCGTGTTATCCTCGATCTTGGCGCGGCAGTACCGGCGCACAGCCTCGATGAGTCGTGACTCAGATCCTGGCGCGATTTGGTCCGGCGGCAGGCGTACGATCAGGCGCAGGTGTTGCCAATCGCGCCGATGGGCCTGGAGTTGGCGTACGAGGTAGGCGAGCCCGGAATAGCCGAGCATCTCAACTTCCCTGTCCGAGAATGGATCAACTGATGGCGCGTTGAAGAGCTGATCCACCGTGGCAACTTCAACCGCTATAGCTCGCTTGTCTTGTGGAGTCACGGGAGTGCTCATTTCCCTCTCCTCGTTGCTTCAGCATGCACTCTGCTGCTGCTGATCAGCCAGGGCAGTTGAGTTTGGTCGCCAGTTGCGCGGCCGCAGCCTGTGCCTGGGCGACCTGTGCTCTGAATTGCTGTAGCTGAGGGCCGTGCTGCCCGAGCGTGTCATCATCGGGAAGCCCCGCGACTGATTCCCCAATCTTGTTGTTGGCTGTGGTGAGTTGATCGAGGGTCGAGATTGCGGGTGAATCCGCTGGAATCAATTGGCTTACTACCGTGAGTGCGAGGCTGAGCTGCGCTTGCAGCTTCTTGACATCGCCGATCTTGATGTTGTCGCCCGCTTTGGAGAGCGAGGTAAGAGCGCTGTCAACTTTCTTCAGGCCCTCACAGGCAGGGCGGCTGGCTGCCGGCGTCCCCGTGGGAGATGTGGTCGTGGGAGTTATACCAGTGGTGGGCGATGATATTGCACAGCCACCCAATAGCAGTACTGCGGCCAGCATGACCGGTATCACTAGCAAACGTTTCATCGTCAGGCAACCTTCCTTGGTACGGCGAAAAATCTGCGATCTGCAGTCTCTGGTTGTTCTGTCGTGACCGCGAGGCAGCGGCCACTGCGCGCGGCGCTTCGGAAACGACCATGCGTTGCGCCGCACTTCATCCGCTGGGCGCTCGTATCTTAGTCAGCGCGTCCATTCCTGCATCTGGGACTGATAGCGCATCGCCTGCTGGACTTCATAGCGCGATCCGCGCTTTGCGGGCAGGACAGCCCCGATCAGCCAGAGGATCGGCAGGAAGATCCCGAGAATCCCCAGTACAATGTATCCTTTCTGGAAAGTCATGAAACAGACCGTGAAAAGCAAGAAGAAGTACAAGATAAAGAGTGTGCTGGCGAAGATCCAATCAAGCGCTGTCATGGCGTCATGCCTCCTGTTCCGGACGTAACGTGCCAGCAGGGCAATGCCGGCGCGAGTCCGATGGACTCTCTAGGTGCTCGCGCGGGTCTCTTCCTGGCGAGTCGTCCGAAGTATAAGGTGCCGAGCCCGCCCGTTGCGCCAGACGCAAGGAGTGACTTTAGGGATAGTTTTGTATCCGCCCCTCGCCCTGGCCCACGTCTCACCCATGGGTCAGGCGCACAGCGGGTGGCTTGCCTCAGGCAAGGACCGCCTGATCCGCTCGTGCTGTCTCCGGCGCGATGTTTCCCCCTTTGGGATAGGCTTGCGTAAGCCTCGCGGTCAGTCTCGAACTGACTGCGACAACCCCCCTTTCGCACGGCGCAATTCGACCGGGCCAGTGCCTATAGTGCAGACATGAATCCATGATCCAGATAATGGGTCGCGTTGCGCATACCGCGTGAAGATTCAGAACGTCACGCGCGCCATGAATGGAGACCATTATGTCTGAGCCATCCACCAATCGCCAGGGTCCGCCTCAAGCCGGAATTGCCCGAGGCGCGACCGCTATTGAACCGCAGGCTCAGGGCGTCTCGGCTCCTACGACGACCCATGTGGTCGAGTCCGAAGCCGTCCGCCTTGATTCCGGCCACGGCAAGACCGTCATCGCGGAGGGCGTCGTGGCAAAAATCGCGGGTGTTGCCGCGCGCGAGGTTGCTGGGGTACATGATCTGGTACCACTCGGCGCTGGCGCTACCATCGCTGGCTTCGCCGGAAGACTCGCCAGATCAGATCAGCGCACCACTGGGGTGAGCGTGGAGGTCGGACAGCGGGAGGCGGCCGTTGACTTGAATATGACCGTGGATTATGGCGTCAACATCCCGCAGATTGCCGAAGCCGTACGGCAGAACATCATGGACCGCATCCACGCAATGACTGGTCTCATGGTGAAAGAGGTCAATATCAACGCCTCGGACCTCTACTTCCCTGCAGAGGAGGCAGCGCAGCAATCCAGGGTGCAGTGAGCGAGCGTGTGCGCCTGCGCGGACGCGCCCGCCACAACCGTTGGGCGTTATCGCGTGGCGCGGCGCGCGTGCAGGAGGGCAGGGGACATCTTGTAGATGAACGGGCTACTCCCGCCATCTGGCATGTCCCCTCCACCTTCTTTGAGCGCTCAGGAGACCGGGTTTCTCGGTCAGATAGGGGCAGCGTATGGTCAAGCCCGTCATACCACATAAAGAACCGAACACCGTCGTAACGGTACCCTCTCAAGGTGCCTCGCAGCCAACGGTGGCGCCTGCCCAACTCAGCGATACCACTATCGCCAGGGCAATTGCCAGTGCCGTCCGTGCGACGCCTGGCGTGGCTGATCTGAACCCTGGACTCGTGGTCCTGGCCGCCACCTATGGGCCAAACGAGCGAGTCGTCGGGGTGATTGTACGTCACCCCGGCCCGCGCGACACTGTGGTGGAAGTCCACGTGACCGCAGAGGTAGAGACATTGCCGGGCGGCGAGGCACAAGGCGGCGTTTCTGATGAGTCAACTGGGTCAGCCCAGATGGGCGCATCAGATGCCGGAGTACTCACACGAATCGCTGACCGGGTGCGTGGCGCCGTCTATCGCGCTGTGCGCGAGCTGGGTCTGGAGCCGCCCTCAGCGGTTGACGTTCTCATTGACGATATCCAGTTATCGGCATGAGCCAGGCAACGGCTCCACTGAGAAAGGCCGCTCGCTCGATCACGAGCAGCTATGGTGGAAGGTGAGGTGGCACAGATGAACGCCATTATGAACGTCGTGAACCGGATCATCATGATCGTCGTGTCCTTGGTCCTTCTCGCTTTCGGCGCAACCACCTTCCTCCTGCTAACGGGAACCGTGGTGCCAGCCAATGAAACGCTCCGGAACATTTTGACACTGTACAGAGCGCTTCAGGCGGTTGCCCTTCTGCGCGGCCAATCGGCCAACACAGCGATTATCATCGCCCTTGTGGTGGCGCTCGTCGGCCTCGTGCTGCTCATCCTCGAACTCTGGGGACCAGTGCGCAGCCTGTTCGGAGAGCGGCAGGATAAGCGCTACGTGGTGCGCCAGGATGCGCTGGGGCGAGTGACCGTAGACCGTGCGATGGTGCGCGACTGGGTGCAACACGAGGCGGAGGCGGTCCCTGGCGTGGTACGCGCGGAGCCGGAGGTGAGGGACGAAAAGGATGGACTCCATGTGTCTACGCGAGCATCCTTAGCGTGGGATGCTGAAGCGCCTGGTGTGGGTCAGGTGCTCCAGGAGCGCATCAAGGAGTCTGTACAGACACATCTTGGGCTGCCTGTCGCGGAGGTCCGTATCTCGGCCCAGTCGGCGCCTCTCGCCAAAGACTCAGCGCGCCCCCGTGTTGAGTAAGCGGGCGGCATCGCAGCACCGGGCATCACACCCGCTGCTCTGCTCACACCAGCGCAACCAGGTGCTGACGTCGTTGTCCGCGAGATACACCGAGCCGCCGACTCTTGGCTCTTCGGAAAGGACGGTACTGGTATGTTGTCACCTCGTACGACTGGGCTTCTCGTAGGCTTCGCGTTTGGCGTCGTCTGGATGTGGCTGGGGTTTGGTCCTGCGGTTCTGGCGGGCTTCCTCGGACTTCTCGGCTGGTTTGTCGGGAGTGTTGTGGCGAGTGCCGCCTCCGGGCGCCTGGACCTGGCAACATTCTGGAACGACGTGTTCCGTGGGGGGCGAACGTCACCGTAAGATACAAAGCTGCTCGGCGGCTCCGCTGTTTGTTCTGGGGTGCAAGGCGTGGATGCACACACTGTGGCTGCGGTCAGTCCGCATCTTCTCTATTCGTATGTCTTCCGCTCGCATCCACGTCGCCCGCGCCATCCATATCCCCGCCAATCTGGCCGCGGACCACGCGCTCGCGCAGGCGCAGCCAACGCTGCACCACGTCCATCCGCGATGGTAAGGATAGTAACCAGGTACCGCTGGCCGCAACATCGCCGCCCGCCCCGCTCTCGATAAGCAAGCGGCGCGCGTCCAGGGCTGCTTTGTCTGGCCCTTCGATATATGGATTCGATGGGGATTGCGCGTGCGTCCCGGTCTCGGCTCGGTGTGACCCGCGAGCGCCCATCCGCTCGGTGAGAGCGTCGGAGGTGTAGCGTAGCATCGGCACGAATTGTTCATCTTGCCGTTCGACGACGGCACGCGCGATATGCATGAGCATTTCCAGCGTAACGCTCTGCAGTATTGCCGCTTCATAGCCCTGTTGTGCTGCATGCCGTGCAAGGCGCTCTGCGGCGGCTTTGTCGCGACTGGGCGCCAGGTATGGGTAGTATTCCCAGTTTCCTTCGGTTGGCACGCCCGACCGCGCGACGACTTGATACTGCATGCAAGGTTCTCCTATCGAGTGCTGATTGTGCGGATATGTCCAGCTTTGCGGCGCTTCCGTCCTCGGAAATCGGCCCTGATGAGGGTGCGCGCCGCACACATTGTTGTCAATCTCTTGTGACACCCGCTGTGCCGTGGTGCTGGCGTTCCAGGCGTGCGCACCACCTACTCCTTCTTCAAGACTACGGCTGTGTTTCTCTGTATGACGCATGAACCACGCCAAAGTACCAGGCCCGTGCTACAGGCCGGGCGGGCGGCTCGAATGCCGGGTGCTCTCGAATACTCCCCTATTGGCGTAGGCTGCCCCTCTCCAGAAGTTCAGTACATCTCTCGCCCTCAAGACTCACGCTTCGCATGAAGCGTTGCGCGTTTATCTGGTTTACGCTTCGGATAATCCCCCCGACAGATTGAGCCATGACAGAAACCGGGGGGATACGAGACAGACGCAATAGTCCGGTTACGGAAAGGCGGAGAAACATGGAGACGCCGTTGAATGCGCAGCGTACTACTGCGCCTATGGAGGGGCAGACAGCGGAGGCCCGCCAGATGGCAGGACAACTTGCCAGGTGGTGGTGGGCTTGGCTTGTCGCGGGAATCCTGTGGCTTGTCGCGGGGCTGGTCGTCCTGCAGTTTGAGCGGGGTTCGGCGGCACTCGTTGGGATCATTGTTGGCGTGATGTTCCTGGCGGCAGGAGTGCAGGAAGCAATGATAGCCTACGTGACTGCGAGCTGGAGGTGGTTGTGGATCGCCTTTGCGGTGCTCTTCGCCATTGGGGGTATCTATGCGCTCTTCAACCCCGTCCAAACGTTCGTCGCTCTGGCCCAGGTCCTCGGATTCCTGTTCTTGCTGGTGGGCATCTTCTGGACTATCGAGGCGTTCTTAACCAGGCCCAACAATGAATTTTGGTGGCTCGGCCTCATCGCGGGCATCATGATGATTGGGCTTGGGTTCTGGGCCGAGAGCCAACTCATAGGCACAAGGGCGTACACTCTGCTCGTCTTCGCGGGTGTCTGGGCGCTGCTACACGGCATCACGGACATCATCAAAGCCTTCCAGATCAAGAAACTCGGCACAATGGCGGCGGAGAGCCCTTCCATGCAGACGAGCCCAGCGCCCCAATCCTTACCCTAGGGGCAGGCTGGCATTCGCCTACCGGAGAGATATGGACTACTCCTCCAAACCCACCTTCAGCACGGCGTGATCGCGGCGTACAGGCCCTACACTGACGATCAGACACCAGGTTCACGCATCTGTGACGATGAAACGCCCGGTGGACCCAACGTGGCAAGGTGCATTAGCCACACAAAAGGAGCATGCGGAATGAGCAATCTGGTCGTTGTCGCCTATCCCGACGAGTATCGCGCAGCCGAGGTTCTGGCTACGGTGCGTCGGCTGAACAATGAATATCTGATCGACCTGGATGACGCTTGCTACGTCACCAAGGACGCTCGCGGCAAGCTCAAGCTGCACCAGAACACCTCGCTGACCGGAGCTGGAGCGGCCTGGGGCGGCATGTGGGGGATGTTAATCGGGCTCCTCTTCTTTGTGCCATTCCTGGGCTTTGCCATTGGCGCCGGATTGGGCGCGCTTTCGGGGAAGCTCTCCGACTATGGCATCGATGACGAGTTCGCGAAGCGGCTTACGTCTACCTTACAGCCAAATAGCTCGGCGATCTTTATACTGGTGCGCAAAGCCACACCAGACAAAGTGGTGCCGATACTCGCGCAATATGGCGGCACAATCCTCCAGACCTCGCTGCCCAAAGAGACCGAGCAGAAGCTACAGGAAGCCCTAAACAAGGGTGGTGGGAAGGAAATCGAGCAGGCACAGGCAGCGGCGGAGGCGCAGACGACCCCAGCCTCGTCCGCTCCACCAGCCGAGCCCGAAGCTGGCGCGGCGGGCCCCGCGTAAACAGTCAAGTAGTGTCTGTAGTGCCAGGCAGGATGCCTCTGAGCGATGCCTGTGGGGGCACATGGAGCGCTGAGGTGACTCAGATTACCCGTGCGCAGCTTCCGCTCATGCGCACATGAAGGCGGCCATGTGCCCCTACGCTGGCCCTCTTGCACCAGACGATCGGTCACGCGCGAGGGATGGCTTGTCGCTCCTGAGGGTCTTGTTCTGGTCCAGGGTAGAGGCTTTCTACAGCGTCCATTTGCTAGCCGCGCACATAAATTGTCAGGGCATAGCGAGAAAGTGAGCAGTATTACGTGGATAACCAGAAGCCATCGCAGCCAGCGCAGCAAGCCACGGCGGAAACACCGGGCAGTGAAGTTGCCCGATACTTTCAGTCTATCTCCAAGGTAGGTTCGCAACCACGCCTGCGTGGGCTGACCGGCGTCTGCCGGTTCGACATTGCCGGGGCAGGAAGCTGGAGCATTGCGGTGAACGAGGGAGAGGTTGCTGTCATCGAAGGAACAGGCAAGGCGCTCAGCGCGGACTGCACGATCTCTTGTACCGCTGAAGACTTTATCCGCATCATGCACCGGGAAGACCATTTGAATTTGATTACGGCGGCCATGCAAAACCTCGTGACAGTGACCGGCGACAAGGTGTTTGCTATGGCATTCCTCGGGACAGTCGTTGCCGCGCCAGCAGATGTTCCGGCCCGCCAGTAGCACCCAAAGGAGACGACCATGGCTGGGAATACCGTTAGCATTCTCGAAGGCAACACCTTCGTCGTGAGCGACCAGGGCGGGAACATCGAAGCTTCACCGACTGACACGTTCGGGCTCTTTGCGTGGGATGTTCGCTTTCTCTCGCATTGGGTCCTGACGCTGGATGGGATCAAGCCCAATATCCTCTCGACCGACGACCTCCAATACTTCTCCGCTCAGTTCTTCCTCGTACCGGGCACGGGGACGATCTACGTTGACGCTGACCTCTCGATCATCCGCAAGCGTGCGGTAGGCGATGGCTTCCACGAAGATGTGATCGTGCTCAACCACAGCGCGAAACCGGTTGACCATGAGCTGCGATTAGAAGCCGCCTCAGACTTCGCTGACCTGTTCGAGGTCAAAGATGCCCTGGCGAAGAAGGGGCAGCACTATACCAAGGTGGAAGGTGACCATCTCACGCTCGGGTATCGTCGTGAGGGATATTCGCGTGAAACCTGGATCACCTCCAGTATCCCGGCGGAGATCGACGAGCATGGCCTGACCTTCCACGTGCATGTCGAGCCGCACGGGCGGTGGGCGACAGGCATTGACGTGGCGATAGCACAGTCTGGGCTGATGGATACGGGAGTACATGCGCCCAAATACCGCTCAGCGGATGAGCGGGCCAAGCCTGACATGCAGATGGGCCTCGATGCCTGGCTCGCCGCGGCACCGAAGCTTACCTCTGACTCAGAGACGCTCACACGCGTCTATCGCAGGAGTCTCGTGGATCTGGCGGCGCTTCGGTTCTACCCACGAGCAGTCCCGGGCGCTGCAATTCCCGCCGCTGGACTCCCCTGGTTCATGACCGTCTTTGGCCGTGACAGTCTCATCACAAGCTACCAGGCGCTCCCATTCGCACCGGATTTGGCGTCCGCGACCCTGCGCACGCTCGCGGGCCGGCAGGGACGGTACGTCGACGATTTCCGTGATGAGGAGCCGGGCAAGATCATGCACGAGCAGCGCTACGGCGAGATGACGGCTTTCCTGGAGCGGCCACACTCGCCCTACTATGGTTCGGCGGACGCTACTCAGTTGTACCTTGTCTTGCTCGACGAATACGAACGCTGGACCGGCGATACCGAGCTGGTGCGGAGGCTTGAGCCATCAGCGATGGCGGCGATGGAATGGATCGACAAGTACGGCGACCACAATGGCGACGGCTACATCGATTATGAGCGCAAGATGGAGACCGGACTCGAGAACCAGTGCTGGAAGGACTCCTGGAACTCGATCATCTTCTCCGATGGCACACTCGCGAAGCTGCCGCGCGCGACCTGCGAGCTTCAGGGCTACGCCTACGACGCAAAGGTGCGGTGCGCCCGGCTGGCGCGCGAGGTTTGGGGCCATCCCGAGTTGGCCGATCGCCTCGAGAAGGAAGCCGTCGATCTGAAGATCCGCTTCAATCGCGATTACTGGATGCCTGACCGCCAGTTCTTCGCCCTCGCGATCGACGGCGACGGGCGGCAGGTGGATTCACTTACATCAAACGTCGGGCACCTGCTCTGGAGCGGGATTGTGGATGACGATAAAGCCGAGATGTGTGTCAACACCTTGATGAGCGACAAGATGTACTGCGGTTGGGGCATCCGTACGATGGCTGAAGGTGAGGGTGGCTATAACCCCATCGGCTATCATGTCGGCACAGTCTGGCCGTTCGATAGCTCGTTCATCGCCATGGGATTGCGGCGCTATGGGTACCGTGAGGAAGCGGCGCAAATCGCCCAGGGGATTCTGGATGCCGCTCCGTATTTCAATTACCGCCTGCCTGAGGCGTTCGGCGGCTACACGCGCGAGAGCACGAGGTTCCCCGTCGAATACCCGACCGCGTGTAGTCCACAAGCCTGGTCCACGGGCGCACCTCTGCTGTTGCTGCGCACCCTGCTCGGGCTGGAGCCCGTTGGAGACCGGCTACTGGTTGACCCTGCGATCCCGCTGGGTATCGGGTCTATCCAACTCCTCGACATCCCAGGGCGTTGGGTTCATGTGGATGCCTTCGGACGTGGCCGTATCGACCTCACGAAGATTCCAGAGCGTCGACCGTCTGCCGCAGGCGCTTTGAGGCCCGCAGGCGCAGTGACCGCTCGCCGTTCTCCCTCACGCTAGCCAGGCGGGGAAACGCGAAATACGGCGGCCAGCCACACCAGAAAGAACTCTGGACCGGGCTGGCCGCTGTGTCGTGTCGTGTTGCTTACCTTTTCCCTGCCACTTTCGCGCTTCTCACGGTTCACTGCTACGCGGCTACGGTCAGCGCCCCGGATGCGCCATCATGTCGACCGCCACCGTTGCCGCCAGGATCAGCACGTCGTTTTGGCCGGGTTCAACTTCGACTCCGTATGTGTCCGCCACACGGAACCACTTCTTCGAGACTTCGGCAACCTTGTGGCCGCCAACCTCGATCTCGTATTCGTGATCGAGGATGTTGCCCTGGATGTCCATGTCGGGACCAGCCCCTACCTTGACGGTCCATCGTTCGCGTACTGGTGTGATGAGGGCCTTCTTCACAGTTGCGAGGTTTTCGCCATT
>DASUWS010000057.1:0-23162 GCA_036378295.1 Ktedonobacterales bacterium
GGAATTACCAGAACGCCGGACTTGGCTTCCCGGATACGGCGAGCAACCCCAGCCTGTGCGCCCAACTCTATAACGACAACACGAACGGGCCAACCGCGACGCTCTACCAGGACCTGCCCTCAACGGTCTCGGACGGCTGGAGCTGCCCGCTCGACCCGACCCAAGGCCTCAATAGTTACGAGGTGCTCGATTTCGCGGTCAGCGCCTATAATGCCGGGCAGACCGCCATCCAACAAAACGGTGGTCCTCCCAATCCCGGCTACGTCGGGGCCGTAGAATACTGGACGAGCCAGTTCCAGCAAGGGGCGCTACCGTAGCAAGCGCGCTTGCGGGCGTCTATTTATCTGGGCGTCCGCTGCGCACTCGGCACAGGTGGCGACATCCCTCGCATCAGAATCCGGGGGATAACCAGGTCTTGTGCTCTAGGGCGTCCTTAACCTTCGCGATGTAGTCCACCGCGCCCTGGGTGTACCACCAGCCGCTGTACCACCGCCCCAGGCACCCCCAGATATCACCCGCGTGATAGCTCGGGTAGCCGGACAGCGGCGTGCCGTCTTTGAGATAGGTAGTCCAGCCTTCGTAGCAGGCGCGCAGCATCGCGTAGACGTATTCCGCGCTGAAGGCGGTATCGGCGCGAGCCATGGGCCATGCGTCCTGGAAGTAGTACCACTTGATCTGAAGCACACCATAGCTCTGATAACAGCCGGAGCCATCCCAGGTGCCTGGCGCGCAATACTGCCGGTCTGTGGTGTAGTCGCCAAGCTGGCTCTGATGCCAGTATGACTCGACGACCGCCTCTGCCCGTACCAGATCGGGATTGAAGCCCCATTTGCAGGCGACCCACTGAAAGATTTCGTCTGTGGTTCCGGTGAAGTGGCCTGTTACCTGCCTGCGTAGTGTATCAGCCTGAGGGCTAAGCCCCATGTCTGGTCCCCAGGGGCCGAGTGTGGCGATCTGTGCCGCTGTCGGCACGCTCGAATTCGCCACGCGATTATCCGGACGCGGTTCCCATGATGCGCGGTGAACCCGCGCCGCGCACTCCGCTTCGCTGGGCAGGGCCGAACCAGGTGGCAGTATTCCCGTGACGGTGGTCTTGTTGGTCCCGGACGGGTTTTCCGCTCCATGTATGCCGGGGGGTGTAGCGCATGCTGGAAGCAGCACCACCAGCACCAGCGTGAGCATTGCCGGGTGAGCGACCATTAGCAGGTTCTGGTGTCTGTGCATGCTGAGCTACATCCCACAAGAGCATGTCTGGCGCCAAGCGGCCTTGACTTGTCGTGTTTTGGTCTATCCGGGTCGTGGTAGCATGCAGTATATCACTCTCCGCCCCGGAGATACTACCTACCCACTCCTGGGAAGAAGACCGTGTGCGCTTCGTACTCGCGCCGCTCTTCATCGCACACGGGATCTCTCGGAGCGGCTGTTTCATTGTAGGCAAGACCCACGAGACAGGCGTCGTGCCTGCGGACCTGCCCGCCAGTATAATTGCGCACCAATGGATAAGCACTGGCATGGATTCTGCAGGACGTGGCGTGCTTAGCTGATGTTACATCGCTGTACCTTTCACACCTATCCCGTTCTGAAAATACCAATCTCGTCTGGAGTTGGTCGGCGCAACTACTGGCCCCCCCAATCCTGGCCGGATTGTGCCTTGCCCGGAGTGCAGCCCACGTAGCGGGGTTAGCGCGCTTGTTCGTCGCGCGACCAAGGGTTCTCGCTCGTTTGCGAGCAGACCTGTCTGGAAGCGGCGTCGGGGGCTCATCGTGCGGAGTGCGTCCATCTTGGTTCAATGACAGGAAGGCGGCGCAGTGTGAATAACAGCCTTGGCAAGTGGGTCTTTACGGTTGTCCTGGTCCTCTTGGGTGTTGCCTGGGTCGGTGGTATCGTCGTGCTGCTTCATGCCATGGGGACGACGTCGCCCGCTGCTCAGGCGAGTTCCAGGCGCCCGGCGATCTCGCCGACACAGCCTCCGAACCTCCCAACCAAACATGTATATATGACGTTGCAGACGTTTCCCAGCACGCCCACAGATGCCTGGGCCGTGGAACACCATTACTCGTTTGTCTCTCCGGGGGTCGCACCCTTGAATGGTCATGAAGACTGGGTGCGCTATGGCCCGAACACGAATCTGGTACTCCCCGCGCATGCCCTGGTGACGATGACGATAGAGAATTACGACGGACAGACCCCGATCCTCAACGAGTTCTACTCGAAGGTCCAGGGCACGGTCGGCGGCATCGAGACCGTCGATGGCAAGCCCGTTACGGGTGCTGATCCCAGCATCGTTTCGCACACGTTCACCATTCACTCGATTCCGAACGCCAATCAGCCCTGGCTGTATGTGAGCGTGCCTGTCGTGGGGGAGCCTGATGACGTGGAGGAAGCGGGCGCTGACAACGGATTCCCGCCGAAACCAATCGTGATGCAGTTCTCATTCGTGACGGGAGGTCCCGGCAAGTATATTTGGCAATGCTTCGATCCCTGCGGCTGGGGATTCAACGGCTTTGGCGGCCCGATGCAGACGCGCGGCTTTATGTCTGGCACGGTGACTGTGCAGGGCTAGCGCGTGTTCTGTTGACGATGACGTCGCCGGACGACATCCTACCAGAAAGGTGATGGCTGTTATGGCGCAAGTACCAAATCCGCTCCCGCCGCACCGAGAATTGCGCACCGCAATTTATGTGTACGCCGCGTTGATCGTTCTCGGCGTCGTGCTTGTCATCGTGCTCACACCCTGGATCGCGACCTGGGAGCCAGTGGCATCGGCGCGCGCGAGCGATAACTTCCTCACCTTGATCGTGTTTAGCGCTGTCGCGGTGCCCGTCTTCATGTTCGTGATGGTCTTTGGCTTCTCGAACCTGTACTTCTTCCGCCACCCGAGGCAGAGCGAGCCACCGCGCGACGGCCCGTATATGGTAGCGGGCCTTGGCCCACAGCTTGCCTGGATCGGGCTGACAGCGGCCCATGCGCTCGTCCTCTTTGTCTGGGGACTGATATTTCTGGCGCGCGCCGACGCCGCACCAGCCCCCGGGGCGAACCAGCTCAATGTTGACGTCACGGGCGAGCAGTGGCAATTCAATTTCACCTATCCGCAATACAATAATGCTCAGTCGGAGATTCTGGAACTGCCAGTGAATCGCCCGGTCTATTTCACCATCACCTCCCTTGACGTGGTTCACTCGTTCTCAGTCGATGCGCTGGGCTTCAAGGAAGATGCTGTCCCTGGCGTGTTCACGCATATCCGCGTGACGCCGAGCAAGATTGGCTCGTACAGCCTGCGCTGCTACGAACTGTGTGGGCTGTACCACACCTATATGGAGGGTCCCGTGCGGGTCGTCAGCGCGGCTGACTTCGACACCTGGGTCCGGGGTCTCAAAGTACATGGGTATCCATGGGGGATCAACGGAGCGGGCGCTCCAGTTGGCGCCCCGACACCACCGGGCGGGACCGGTGGCCCAAGCGGGTCGGTCGGACCAGAAGGACCACAGGCCCTCATCTTATCGCATTCGCCCCCGGCGAATGTACCTCGCTCGGCGTTCACCTAGCGTGCGTATTGTGACAGTTCATGCAAGTGAAGTCTTGCTGTAGGAAGGAACAGACATGTCAACGACGCACGAAGTTCCCGCGAGCCACGAGCCGCGTGATGGCAGAGTGTCCGGGCAGCCGAGTCTCTGGCAGAAGCTGGTTCCCAGCCACCTCACCGGGATCATTGGCGCCGCCATTGGCTATTTCGTCTTTACGGCTATTGTCAGGGCAACAACTCCGGAAGACGCGTTGGCCCAGCCTGACATACTCCTGCTTTGGGGATTTATCGGGCTGCTGATCGGTTGGTTGATTGGCCTCGGCGCGCTCAACTATCCGGTGCGCTGGATACTGGGTATGCCCGAGCCGAAGCACGAGGAGCCGTATCGCGGGGAGGGCTATTATCGCCAGATATGGCGCTATTTCCGCTGGAATCTCGATCACAAGATCATCGGCATCCAGTACCTCGCCCTCACGCTCATCATGCTGGCGCTGGGTGGTACTGGGGCCATGCTGATTCGCCTCAATCTGCTCGTTCCGGGCACACGCTTCTTCCCGCCGAATACCTACGAGACGATTGTCACGATGCATGGCATGCTGATGATTGCGACGATGTTCTCGATCATCGTGGGGCCATTTGGCAATTATTTCGTGCCGATCATGATCGGCGCGCGGGATATGGCCTTCCCGCGACTGAATGCGCTGAGCTGGCATCTCCTGGCCGTGGGCGTGTTCATCTTCCTCCTGATTCCGTTCGTTGGTGGCCTGCAAACTGGCTGGACGTTCTACTCGCCGCTTGCCGACCAAACCGAGCCTGGCGCTATCGCGTTCGCTGTTGGCGTCATTCTGATGCTGGTCTCGTCGTCGATAGGATTGGTCAACATGCTGGCGACGATCATCACGATGCGCGCGCCTGGCATGCGGTGGACTCGCCTGCCGCTCTTTCTCTGGGGCATCATCGGCACCGCCATCCTGACGGCGACATCCGCGCCTTCCTGGTTCTCGGGATTGATCCAGGTGTTGCTCGACCGCGCCTATCACACGACCTTCTTCCTCAACATTGTGCCGGGCAGCGACACCTTTGTAAGCTCGGCTGCAACAGGCGGAGGCAACGCATACCTCTATGAGGTGACATTCTGGTTCTTTGCGCACCCAGAGGTCTACATTCTGGCGATTCCGGGCTGGGCGGCGCTGATGGAGGTGACGACAGTCTTCTCGCGCAAGCCTGCTTTCACCTATAAACTGGCCATTCTTGGCATCCTGGGGGTGACGCTGAACAGCTTCCTGGTCTGGGGCCACCACCTGTTTGTCTCTGGATGGGCGCCCGCGCTGCGCGGATACTACATGTTCACCACGGAGTTGATATCCATCCCGACGGGATTCATCTTCATCACGATTCTGGGCACCCTCTGGCGTGGGCGGCTCTGGATGAAGCTCCCGCTCGCGTGGGTCTTTGCCTTCCTCTGGACGTTCACGATAGGGGGCATTACCGGCATCTTTCTCTCAGACGTGCCGCTCGACATCCAGATGCATGGCACGTACTTCGTTGCCGGGCACTTCCATTACGTGATTCTCGGCAGCATGCTGTGGGGCTTCTTTGCCCTCTGCTACTACTGGTTCCCGAAGATCACCGGGCGATTCCTGGATGAGCGCCTCGGCTGGGTTCACTTCTGGGGCACGAACATCACCTTCAACCTGGTGTTCGCCACGTTCTTCCTGATGGGCTGGCAGGGCCTCCCGCGTCGTGTCGCCGATTTCGCGCCACTCTTTGACATTCCCAATACCTTCGCGAGCATTTTTGCGTTCCTGTTGGGCGCGGTGATGGTTGTCTTCTTCGCCAATGTCATCTGGTCATGGCGATATGGCGAGAAAGCAAGCGCCAACCCCTGGAATGCGAGGACGCTCGAATGGCAGGTGCCGTCTCCTGTGCCTCCGGAGAACTTTGCCGCACTGCCGACGGTCAAAGAAGGGCCGTACGAGTATGGCACTCCAGCCGCTCCACCACCACCAGCGCCAGGGGCCAAACCTGTGCCGACTCCAGGCTCATGACGGCCTCGCGTTTGCGCTGAGGGTGAGGAGTGTGATCAGGCGAGAGGAGCCGATGCTATGGAAACGCCAATCGAGCACGAGGGCGCGCTGCCGATGTACGCCGGGCAGAGTCCCGCGACGGAAGCTCGTAAGATCACCGTCGGCATCGTCATGTACATCGCGACAGATGTGCTGTTGGGGATCATGTTTTTCATCACCTATATCTGGCTGCGCCAGTACAACACGAACAACCTCTGGTTCCCCAAGGGAGTCACAGCGCCATCGAGCACTGAGATGCTCTGGCCTACCATAGCGCTTGTGGTGAGCGCTGGCGCCTATATCGTAGCGCAGCTCGCCGTCCGCTACGACATGCACCTGTTGTTCCGCATCGCGACGGTGGTTGCGTTGCTGATCGTGCTTGGCGTGCTGGTTTGGGAGATCATCTCGATGGGCCGTCTGCCGTTTACCCAGACCGATGGCTCGTTCGCGTCGAGCTATTTGCTGCTGCTCGGCTATCACATCGTGCACCTGGCGGTCGCGACGATTGTAGGTCTCGGCATTACGATACGCGCGTTTCGCGGACTCTACAACGCCAGGAGCCATGTCGGCGTCGATGTGGTAGGCGTCTGGTGGTACTGGGTTGTCGCGTACGCGGTTCTGTTCTGGCTGCTTGTGCTCATGCAGCCACCGTCGTTGTTCTACAGCTAGACGCGTCAGAGCGAGGGCACGGCTATGTCATATACACGCATCGTCTCTGACTGGCTCGCAAGCATCCCGTCTGACCCGTGGCCGGTATTTTTGCCCCTTGTAGGCACCATACTCGTCGCGGTGTTGTACTGGCGTGGGGCGCGCTATGGGGGCCGCACGGGAATTGGCCGCCGCATCACGGCGCTCCACGCGGTCTCGTTCTATGCGGGCCTGATCCTACTGCTCCTGGCGGTCGCGTCCCCGCTCGACACGCTGTCCGATGAGGGCCTGGCGGCGCATATGGTACAACACGAGATTATTGTGCTGATCGCTCCGCCGCTCTTATTGCTAGGGATGCCTATCTGGCCGCTCTGGCGCGCGCTGCCGGTGAATTGGCGTCGCTCGTCGCTGCGCTGGCTGATGCGACGTCACTGGGTGCTCCAGGTTATGGAGGGTATAGGGCGCGTGCTGGGGAACGCTCCAGCTTCGTGGTGCCTCTTCATCGGGGTCTTTCTGGTGTGGCATATTCCGGTGTTGTATGATGCCGCGCTGGAAAACGGCGCTGTGCATGCGTTTGAACACGCTACATTCCTGCTGACAGCGCTGGTGTTCTGGGCGCACGTCGTGCCATCGTTCCCGATTCAGCCGAAGCTCAGTTACCTGCGGCGCGCCGGATATGTCTTCGCGGCCGCGGTCGTATTGCATCTGCAATCAATCTACATCGCCGTCGCGGTGCAGCCGATCTATCCGTTCTATGGTGCCGGCAGCGATGTCATTGCCAATCAGACGGCTGGTGGCGCTATTATGGATGTGAGCGGAGAGATCGTGTTTACGATTGCCATTCTCATGTGTGTGTGGCTTTGGCTGCGTGATGATGAGCGGTCCGCTCGCCTGCGGGCGGAAGGGGTGCCTCCGGAGCCGGAGGCCAGCATGAGCGCGCGGGGGGCGTTGCTCATCGCTGAGGCCGATTTCGCGGAGACGGATTCGCAAGCACCTTGATCGAGCCTGCGGGCATGGGATCGTCGGATTGGAATCGCTGAAAGGGAATGCAACGATGCGGGAGGGACGGTCGCGCACTATCGTGTCTGCCAAAGGGAACAGATTCCTCACGGCTCTCATGGCCGCAGTGCTGATCGCAGTTGGCTTGCAGGCATGCGCGGCAACCGCGAAACAGGCTCCGCCAGCGGTTAGCCTGAAGGCAGGGACGGAGTTGGCTCATTTCACAGCGCCTCCCTTCACGCTGCACGACCAGACAGGGGCCGCGGTCACCCTCCAGCAGATGCGCGGGCAGGTCGTCCTTCTGACCTTCCTCGACACGACGTGTACCACGGAATGTCCGATCACGGCGCAATATCTGGACTGGACCTCCCAGTTCCTCGGCAAAGATAGCGGGCGCGTCGTCTGGCTGGCGATGTCGGTCAATCCCACCAATACCGTCGCGGATGCCGAGACCTTCCTGCATAAGAACTCGGTGAAGGTGCCGCTGCATGTCTTGCTGGGCAACCAGGCGGAGCTTGCGCCGTTGTGGAAGGCCTATCATATCGTGGTGCAACCCGGCGCGGATGGCGATGTTCAACATACGCTCGGCCTGTACCTCATCGATGCTCAGGGGCACGAGCGAGAGTGGGTTGATGGCGGATATGACCCGAAGGCGCTCGGCGCGGATATTCAATCGCTGCTTCATGAGGAAGGCTAGACGCGGAACCTCAGGCGCCGGTGGGCCGTGGAATCCGCTCGTGAGTTGAGGAGTTTTTGACGCTGTGGATGCTGAGCCGCGAAGCGGGCGTACTCTCTTCAGATGGCTGCCGCCCCGTCTGTGGCGAGTGATGGGCGGGGGAGACAAGTCCTGGGCGATTGCGCGCTGGGTGGTGGCTATCCTCCTCGTCACGTCACTGAGTGGGCTGTTGGTGGCGCGCCTGCGCAGCGCTCACCAGACCATCACGGCGCACCCGAGCCTCTCCGCGATTGCGGTGCGCATGGGAGAGGCCGCGCCAGACTTCACCCTCACGCCACTCAGCGGCGCGGGGGCGCATGCCATCCGCTTGAGCGCTCTGCGCGGGCGTGCTGTTGTGATCAACTTCTGGTCGCCCTCGTGCGCGCCCTGCCGTGACGAAGCTCCAATCCTCGCGCACGCTGCGCAGCAATACGCCAGTGCGGGTGTGGTCTTTGTGGGAGTAGCGCTCGAAAGCACGCACGACGATGTCATGTCATTTACGCGCGCGTACAAGATTCCCTACACCTGCGGGCTGGATAGCACGAATGACATTGCCGTGGCATATGGGCTGGTCGCGATTCCCGTGACGGTGGTTGTGGACAGGCGAGGTATGGTGGCGGGCGTCATCCAGGGCGCCGTATCGGCTTCGCGTCTTGGGCAAGCCATCGCGAGCGCCCTGGAGCGTTCAGACCCGGTCCATCAGACGGTGGGGGCAGGCTGAGCCGCGAGCATATAGCCGACGCCCATCTTGGTCAGCAAGTAGCGCGGACGAGCAGGATCAACCTCGATCTTGCGCCGTAGCCGATTCATGTTGACCTGAAGCAGGTGGCTTTCGCCGACGTACTCCTCGCCCCAGACATGCTCGAGCAAGAGGTCTTGTGTCACGACACGCCCCGCGTTCTGCGCCAGATAGGCCAGCAAGCGATACTCAATCGGTGTCAGGTCGATTTCCTGGTTCGCAACGGTGACCCGGTGTTGCGCGAAGTCAATCGTAAGCTCGCCCAGTGTGACGATTGGGCGCAGGTTCTGCCCTTCCTGGGTGGCGGCGAATTGCGACCGGCGCAGGACCGAACGCACACGCGCTAGCAGCTCCTCGACGCTAAAGGGTTTCGTCAGATAATCATCGGCGCCCAGATCAAGCCCGTGAATCTTGTCCTGGTCCTGACCGCGTGCCGTGACCATGATGATCGGCACATTAGAAAACTCCCGGACGCGCGCGCACACCGTGAACCCGTCGAGCTTGGGCATCATGACGTCGAGAATCGCCAGGTCAAACTTCTGCGCTTCGAGGTGCTCGAGCGCCTGCTGACCATCGCTGGCAGTGACGACATCATATCCCTCAAGTTGAAGATTTCGCGCCACGAGTCGCAGGATCTGAGGGTCATCATCGGCGGTCAGGATAGTTGTCTTCTTCGCAGGCATATTTGTTACCCTTTCAGCGTTGTCGTTGCCAGTTCGGGCGAATCGTCTTCGTCTGGGTCCTGTAGCGGTGCCAGCGGCAGCGTCATAAAGAATACGCTTCCGGCGCCCGGTTCGCTCTCTGCCCAGATAGTACCGTTCTCCAGCGCCATGATGCGTTTACAGATCGCAAGTCCAAGGCCGGCGCCACCCACCTCGCGCGTCAACCGGGTATCCACGCGGTGGAATCGCTCAAAGATGCGCTGAAGATGCTCAGGTGGGATGCCGATCCCACTATCCCGCACCGCAATCGTCAACGTGTCGCTGTCACGCTGAAGTGAGACGCGGATGGTGCCTCCACTCGGAGAATATTTGACCGCATTCTCCAGGACGATGTCTAGCACCTCGCGCTGCAACCGCAGGTCAGCCAGCGCCATGGGAAAGATTGTCTCGTCTGGCGCCATGAAGATATACTCACGTCCCCCCATACTGCCGCTCTCCCACCGATGCTTCGCCGCCGCGAGAGCTTCCTGGATCAGATGTATCACATCCACAGGCACCAGGTGGGGCTTGATCGCCCCAGCTTCCAGCCGCGAGAGCATCAGCAGACGCGAGATCAGCAACTCGAGCTGGTCGCTGGCCTCGTCAATCGCCCGCAAGAACTCGTCTCGCTCGGTCCGTCCGATTCTGTGTCCATGGCGTCGAAGCGTCGCCGCGTAGCCTTTGATTGCCGCAAGCGGACTACGTAGCTCGTGGCTCATGATCGCCAGGAACTCGGTTTCCAGTTGGCCGGTTTCATACGGGGCCTGCGGTGGTATTGTAGATGGGGAGGTCCGCTCCTCGTCAGTTGTCTTTTCTGACATAGCATCCACCCGCCCAGTGACTTTCTTTCTCTCTGAACATGTCGTTCACGCTATCTTCTGCTTGCGTTGATAGAAGAGATTGCAGACCTGTTTCTCCGATCGCATCGTGAAGAGAACCCCTCTCATACCTCCGGCCGGAGCCGTCTGACATTCTTACCATTGAGGATAGCTTATCTGCTGTCACAACACGCTCACACTAGGCGCGAAGACCTCACAAACTCATCACAAAACGCATGCGCCCGCGCATGTTTGTACTTTGTCGCACTCTGGCTATAAAATGCAGTGAGAGGCAATTTCTCCCGGATGTGCGACATAAGCACTCATAGCTATCGCAAAAACATCACGGCGCACTGAGCACCTGCACCAAACGACTCTGCGAGGACTGCGTGAGAGACGAACGCGACACACAACTCGATGATGCGCTGCGTCAGGCAGAGAGCATCCGCTCGACCGAGCGGGCCACACACGCTCCGTCGTACTGGCAGAAGATACAGGAGCGCTGGCCAGTTGTGTCTGTCGTGAGCAATATCGCTGGCGATATGCGGGTAACCGCTCGTCGCGTCTGGCGTTCGCGCCTGGTTTCGGAGTGGCGTCGGAGCCTCGTGAGCTGGCGCGATGAGCCGTATAGCGGGCCGTTTACCTTGATTGCGGGAACGGCGATCATCACTGTGCTGGCGCTGCTCTCCACACGGTTCTTCCCGATTCCCAGCCTCGGCGCTATCTACATCCCGCTGATTGCGATGCTTGCCTACTACTGGAGTTGGCCGCTGGGAATTATTGGCGTTGTCGTTCAGTTCTTGTGTGTCTACTTCTTGCTGCTGCCACCCGCTATGGAATTCAAGCCGCTTGATGCCGAGCAAGAGGTGCAAATGCTGGTGCTGGCCGCGATCAGCATCTACGTGTTGCTGCTCGTCCAGGTGGCCCGGAATCGGCGTGACGCCGCGGTACGCGAAGTAGGCCGCTTTGCCGCCATGAACGCCGTCGGGACGGCGCTCTCTGGCGAGTTGCACGAGGCCCAACTGCTTCGATTGATTGCCGGCACCGCCTGCGACCTTACCGGGGCTAGTTTTGCCGCCTTTACACTGCGTCCAGTGGATGCAATGGGCCATCCTCTCGGTCCGTCCGAAGGGAGCCATTTTCATCTGGCGGCGGTCGTTGGGGTCACGCCTGAGCAGGAGGAGAGCTTCCGCCGTATCCCGCTCGGTGGTGAGGGATTGCTCGCGCCGATCTTCCGTTATGGGGTGACGGTGCGTGTGGATGACGCGCTGACCCACCTGCCGCCGGGCCATCATGCCTACCTGGCATACGCAGGAACTGGGAATGCTTCCTCCCACCTGGCGAGAAGAGCATCAACGGCGGGCCAGGGCTCGCCCCTGCATGCGCCATCCAGGGAGCGCAGCGCGAAGCACCAGGGGCAGCAGGGACAGGAGACGGGTAATCGTGATAGCGTCAATGTGCGGCGCGAATCACGGAGGGATGCGGCACGGAGGGTGGCGGCTTCCTTTGCACACGGCACGGCTGAGGCGGAGGATCTGCGTGCGGTCGGTGTGCCGCGAGGACATCCGATCGTGCGGAGCTTTCTCGGCGCCCCGCTGCTGGACCGCGAGGGAAACGTGCGTGGCGGATTGTTGCTTGGCCACAACGAACCTAATCGTTTTACCAAAGATGACGAAACACTCCTCAAGGCGCTGGCCGCGCAAGCCTCCGTCGCGATCGAGAACGCGCGTCTCTATCATAACGCAGAGTCGCAGGCCGAAGAGTTGAGTGCGGTTTTCGAGAGCATCGCCGATGGCGTCATGGTGTATGACCATCAGGGAAATTTGATCCACGAGAACCAGTCCGCCTCGGTTATCCGCTCGCTGCTTCACCCGTCTCTGGGTGCTCCTGGGGGCAATCCTTCGATCGATGATGTCCTCACCCGGCTGGCGCCAGGCGAGAGTGGTTCGGATGGCTCGCGCAACCCGAGCGCCCATGTTCCCTTCTCGCTGAGGGATGCTCATGGAGATGTGCGCGAGTATTTGGTGAGTGTCTCGCCGCTCCGACGGATGTCAGCTGGTGGGGAGCTGGCCGCGCTCACCGAGATGCCCGATCTGGTGAAGGATGTCGCGGGCGGCACGGTGGTCGTCTGGCATGAAGTCACCGAAACGCACAAACTGATCGCTGAACAGCAGGCGCGCGCCGAAGCTGAGGCCAGGCGTATGCTGCTGCAGAAAGTGATCGATGAGCAGCCGAGCGGGGTGTATCTGGTGCGTGGGCATGACGCGACGCTCGTGCTGGCCAATCATGCCGCTCAGGAGGTATGGGGAGCGCACTGGTCCGAAGGGCAGGCGATGGAAGACTTCCTTGCCCACAGCGGCGTACAGATGGTGACCAGCGGCGGACGTCCGCTCGATGCCAGCGAAACGGCTACCGTGCGGGCGGTACGTAGCGGCGAGGGGGTGAGTCACTTCGAGGAGGTTGTTCGCCGGCCAGACGGCACGTCGCTGCCGGTTCTCCTCAACGCTGTTGTGCTGGCGCCAGGGATGCTGGGGATTACCGAGCCGATGACAGCCGCAACAGACAGGGGCAGGAAGGGCATGGAGCATGGCGCGCTGGTGGTTCTTCAGGACGTGACGGCGATCAAAGAGGCGGAGCGGTTGAAGGACGAGTTCATCGCGATTGCGGCTCACGAGCTCAAGACGCCAATGGCGGCGGTCAAAGGCTATGCCGATATGCTGGTGCGCAATACCCAGCATGAGGAATCAGCAGCGCTGGCGTCCTGGCAGGTGGAGGCGCTCGAAACGATTGACCAGGCGACCAATCGCCTCGTCGAGTTGACCGAAGACCTGCTGGATGTTGCCCGGCTTCAGGCCGAGCGTATCCAGCTGCACGTCGAGCCGCATGACCTGATTTCCCTCGCCCGCCGTGTGATGAAGCGCTTCCAGATGGCCAGTACGCGGCATACACTCTCGCTCGTCGCCCAGGATGAGTTTGTGGTCGCCTCTCTGGATGTCCGGCGGACAGAGCAGATCATTGGCAACCTCCTGAGCAACGCCATCAAATATAGCCCTGAAGGTGGGTCGGTCACCATTACCATCGAGCAGGATGACGAGGCGGGGCTCGCCAAGCTCTCCGTGAGTGATCAAGGTATCGGAATTCCCGCCAACCAGCAGTCTATCCTCTTCAATCGCTTCGCGCGGGCCGACAATGCGCGAGAGCGCGGAATTACGGGGACAGGTTTGGGCCTCTACCTCTGCCGCGAGTTGGTCGAGCTGCAGGGCGGACATCTCTGGTTTGCATCGGAGGAGGGGTGCGGCAGTACGTTCTATATGACGCTGCCCCTGGCGCAGGAGAGCGAGTAGCGCATGTTACGCCTCTTCTCTGCGGTCTCCGCGGACCAGCCAGCCGTCGCTACCCCTGTCCGGGTGTCGTCTGTGTGCCGTCTGTGATGCGGGTGCGCGCCGCCGTGATGGCGCTGTGAAGGGTGACTATCAAGATTTCGCCAGGAGTGCAACGGCAAGGGCAGAAGCCAAAGCCCCGGCTCGAATTGGCAGGGTAAGACCATGAATACCGATCTCGAAACGCCAATACTACGCGAACCCGCGCAAGCGCTAGCGTGTACCGAATGCCCGCTGCACCTCGCAATGGAGCAGATCGCCCGTATCGCGGTGAGGCAGCATGTGCTCTATCTCGAAGGCGAGTGTCAGCCCCGGCCGGAGCTTCTTGAGGAACTGGATGCCTGGTCGTCGCTCCATACCCTCATCCGTTCGCGTGTCTGTGTCGCCTCGCGTGTGTCTCCGCTTGCCCCAGACGAGCTGGAAGCGGTGCTTGCCGCGCTCCCCAGGCAGGCGGAGTTCGCCGGATATCCTGGCTGGCAGTGTCTGCGCGCCTCCCTCACGGCCTGCGCTGAGGCGACCGTCTGCCCGCTTGGCATAAACCCGGCTGAATAGGCCCAGCTATGGAAAGCAGTGCCGCCTGACCCCATGAGGCCGGGCGGCGCTATGCTGGTTATTGGTAGGCGGTTGTGTGGGTCCGGGTACGCTTAGGAGATGGCTGCCTTTCCGCCTCGCGTGGGTGCCGCGGGCGTAGGCGGCACGATATTGGCTGTGCGAGGCAGACGTCCCGCCACCTTGCGATTGACCGAAGCCAGCGCGCGGAAGAAGATCCACCCCGCGGTCAGGACGACTCCAGCGAGCGAGATCCACATGATGGTCAGCGCGACGGTTGGGTTCGAGCTGCTGGTCAGGTTGTCGGAGAACCACTTGAGATAGTCCTGATCAGCCCCTTCGACGGCAAACACCAGCGGGATGTAGTACAGGGTAGCCCCCGCGACGAGAAAAACCGTTGCCAGGCGGAACGCGGCGACATCGTCGTCTACCCGGCGCGAGAGCTTCACAGCGAGCGCCAGCAGCAGACTGAGCGCGGCCAGTGGTCCGGTGATCGGGAGCGCATTGTTGACGACCAGCGCAGGCATGAAAAAGATCAGGCTCATGCCCAGAGTCACCAGCAACACCCCGTCACGCGTCAAGAGATACGACATCCACCAGACGTCAGCGCCGAGCCGCAGACCGCAGCGCCGCAGCGTGCGCACGACATACGGACGGCCTATGTGCAGTATCAGTGCCAGCGTCCACATAGCGGGCAAGAACGCAACCAGCGAGGCGACCAGCCACTGTGATCCTCCCTGCACCAGCGCCTGTGTGATTGCCTGGGCGACATCATCGGGTTTCATCTTCATCCTCCGTCTTCTTCGTGTATCGTCGTTGTTCTCGCGTATGGTCGTTGTACTCGAGGTTCACCTGCGCGTACCAGGCGCGTTGTATCGCTGGTTATGCCTGGGTCGAGGCCGTGGCTTCCTGCGCCTGCGCTTCAGGAGCCTCCGCGCGGCCACCAGTGCGCAGCGTATAGCCGACGGCAATGGCGCCCATGATGGCTAGCAGCGCGACGGACGCGTAGGCCAGGGCAACCGCCCAGTTTGGATTGGTGCTGGTGACCAGGAAGTTGCTGAAGTCCGCAAAGGTGCCGGTCGCCACGCCTGCCGCCTGTACGCCGAAGATATAGGGGATGAAGTAGAGCGCGGCTCCAAGTCCCAGCAGCCAGGTCACGAGGCTAAAAGTGCGCGGATCATGGTCCGGGTCACCGACGAGCTTGATGAGCAGCACCCCAAATAGCACCGAAGCGGCCAGCCCTCCGGTCAGCGGCAGTGATACGCCGGTCACAACGTCGGGGAAGAAGAACATGAAGCTCATGACGACGCCAGAGACGATCAGGAAATCGCGCAGGGCGACATAGACCAGCCAGAGCAGATCAGCGCCCAGGCGGAGCGTGAAACGATCGATCATGTCGAGAATGTACGGGCGGCCCAGGTGCAGTCCCAGCAATGCGAGCCAGATGACTGGGAGCATTGCTGCCAGGGTACCCTCCAGGAATTGTTCGCCACCGTCGTTGATGCCGTTCACAATCGCTTGTGCCAGTTGATCCGGTGTCATGTGTCTACCTCCATCACGGTGCGTTACTATGGGTCACTCTGCGTGCGCGCCACTGGCTAGTGCCGCTGCCGGCGCGGGTGTTGCTACTCTGCCCTGATGGCCAACCAGCCTGACCGTCGGGCACCGATACGCCAGATCACAACGCAGGCAGCGGCTGGCCTCGCGCCGGGCGGCGTCTTCCCCAAATCCTTCCGCATACTCAACGGAGCGGTCATGCGCCGCCTCGCCGGAGCGGAGTGGCATCGCTTCCCGTGGGGTTGGCCGAAGATCAAGCGTGATCTGACCATCGGCTGGAAGCTCGGATGACGTTTCGAACTCGTCCTCAGGCATCTCGCTGACCGCTCGTGGCGAGAGGCCTTGCAGATACGCGTGAATCGCGCGCGCTGCCTGGCGGCCATGAGCCGCCGCGTGAATGACCGTCCTGGGGCCATAGGTGATATCGCCTGCCGCGAAGACGCCGGGCGCGCCAGTCGCGAGGGTCTCAGGATTGACGAGGAGCCCGCCCCAGGCGGCCAGCTCGACGCTCGTGCCCTCAGGCAGGAACGACGGGTCTGGAGCCTCGCCAATCGCGACCAGCACGACATCAGCCGGAACGTCGAAATCGGTGCCAGCCATCGGGACGACACGCCCGCGTCCATCAGCGCCGCTCTCCTCCCGCTGCATCCGCTGGCAGTGGATTGTGGTGAGGCGGCCCTCAGTGCCAAGGAGATGCACCGGGGCAGTCATCTCCTGAATCTCGATGCCCTCATCGAGGGCGGCGCGGACTTCTTCTGCCTGCGCGGGCATCTCGGCACGTGTCCTCCGGTACAGGATGCGCACTTTGCTCGCGCCCGCACGCAGCGCTGACCGTGCCGCATCCATCGCTGTGCTGCCGCCGCCGATGACCGCTACCTCGCCACTGATGCGCGTTTGCGGCTCAAGATTGAACTGCTTGAGGAACATGGTGGCGGGAATGACGCCGTGGAGATCTTCGCCGGGAATGCGTAGCCGCTGACTCCGCTGCGCGCCGACAGCAATCAAGACGGCGTTGTATTGCTGTTGCAGCGTATTGAGCGAGATATCGCGGCCAATGGCAGTACTGAGATGGAATATAACGCCGAGCCGCCGAATCGCGTCGATGTCGCGGTTCAGCTCGCCGCGTGGCAGGCGGTACTCTGGGATGCCAATCGCCATCATGCCGCCAGCGACGGGCATGGCATCATAGATTGAGACCTGGTACCCTCGCCGTGCCAGATAATACGCCGCGCTCAGCCCGGTTGGCCCCGCGCCGATGATGGCTACCGTCTGGGCGTACTGATGTTTCGGAGGGGTAACGGGCCGCTGCCAGGGCGCGCCGTGATCGGTGGCGAATCGCTTGAGATCGCGGATGGCAATGGGCGCGTCGAATTCGCCCCGGCGGCAGACTGCCTCGCATGGCGCGGTGCAGACACGGCCACAGATTGCCGGGAAGGGGTTCGGCTCGGATGCTACCCGCAGGGCTTCATCATAACGCCCCTGCGCGATTAGGCTGACGTAGAGACCGGCATTGGTACCGACCGGGCACGCCGCCTGGCACGGCGCTCGCAGGTCTTCTTTGCGCTCGCCCAGCCAGGTGCGCCAGCTCTGCCACGTTGCCTGGCGCTCGGCGACATGCCAGGCATGATTCTCGCCCCAGGGAGCCTCGCCCGGCTCTTCTGGCGTCGCCCGCGTGTAGGCGTCCAGAGGCTGCCATCCGTCACCCGCGGGCATGTACGTGACAGGGCCGCGTTTCGCATAGGTCACTGACGACGCGCCGCTGGCGATCTCGATAGCATTGGTGGGACATTCTTGGGCGCAGACCTGACATCCAATACACGCATCCGTCTGGATAGGCGCCAGCATCATCCAGTCGCGCGTGCTGAAGTCTGTGGGAATGGGACTGCGTAGCTCCGACGTGACCGCAGGCTCGCCTTCACCTCCTGGTCGTGTCATATCCAGGCAGCGGACGGGGCAGAGATCGACGCAGATGCCACAGTTGATACACCGTTGCTCGTTAACCAGGAATCGATAGGCCATGAAAGCCTCCTTTCGCCACCACCCCATGAGCAAATTTCCGTGTCGCACAGGTGCGCACTTTGGAGTAGCAAGCGCGAGCAAAAGACTACGAAAATAACCGTTGTCGGGAGTTTGATGAATCGCCGTCACATGCTGGTCACGAAAGAAGCGGCGTATGTCACAGCACTGTCACAGCGCCGTCACAGGGCGATCCAGCACGGAGGCGCCACGCACCAGGGCATCGGGGGAGAAACGTGGGAGAGAGGGCAAGAAAAGAAAGTACGCTGGGCTGCACCTGTCGGGGAGAATGACAGGCACATAAAAACCCAGCGCACATCCAAACACATCACGCCAGAGAATATGGCGTCTGGCCACGAGCGCGGCGCGACGACGGAGCGATTACGGCTTGATCTCGATCACTCCCAGCGCTCCTGAGCTGGCGTTCGCGAAGGAGTGTGTCACGAACGGATACGCACCGGCTGCTGGAATCGTCAATTCGACGACGGTGCCACCACCTGGCGGGATGGTGACTGTCTGGTTACCGACGGTGCGATTCGCGGGATTGCCGTCCGCGTAGGCGTTGGCGAAGATCGCGCCGATGACGTGGAATGCGGAGAACTCTGATGGCCCAGCATTGACGATGAAGATGCGCACGCGCTGCCCGGGCTGGGCGGTCAGTGGGGCGTCTTTGTACTGGTTGGCGTAGCCGTTGAAGGTTACGTAGTCAGGCTGCATCGCCATGGCTTTGTTGTAGTCGAATCCGTAGCTTCCATCAGACATCTTGCGCGTGTAGAACTCACTCTGTACCAGCACATACTCGCGGGCAGGCGACCAGCCACTAGGTGGATCAACGATGATCGCGCCGTACATGCCGTTGGCCAGGTGCTCGATAACCGGTGGAGTGCCGCAGTGATACATGAAGACGCCGGGGTAATTCGCCTTCCAGCTGAAGGTGAAGCTCTTGCCCGCCGCGACGGGTTGATAGTTCACGTTCCAGGGCGTCTCAGCGGCATGGAAGTCAATGGAGTGCGCCATCCCTGTGTTGTTAACGAGGGTGAAGTTCACCGTCTGGCCCTGGCGTACGTGGATGACTGGCCCCGGAACACTCCCATTGAACGTCCAGGCGCGATAGGCGACGCCCGGCGCAACGCTGACAAGGGTTTCCTGCGCGACGAGCTTCACATCCACCGTACTGCCCTGCGCCGCCGCGGGAAGCGAAGCATCATACGTCTTATGGGCAGGGACAGTGATCGCTGGCTGGGAGTTGCTCCCGGTGGATGCCCCTGTACTGCTTGATGCGCCTGTCGGGTTATTCGATGGGCCAGCGCTGGCCGGAAGCGAGATGCGCGAGACCGAGAAGATAAACGCCGCGATAACCGCAAGAGCGGTAAATGTTGCGAACACGATCTCAGCTGGAGAGCCGCGCCAGAATCCTCTGGATGTTTGCGGGCGTGTGGCAGGGGCAAAGTACGACGCAGGGGGTGCCGGAACGGGTGGCTGCTCAGGGGCAATCGCTTTCGCCTCCGCAGGCTCAGAAACGGTTGGTTTCGCCGTGGCAGGCTCTCTAGCTGGCGCTGGTGCGTCCCGGACCGCGGGTGGGGGAATTTCCGGCTCCGATGTCGCTGACTTTGACGACGCTGGAATGTCCGTATACTGTTTCGACATAATGACTCTCTCTCTCGTGATCAAGACAACATCACCGTCACTGTGCGAGGCGCGCTGCTCATTCGGCGCTTGATGTTGCATAGCATTGGGCAGCGTCATCACAGGCACATAACGATTCGTCTTTGGGAAGTAACAGAGCACTCACAATGCGATAGACTCGCGGCAGCATGTGAGATTTGGCCAGTCGTGATGAGCCGAGCACAAGCCGCAATGCGCGGGCTGGCGGCCGCTCGTCTGGCTGTGTCACAATACGTCGCGGGCAAGTTGACAGACGTGCTACGCAGATATCCGGCGCATGTGAGGGATTGAAGAAGACTCCGGAGAACGCAGCCATGGCTGATTGCCATAGAGAATCGACACGGCGAACATACGGGAAGGAGTGATACCATGCGAGCGCAGTTGTTGGCACGGACGAGACGATTCCTCATTCTGGCAACGCTGGTCACGGCCCTTCTCGTGGCGTTTGGGGCGTGTGGCGCGTCGGCAGGCGCTGGGCCAGTGCATGATGTGGCGTCGCTGACTGCTCGGCTGCGAGGTGAGGGCGCAACGGTGGAGATGGCGGGCACGATCAAGCATCCGTTCCTGGCTGTACCTGGGCAGATCATGACCGTCAACGGGAACGATATCGAGGTCTACCAGTATGCCAATGCGCAGGCGCTCGCTGCGGATACCCGCACGATTGATCCAGATGGCTGCATCGGAACTGTTGGGGGAGGCATGCTCAATCCCTGGACGGCACCGCCGCACTTCTTCAAGAGCGAGGGTGTGATGGTGATTTATCTCGGCAGCGATTCCGGGATGCTGCACCTGCTCACCCGAGTGATGGGAAAGCAGTTCGCTGGCAAGTGATATTGATCTCAGGTGGGGATGGTGTTGTTTTGTGTGGGCCGGGGCCTTCATGCCCCGGCAGGTATTGCCATTGCGCCATGAAATTCCATTGGAATTGTTGTACTAATAGAATATGCGCTTGACAGCATTATGCATTACCAGTATAATTCCATTCAAGGATTAGCGGTTGACCATCTCCCCGGGCGCTGATCCGCTTGATCTGTTTGTCTGCATGATGTCGTCATCGTGAAGACGTTGCGTTTCGTCCCCACGCTCACATGGGTGCTGCCTCAGCGCGCAAGGCACGCCACCTGAACGTGGATGAATGCGCCCGCAGCGGCGCCCTGCCTGGACCACGTTCAACCGTTGATCGTCCACTGTTCCGCTACCTGCTGTGCTCCACCCGCACATCTGGCGATTCGCCGTGTCCTGCAATTCTATTTGGAATGTAATGGCGCGTGCGATCAAGAGAGTGGTGTGGTGGTCTGACAGTGGAAACGATGTGATGCCGCAGGCTACCTCCGCTTTCCGTCCCAGCGGAGGTAGCCACGGGCCTGCAAAGGACAACTGCGCGCTGGCTGGCAGACAGCCGCTCGCGCCTTTCAACGCCGGGCAAAACCAAGACCCGGCAGGAGCTTGCCGAACCATGAACATGACCTATGACGCCCGACCTATGGTACGTTCGATCATCCGCCTGCTGGCGGTGCCCGCCCTGGTGGCGGTCCTGGCAGCGGGCTATGCCGGGCTGCAGCTCGGCCCCTCGCTGCACGCGGCCACCAGCAGTGTGACTCAGCACGTGCAGATGGCGGAATTGTGCCCATCTGCTGATACGCACTGCTAGTCGGCCAGTCGCGTAGGTAGCCCTGGAGATGTGCCCTGGTCCTTCATGGGGTAATTGCTTCTGTTGGGGGCGAGGGCACTCGTGTTTCTTGTGTTCACTTGCATCAGTGTTCCGCGCTGGTATACTCCTGTCATTCTATCGTGATGACCAGGTTGCCGGCCTGAATGCTGTCAAGCTCAGAAGGCTATCACAGCGCTGGCCAGAGTTGGAGCAGGAGAACGACGCGATGGGCACGACACGACAAGAACTCCGAATGATCATGCGCCTGCTGGCGGTGCCCGCATTGGTGGCGGTGCTGGCGGCGGGCTGCAGTTGAGCCCCTCGGCTCATGCGGCTACCAGCAGCGTGGCACACCACGGGCAGTTGGCCGAAACGTGCCTTGCAGGGAACGGCCATTGCTGATGGTGCATTATCTGTATCCGTAGGCAGCACATCTCATCTTGAAGGTGCTCCACCTTTGTGACTGATGCTTCGGTGGCAAGGAACTGAGGCACCTGGCATGTTGAACGCGGCGTTCGACTTGCCGACTTCCACGTCTCCTTTTTACTGTATACTCACTTCTACCAGTGGACGCTTAGCGTGCGCTAACGAAATTGCCTTGGGAGTAGGTGGGACTATGAAAGACGACAGGCGTAATCGGCTAGGAAATCCAAGCTTTCCTGATGAGCCAGACGAAGGGTTCAAGGCATACCAGAAGATTCTCGATAGCGCATATGAGCTCAAGGCTGGGGGCAAACTCGATGAGGTGTATGCGCTCCTGTTGCCACGCTACCATGGTCGTATGGCAGGCTATCAGAGGGCGCGAACCGAGTTCCTGTTCGGCGAATTTTGGCGAGTAGTACACGTCCGGCAGCAGCATGCAGCAGGCGACCCCGAGACGAACGAGGTTCATCCCGACCCCCTCGGTGAAGCGGCAGAGTGCTACCGGAGAGGCGCGGAAGCAGCAGCTCGGATACCAGACGGGCCAATGTTTGCTCAGCTCAAGTCCCTCGAGAGTAGTGTATGCTGGAGCTCCAATCCGCATCGCAAGCGCTACCGGAGGGCATTCGAGGCCGCGAGGGGTGCCCTGGATGCCTGGCGCATGTTGCCTCCGTGCAGTGAGCATGACCTTGCATATATCGAATTCGAGTTCAATCTTGCCGAAGATCTTGGCGTTCGCGCACAAATGGTCGCCGAGGATACCATTGCTGTAGACGCTCTGAATCGTGCCGCTGTGCTGCTGGAGAGGCTGCACCGGCACATTGACGCTAACTCCCCGAAATATCGCAAACATGACCTCTATCTCGAATGGGACTGGGCTGCGCTTGATCGCTCGATTGGTGATTATGCACTCGCCTTCAAGCGCGCGCTCAAGGCGCGAACCCTGGCGGAGCGATTTCCAGACCTCCGCAATTTCGGACGCATCAACACGCTGATCGCTGATATCGCGGTGGATTGCGCCGATGCAGGCATCGAGCCACAAAGATACAGTCGGTCCCGATTGCTCAGCGTTGCCGAGGATGCGGTCGAGAAGGCAATGGCTGCCAGTGACCAGAACAACGACAAAGCGGGATTTGCGCTCGCATTGCTGGCAAAGGTGCGGTTCCGCCGCCTGGACGAGCCTGATGCGAGAGACGAGCGAGTCAATATGCTCACTGAGGCATACAAATACGCTGCCTCCGTTGAAGGCGAAGATCCCGTGCTGCTGGCCCGGGTGGAGATGGCTATCGGCGACGGATATGCCTGGCGCTATTGGCGGCGGAGATCCAACAGCAACCTGGAGGAAGCCCGAAGATACTACGAGCAAGCGCTGACCCGGCTGAAGAGCGTCGAAGCGTTTGGTTTGGCACGAATGGCTCGCCATCGGCTGTTCGCTCTTCCGCCGTCCTCGCGTCTCCCACCCAATAGCGGCCCAACGAGTGAGACGAAGAGGCCAACGTCACCACCTGATGGGGATATCTCCCCCAACTGATTGGGACGCTGTAGTGAGGGGCATCGGGTGTCCCCGTCCTATGATGTGTTCACGCGGCTGATGGCGGCATGCGCTCGGCCCATGGGTGCGCTGCCTCGATCTGGCTCGCCAGCGCGAGCAGTGGAGCCTCACCTAATGGCTGTCCCACCAGTTGCACTGCGAGCGGCAGCCCATCATCTCCCTG
>DASUWS010000058.1:0-27821 GCA_036378295.1 Ktedonobacterales bacterium
TGGCGGCTTCGCCCCAAAGAGGAAGCGCGTCACTGGCGTGCGCCGTACCACATACTCATAGATGCCGAACGCACCCGCCACTGTGATCGCGAAGATGAGCAGGGCTTGCACAATGCCAGGTATCGGCACCTGCAAGATATAGTAGGCGGAGATGGTGAGCAGCGGCCCGTGCAGGACGAAGACCGGGAAGGCGGCATCAGTCAAATAGCGCTGGACGGGCGTTGAAACGGTCAGAAGACGCATTGCCAGCCCAAGCAGCCCCAGCGCGATCAGCCAGGCCACGAGCGTCTGCACGTAGGCGAAGAGCAGCGAGGCCAGCGAGTAACCGGTTGCCGGAACGTGCCCAGAGTAGACCAGGCCGATGAGGATACCACCGCAGACGCTCCCCAGCACAAGCGCGGGTACAGCCTGCGCGCGCACGACACCACGCAGCCGCACGCTGGTGTAGATCAGATATCCGTACAGAAATATCACCAGGTCGAGGAAGAAGTTTGGCCAGTCATCGGTGAAGAGCCATCCCTCCGTGACACGACTGAGCCATCCCGTCTGCAACAGCGCGACCAGACCCGCTGGCACCAGTCCTCCGACGAACAGCAGAACAATTGGGTGAGCGCCAGCCTCAGTGATGCTTTCGGCTACGCGACGTCCCCGGCCACGCAGGTAGAGCAAGAGCGGCAGGCTGATGAGTGAGATGACGAGCAGTCGCGGCACAAACCAGAGGTGGCCGAGCACAAAGCTGCCAATAGCGGGCGAGTAGCCACGGACAGAGGTGACGAGGAAGGTGAGGTACTGCGCGAAGAAGTACCCGATTTCTCTGAGGCGTTCCGGCTGCGGGACCGAGATCTGAATGCCGAATTGCTGGCCCATGGTGACCAGTTCTGGATTGCTGAGCAGGATGAAATAGATCTGGAGCGGGGCGAAGACAAATACCATCAGCAGGAGTGGCGCTCCCAGCCGCATAAGCCGCTCGCGTACGTAGGCGCCGGGAGAGCGCGCATCGAGCGCGAACCGAGTCGCCGCCCCTGCCAGCAGAAAGAGCAGAGGAATGCCCCAGGTAAGCACAAAGCCGCCCAGAACCGCTAACAATGGGTTGGATTCCGCGCTCACGAGGAAGACCGTTCGCTGGGCGCCAATTACCGGCACCGCATGGAACGGTATGGTCGCGAATACAACGATCGTCCGCAGCCAGTCGATCTCGATGCACCGTGGCCTGCGGGCCCGCTGGGCTGGCTCTGTGCCGGAAGGCTCACGCGCTGGGGCGTGCGGCGTCCGCGTCTCCATGCGCGCCCTCCTTTACGGCTGGCTCTCGCCATACGGACCGATCAGCCGATCAGCAGCAAGGGATACCCTCCTTGCTGGACCGTATCGCGCCCTCCTCACACCGGAATCTCAAGGACACTCTGTGTCGTCACAGGCGCGTCAAATCGCGAGACCGCTTCCCATAGCCCCAGAACACTGCTCAAATGCTTGGCAGACGCATCATTGCTGTTATATGATGAAGATGTAACCATTTTGTTATGTCGAGTATATGCGCACGAGCATTATCGCAGCCCCACAGCGAGGCTGAATCAATCCGCTGATTGCACACAATGAGTAAGTCTGTGATCACCGAGCATACTCCCCTTTTCAGCACCCGCTATGGACATACCGCCATGATGAAGTGGTATGCGCGCGCACTGGAGCGGCTGGACCTCGAACACGAGTCCGTGACGGTTCCCACGCGCTACGGCGAGACTCATCTCGTCGCCACGGGACCCAAAGATGCGCCTCCTGTTGTCCTGTTGCACGGGATGGAGGGCAATGCGGCAAGCTGGCGTCACCAACTCGCGGACCTGCATCGCGACTTCCGGCTCTATGCGCTCGACATCCTTGGCTCTGCTGGCAAGAGCAGCCCGGTACGTCTCTCGCACGATAACCACGAATATGGGGCATGGCTCGACGACGTGCTGACGGGCCTGGGCACTGAGCGCGCGCATCTGGTGGGCATCTCCAATGGAAGCTGGATCATCCTGAAGTTCGCCGCGTACGCGCCTGAGCGGGTCGCGAGCGCCGTGCTGATGAGCGCCAACGGCATCATGCCGGTGCGCTTCCCGTACAACATGGCGCGCTTCATGAACATACGAGCCGTGCACGCGACGAAAGACGCGCTCGCCCTGACGCTGCTGACACGCGGCATGGTGCGTCGTGCCGTCGCCAATACCTACGTGGCGGACGCGGACGCGGACCCGCACGAGATCGAATGGTTCTACCTCCTGGCCAAGTACTACCACTATCGGTTCCCGCCCGGTCCTGTGACCGATGCTGAGATGGCGTCTCTGAAATCGCCGACGCTCCTTCTCATGGGTGAGCAAGAGAAGTTCTTCCCGATACCCGCAGTGATCGCGCGCGCCCGTAAGCACCTGCCAGACCTGCGCGCCGAAATCGTGTCAGGGGTAGGGCACAACATGTGTACCGACAATCCGCAGCTCATCAATAATCGTCTGCGACAGTTCATCAGCAGCCTGCCGCGCGACCAGTAATAGCTGTTCTGGGTGAGGCGTTGTCCTGTGGTGCGCGCGCCAGAGCATACCAGAGCATGAATGCCCCGGCGAATTAGTCCAGGCGCCGCGTCATGCGTGGTGCGTTCCGCCGGGTGCCCGCGCTACTCCACCAGCCCGATCTCCTGGCTCCAACACCAGAATCGGGATCTCTCGCTGCGCGCGCACAGCGTAGTCCGCCCACACCGGCCAGATTTTCAACGCGGCTGGCCAGATGCGCTCGCGCTCATCGGGTGTCACGGGTCGCGCCCACACCGGCCAGCGGCGTCGCTTGAGCTGCACCGTCGCCTCGGGGTGCGCTTCGAGATTGCGATACCACTGGGGAGCCGTCCGGCTGCCAAAGTTCGAGGCGATGAGCGCCAGCAGCCCATCTACACGAATATATGTCAGAGCAGTGGTGCGCGGCCTGCCCGACCGGCGGCCTATCGTCGTGAGCAGCAGATTCGGCAACGGACCGACCCGATGGCCAATGATCCCACCTGTCGCGCGGTAGCAGGCGATGTGCAGCGATGTCAGCCCGCGCTGAATCCACCGCCGCCACCAGATACGACGCCAGACGACCTCGGCGTTACCCTGCTGAGCCTGCCCCATTGCGCTCCTCTTTGCCCGCACGTTTGCCCGCACGTTTGCCTGCATGCATCAAACGTCATCTTTCCGGCGAGTATACCACCGACATACGATCATGGCGCGCTGCCGTAGGCGTTGCGCAGGCAATTCCCGGCATGCCTTTGCAGGGCGCACGAGACGTAGCGTACCAGGCACAACAAAGCCCGGACGTTGTTTCGTCCGGGCTGGCGGGAACGGAGGGGGATGTCAGGCTCCGTCCAGTCTGTTCGACAATCCTTGCGGCATTCCGCCTCCATGTCCCGCAAAGGCCCGCAGCCATCGCCTCGATGGCCCAGGGCATATGTACAACGCTATGAGTCGAGGAGGTCGTCCGCCTTGCGCTCGACTTTCCCAGCGCCCTCTTGTACGTGGCCTTTGAGCTGTTTTTCCTTACCCTTGCGCTCCATCTTCTCGCTGTCCGTCAGCTCTCCGGCCTTCTCTTGCACCTTTCCGGTCGCCTGGTTCACCTTCCCTTTCAACGTGTCCTTGTCGCCTCGGGTACCGAGATCCTCGTCCCGGTCATTGTCTCTCTGGTCACGATCATAGGTCATTGTGCACCTATCCTCTCTGTCTTTCCTGGTCTGCGTTGTGGTCAGACCACCACGTGGATGCCCCAGGTGAGTAGCCAGCCACAGGCACGACTCCTCAACATCTTCGATGAGGAGATGGAGGAGCGAGACAAAATCCTCATCTCGTTCGCTGCTCATCCATTGGCCTACTATAGGGGCAAGTTCTATGCCAGCGCCCGATACGCCGCTTCGGTTCGCTCTGCGGACGTGGCTGGCAGGCTCATCCATATCTATGGATTCAGATGGAGGCGGTAACGGACATCTGGCGATGGAGTATCCAGACTGCGGCGACCAGACAGACCAGCGTTCCCACAACAGTAACGCCGAGATCAAATATCGCGGAAGCGGCTGTGCCCTCGTTATTCAGGGCGTTCAGCAGCCCTTCTGCCATGTAATAGGTCGGCACGAGATGGAATATTCCTTCCAGCAGAGTAGTGCCAAAGAGCGATCCCAAGGGACTGGCGAAGACGGCAGGGAGCACGAACAGAAGACTCACGATGCCCAGGAAGCCGCCCAATCCGCTCGTTGTATGGAAGATGCTGCCCGCGAGCAAGCTCAGCGCGTGACCAAAGCCGGTAATGAGCAGCACGAAGAGCAAGACCAGGGGAAGATTGCCCACGAAGCCATGCAGCAGGGCCAATATCACGACCGACAGGATCACCTGGTAAATCACCCCCACGAACAACTTGCCCAGCACGACATCGGTGAGCGTCGCGGGAGAGACGAGCAGCATATGGAGCGTCTTACGCTCCTTCTCCTCCACCAGGAGCGTCGAGACCAGCGAAATGCCCACGCTGATCGAGGTAAAGAGCGCCATAGATATATAGAAGGTGCTCAAGTCCACGGCAAAGAGCCCGACTGCTAGATTGCTGGCATTTGGAGTGATAATGATGGTAGGAAGCGCATTCGATACGGTGCTCGCATACGAGTTGATGGCCCCGATCACACGCTGACGCTGGAGCCCATTCAGTCGATTCTCATTGAGGTAGAGCGTCAACTTGGGATGCTCTCCCCGCTCTAAGCTGGCATCGAAGCCGTGCGGAACAGCCATCCCCAGAGCATACGACGGGTTCTGCTCTGAGGTAAATGCCGAGGTGACCTCGTCCGGATAGCTGGCAAAGTTGACCTGCGATCCGGGGAGCGACTCGGCGACAACCTCACCGATGCGGGAGTTCTCCGGGTTGTAGATCAAGAATTTGACTGGCTGGATCGAGAGCAACCCGCTGAGCACCGCGAACAGGATGGAAAGCATGACCGGCGTCAGGAGCATGATCATGGTCGGCCTGCTGAAGACTATCTCCAGGATATCCTTGCGAACTATGGCGAAAATGGAGCGGAGATGAGTCATGTGTGGGCCTCCTCATCCCCAGTGCTCGCCCTTGCCGACGAGGTTCATGAAAATGTCCTCCAGCGTGGCCTCGCGGGAGTGCATGGCCATCACCTTCCCCTGGGCCAGCCAATCGGCGAGCTGTATCTGGTCCCCGGGAGAGTCCATGCTCAGTGTCTGTTGGACAAGGGTGGGGGATTCGCCTGGCTGCGTGGGAGGTTCCGCCAGGGTGACGGCCAGCGTGCGCTCACCGTGGGCCAATTTCAGATTGAGGGGCGTATCATCGGCCACGATGCGGCCCGCGATGAGAAAGGCCACGCGCTGGCACAGGCGATCCGCTTCCTCCATCAACTGCGTGGTCAAGAGAATGGCCATGCCCTCCTGGCTGAGCCGAATGATGGTCTCGCGCACCTCACGCGCCGCGATGGGGTCCAGACCACGCGTTGGCTCATCGAGGAAAAGCACCTCTGGGCGATGCAACAGGGCGCGAGCAACCATGAGGCGCTGCTTCATTCCGCCAGAAAATGTGCGCACGGGGTCTCGCCCTCGCTCGCGCAGCCCTACCATGTCCAGCACGGCAGTGACCCGATTCGTCGGTTGTTTGTAGAGCCAGCAGGAGAACTCCAGGTTCTGCCACGCGGTAAGGCGTTCGTAGAGATTCTGTTCCTGGAAGACGACACCGATGCGCGTCTTGAGTTGAGCACGCTCGTTGACCACGTCATACCCCGCCACCGATGCGCTCCCTTTGCTGGGATCGATCTGCCCGGTAAGCATCCGTAGGGTGGTGGTCTTGCCAGCGCCGTTGGGACCGAGCAGCCCGAAGATTTCCCCGCGTTGCACGCAGAAGCTGACACCCGCGACCGCCTCGCGCGTCCCGAACGAGCGGTGGAGGGCATGTGCCTCTATCATGGTGTTGGTCGTGTTCGCGGCAGTATCCGTAGCGTCCGCTCCCCCCAGCATGCGATACCGTTCCGTCAGACGTAGCATATGCCGGTAACGTCTCAGGGGCGTCACAGAAGTGCTGGCCCCTCGCTTCCTTCCATGCGCCAACTCCGCGAAATGCCCATCTCGTCCGGCCGGAGCGCTCCGACACACATCTTGCACTGGCCTTGACGGCTGTGCTACACTTCCTATGTACCCCTACCCAGGGGGTAGGGGATATGAACAGCGAGGAACACTCATGCGCGCCGACAAAGCCGATGTGCTCAAACGGTTGAACTATATCGAAGGCCATCTAGGCGGTATTCGCAAGATGGTCGAAGAGGATAAGTATTGCGTGGATATCCTGCGGCAGACTTATGCCGTGAGGAAGGCCATCGAAAAACTCGAGTCGATGATCCTGGAAGATCACCTCCACGGCTGTGTGCCGGAAGGCATTCGCGAGGGCCGTGCTGATGCGGTTATTGATGAGTTGGTGCAACTCTATAACCTCGCGGGCAATCGGTAACCACGAGCGGTGAGTTGAGCGGAACAATTCAGTTCCGCAGAGAGCATTGAGCAAGGCGAACAGCTATGGCAGAGTTACAGGATCGCAGTCAGATAGAATCCGCACCGCAGGCGCCAGCCCAGGCATTACCAGCCGCGCAGACCACTATGCTCGCGCTGGAAGGGATGACCTGCGCATCGTGCGCGCTACGCATCGAGAAGGGGCTGAAGAAAGTGCCCGGCGTCACTGAGGCGAGCGTCAATCTGGCGACCGAACGAGCGACCGTGCGCTTTGACCCGGCAGCGGCGTCAGTGGACGACCTGCTCCAGAAAGTCGAAGCCGTCGGCTACAAAGCGACGCCCATAGCGCCCGCGGTCGCGCCAGCACCCCAACATCCCGCGCCGCCATTCCCTGAGCAGACAGGTGAGAGCGAGCGTACGACGGAATTCGCCATCAGTGGGATGACCTGCGCGTCGTGCGTACGGCGGGTCGAGCGCAGCCTGAGTAAGGTGCCCGGCGCCACCACAGCGAATGTCAACCTGGCGACCGAGCGGGCGACCGTCACCTACGCGCCGGGCCAGACGAGTGTGGCCGACCTGATCAGCGCGGTTGAGAAAGCTGGGTACGGCGCCGAAGAAATCGTGGCTGCCGCCCCGCCGCCTGCCATCACCGAGACAGGCGAGTGGGAGCCGGACGCGGAAACCCTCCGCCGCCAGCGCGACCTCCGCCACCGGCGCAATACACTGCTTTTGGGGATCGCGCTCTCCATTCCCGTCGTGATCCTCTCCATGTTCTTTATGAACCGCTTCCCTGGCGAGAACTGGCTGCTGCTGGCGCTCACCACGCCTATCTGGGCCTACGTTGGCTGGGATTTCCACCGGACGTCACTGCGTGTGCTGCGCCACTTCGGCGCCAATATGGACGTGCTGGTCAGTCTCGGCTCGACCGCCGCATTCCTGATGAGTGTGGTCGCGACGATCTGGCCAAACGTAGTCGGCCAGACCACCTTCTACGATACGACCGCGCTGATCGTGACATTGATCTACCTCGGCAAGTATCTAGAAGCGCGCGCGAAGGGCCAGACGAGCGAGGCGATCAAGCGGTTGGCCGGATTGCGCGCCCATATTGCCCATGTCGTGCGGGATGGCCGCGAGCTAGAACTCCCGCTCGACCAGGTGATCGTTGGTGACGAGCTAATCGTGCGCCCTGGAGAGAAGATCCCGACGGACGGCATCGTGCTCTCGGGCGACTCCTCGGTAGATGAGTCGATGCTGACGGGCGAGAGCTTGCCGGTAGAGAAGCGCGCTGGCGAAGCTGTCATCGGGGCGACCATCAACCAGATAGGCATGCTGCGGATGCGCGCGACCAGAGTTGGCAGCGACACCATGCTGGCGGGCATCATTCGTATGGTCGAGCAGGCGCAAGGCTCGAAAGCGCCCATCCAGCGGCTGGCGGATACCGTCTCTGGCATCTTCGTTCCGGCGGTGCTCGTCATCGCCCTGCTGACCTTCGTTGGCTGGAGCGTCGCAGGGTATCTCTTCGGCTTCGCGCCTCAGGGCGCGACGGAGGGCATGGCGGGATCGGCGGCAACGACAAGTCCGTGGATTGTGGCGCTGGTCGCGGCAATCGCCGTGCTGGTGGTCGCCTGCCCCTGCGCGCTGGGGCTGGCCACACCAACAGCCATCATGGTCGGAACCGGCCAGGGCGCGGAACAGGGCATTCTGATCAAGGGTGGCGAGAGTCTGGAGCGCATCCAGGAAGTAAGCGCCGTGATGCTCGACAAGACCGGAACCATCACACGGGGCAAGCCAGAGCTGACAGATACCCTCATGGCTCCGGGCGCGGCGCTGACGGAGGCCGAGATGCTGCGGCTGGCGGCAAGCGCGGAAAGCGTCTCTGAGCATCCGCTGGCACGGGCGATTGTGGACGGCGCGCGTGCGCGTGGCATCGAGCCAGCCGCGACGGTCGAGCGGTTCGCGGCGATTCCCGGCGGCGGCATCGAAGCGCGTCTCGCGGGGCACGACCTCACCATCGGCACCCGCGCATTGCTCACCGGGCGCGGCTTCGACGTGACCCCCTTCGAGTCACTGCTTACCCCGCTGGAAAGCGCCGGCAAGACGGCGATGCTCGTCGCCGTAGATGGCGTGGTAACCGGGATGCTCGGCGTCGCCGATACGGTGAAAGTTGGCTCGGCTGAGGCCATTGCCCGGCTGCGGTCTCAGGGCATCGCGGTCTGGATGATCACTGGCGACAACCAGCGCACGGCAGAGAGTATCGCCACTCAGGTTGGAATTCCCGCTGAGAACATCCTGGCGGAGGTGCTGCCCGGTCAGAAGGCCGCGCAGGTGCGGCGCCTGCAATCAACCGGTAGTGTGGTGGCGTTCGCCGGAGACGGCATCAACGATGCGCCCGCGCTTGCCCAGGCTGATATTGGCATCGCCATGGGCACGGGTACGGATGTCGCAATGGAGACCGCCGATATCGCGCTGGTCAAGGGCAACCTGCGGAGTGTGGTGACGGCGTTGGATCTCTCGCGGGCCACGATGCGCAAGATCAAGCAAAATCTGTTCTGGGCCTTCGCCTACAACACCATTTTGATTCCGCTGGCGATTGCCTCGCCCGCCATTCCCTTCCTGCGCGAGAGTGCGCCGATCTTTGCCGCTGCCGCGATGGCGCTCTCATCGGTGACAGTGGTGAGCAACTCGCTCTCGCTGCGCCGGTTCGGACATAGGCGCGAGGCACAGGAAGCGCGGGCCACAGCATAAGCTACATACCGGTTCCACATGAACGAGTCGCGGACGTATTTGGTCGCCCGCGACAGGGATACCCTGGAAACAGTTGTCTGGATGTGCCTGCCCTGGTGCGGCTGGCACGATAGCATCTACAAGGAGCATTCTTAAGTATGGCAACGACGACACAGGAGACCGTTCTCTCAGTTCCCGATATTAGCTGCGAGCACTGCGTCAAGACGATCAACGGGGCGCTGGGCGCGCTGCCGGGCGTCGAAGCGGTCAAGACAGATATCCCGACGAAGACAGTAGAGCTACGGTACAATCCCACGCAGGTCTCGATGGAGCAAATCGAGGCAACCCTGGACGACGCGGGCTACACCGTCGCCAGGTAACCGGGCCTGCCGACAAGCATCCTCCCGGCTTCGTGAGAGGTCGGGAGGACGGCAAGCGCCCCATTTTTCCAACCCATAGCGTATCGCGCCATGGTGGCCCGAAAGACCCATAGCCGCCAGGCGACGGGAACCATTCGCATGTCCAGGCAGGATGCCTGCTCACCCGCGCCATACCAGCCATACCAGCCGTGCCGCGGATATCGCATGTGCCATCCGCATCTGATGAGGAGGAAGCAGATGCAAACCATCACACTCCCTGTCGAGGGGCTCAACTTCGCGACCTGCGCGCGCAGTATCGAGAAGCGGCTGGGCGCTCTGGCAGCGGTCTCGCATGTGGACGCCAGTTATGTGTCTCAAACCGTCTGCGTGACCTATGATGAGACGCGCATCAGTGAGGACACCCTGCGAGATCTCGTCAAGGATTGCGGCTTCGCCTGCGGGGAACCTTTGACGGCAGTGAATCGGCTCCGGGCATCCGCGCAGGCGACATCCGCGGCAACAGCGGCTCCCCACGCGGGCGAGGCCATGCCGCCGCATCCCGGACATGTCGAGCATGGCGCGATGACTCCTGAGGGCGCCGCACATGAGATGGGAGCAGCAGGCGCAGCCGAGATGGAGCACGGCGCGCACGGTATGCATGACATGAGCGACCCTGCGATGGCGAAAGCCATGGAAGCCGACATGCGCCGCCGTTTCTTCATCGCGCTGATCCTCACGATTCCGATCATTCTGTACTCACCGCTGGGCGTCTATGTCCTGCATGTCCAGATGCCCACCTTTGGCATCAATCCGAACTGGATACTCTTCGTCCTGACCACGCCTGTCATCTGGTATTGCGGCTGGGTCTTCCATTCAGGCGCCTATCGCGCGCTACGCAATCGCGCACTTGATATGAACGTGCTGGTCAGCCTGGGCGTGCTCGTCGCGTACTTCTTCAGCGTCTTCGCGACGTTCTTCGCGCCAGGCGTCGAGACAAGCTACGACGCCGGAGCGATGCTGGTCACGTTTGTCCTGTTTGGGCACTGGATGGAGATGCGCAGCCGTCGCGGCTCGTCGGACGCCCTGAACGCGCTGCTGCGCCTCGCGCCGAGCCAGGCCAATCTCATCGGTCCGGATGGGCAGATCACATCCGTCCCCGTCGAACAGGTGCATGTTGGCGACCTGCTGCTCTTGCGTCCCGGCGAAAAAGTGCCGACCGATGGCGCCGTCATCGAAGGCGCAAGCGCAATCGACGAAAGCATGGTCACTGGCGAGAGCTTGCCAGTTTCCAAGAAAGCAGGCGATGAGGTCATCGGCGGGACCGTCAACGGCAGTGGCTCGCTGCGCCTGCGCGCGACCAGAGTTGGCAGCGATACCGCCCTCGCGCAGATCGTCCAGTTGGTGCAGACCGCGCAGAACTCGAAAGCGCCCGCGCAACGGCTGGCCGACAAAGCGGCTGAATATCTGGTTATCCTGGCGGTGAGCGCGGGCCTTCTGACCTTCCTGGTCTGGTTCTTCGTGGCTGGGGAGCCGGCGCTCTTTGCGCTGACCCTCGCCGTCACCGCCATCGTGATCGCGTGTCCAGACGCGCTGGGGCTCGCCACACCGACCGCCGTTGCCGTCGGCACGGGAATCGGCGCGCGGAACGGGATACTCATCAAGAACGCCACCGCGCTCGAACAGACCTCCCGCATCCAGGCCATCATCTTCGACAAAACAGGAACACTGACGGAAGGCAAGCCAGCCGTCACCGACCTGGTTGTCCTGGCCGCCGGGACCGCGCAACACCTCGACGAGACACGCCTCTTGCAGGTGGCGGCATCCGCCGAGGCCGACTCTGAGCATCCGCTGGCGCGTACCATCGTCGAAGAGGCGACCCGGCGCACGCTGGAGACCCTCCCCTACGGGGAGTTCGCGGCCATCGCGGGCGGCGGCATCCGCGCGAACGTGGAGGGTGTACCCATCCTCATCGGCACGCCGAAGCTGCTTGCCGATCATGGCGTGAGCTTGCGCGAAGCGGAGCAGCGGCAGGCAACCGGCCTGCAAGAGCAGGGGAAAACGGTGATGCTGATGGCGCGGCAGGGAGAAGCGGTGGGCCTGATCGCGGTCGCGGATCGCATCCGTCCGACAGCACGCCGGACTATCGCAGAGCTTCGGGCGCTCGGTATCCAGGTGGCTATGCTGACCGGGGATAACCGTCATACGGCCGAGGCGGTTGGTCGCGAGCTAGGTATCCCCAGCGACCGCGTGTTCGCGGAGGTCTTGCCCGCCGACAAGGCGAATTACGTCAAGCGCTTGCAGCAAGAGGGTCTATTTACCGCGATGGTCGGCGATGGGGTGAACGATGCGCCCGCTCTGGCGCAGGCCGATCTCGGCATCGCGATTGGCGCGGGGACGGGCGTCGCCATCGAGACGGCTGACGTAGTGCTGATGCGCAGCGACCCGCTCGACGTGCTGGCGGCGATTCGACTCTCCAAGGCAACTGTGCGCAAAATGAAGCAGAATCTCTTCTGGGCGGCGATCTACAACGTGATCGCGATTCCGATTGCCGGAGGTGCGCTCTACTCGATTGGGATCTTACTGAATCCAGCGATTGGCGCTCTGGCCATGAGCGCATCGTCTATCATCGTCGCGACGAATGCCGTGCTGCTCAAGCGGGTCGAGCCGCATCTGCGAGCATACCAGGACGGCTCACCGCCAGCGAGCGGCAACGGCACGGGCACGTCGGCTGCGAACACGGAAGTCCCAGCGGTGGCTGGATGATCTGGCCGAGACAGACCGATGATACCCGACTGGCGGCCAGTGGGCGGCTATCGGGAGCAAAGTGATGGCGGAGAGAAGACAGACGAAAGGGGTGATCTGGCATGGCGACAGCGATTGATCCAGTCTGCGGCATGGAGGTGGATACGGCAATGGCGGCTGGCACCAGCGAGTACCAGGGGCAGACCTATTATTTCTGCTCGACGGGTTGCAAACGTCGCTTCGACAGCGATCCCGAGAGTTATCTTAGCTCTGGCGATTCAGACGACCAACAGCAGTAAGTCGTACCACTTTCGCGAAGGCTCATAATCTGTAGCATAGGCGCTCTCCCCACCCATCCTCGATGCGGGGAGAGGAGCCAGAAATGCTCAGGTGAGCGCCAATTTCAAGAGACCAGCCGTTGCGCGCCGCCCTCCGATCAGCCCATCAGGCCGTGGGGCGGCGCATCAACGTGCATGCGGGGGAGCGCGTCAGGGTGTGGCGCGATCGGCTACGTTACCCGCAGTCGCTCCATTGCCCGCATTCGCCACCGTGCCAGCAGTACCCGGTTTGGCGGGAGCAGCCGTATTAGCCGCGTTGCCAGTATTGCCGTCACTGGAGGCCCGCTGCGCGGCGGTCGTCTGCTCGATCAGCGGACGGAGCAGGCTGGTAAACTCGGCAGGCACCACCAGCTTGGTAGACGGACTCGCGCCGAGCGCCTTGAGCGCATCCAGGTATTGGAGGCTCATGGTCTGGCTATCGAGGTGAGTCGCAACCGAGGAGATTTGCGACAGCGCCTGCGAATAGCCCTCGGCGCGCAGAATAGCCGCCTGGCGCGCGCCATCCGCCTCAAGCACTGCCGCCTGCTTTTGCCCTTCGGCGACCCGCACTGCGGCGTCACGCTTGCCGTCGGCCTCGATGATGAGGGCGCGGCGGCTCCGCTCGGCGGACATCTGCCGGGTCATCGCCTCCTGGATCTCGCGCGGCGGCGTGATCTCGCGAATCTCCACTGCCGTCACCTTGACACCCCAGCGCTCGGTCACCTCGTCGAGCTTGCCACGCAGTGTGGCATTGATGTCCTCGCGGCGGGAGAGCACCGCATCGAGCATCATATCGCCGACGACCGCGCGCAATGTGGTGATCGCGATGCCACGCGAGGCATTCTCATACTGCTGGACATTGATGACACTCGACGCCGGGTCCACGATCTTGGAATAGATCAGAAAGTCAATCGCGACGGTGGCGTTGTCCTGGGTGATACACGCCTGCGGAGTGACGTCGAACACGCGCTCGCGCAGATCGGTACGAATGCCGCGATCTACGAACGGAATGAGCAGGACCATCCCAGGGCCGCGCACCCCTATGAGACGGCCCAGCCTCAACACAACCAGGCGCTGATACTCTGGCACGATGCGAATCGCCAGCCCGAAAATAACGAGGATCAACACAATGACGAGAGCGATAACCACAAACGCTACTACCGGCATAGCGGCACCTCCTGCACGCGAGTGAGATACTCATCGTGCGACATAGGAGACTTCCGGAACATCTGGGACATCTGGGATTTCCGAGATGTGCGCTGCTTAGCGCGCCGACACATCTGGTAACCTCCACTCATAGGGCCGGTGGACACGGAGCGTGATTCCTTCCACCGCGAGCACTTCCACGGTCTCGCCCGCCTGAATCGGCTCCACATCCGCGACGGCGCTCCAGTCCTCGCCAGCAACGCGCACGGTGCCACGCGGCGCCAGATCAGAGATGGCCACACCTTCCCGCCCACGCAACGCCTCGCTCCCGCTCCTCCTTGGGAGGCGCTGGGTGCGCAAGACAGCGCGCAGGACGATCAAGACGTAGCCGCTCACGGCGAGCGTGCCCAGGGCAATGAGCCATGGGCTGACAAATGTGCCAGGCGATGCGGTCCCCGGACCAAAGAGCGGTATGAAAAGGAGCAGCGATCCCGCGATAAAGGCGAGGATGCCGCCCGCCGCAAGCACGCCAAACCCCGGCGTGTGCGCCTCGGCAACGAAGAGTACGGCGGCGATCACAAGGAGCGCCACGCCGATCCAATTGACTCCCAGGGCGATGAAGCCCACCAGTGCCAGCACCAGCGCAACGGAGCCGACAAGGCCAGGGATGAGCGTGCCTGGGTGATGGATTTCGCCGACGAGGCCAATAATGCCCAGGATGAACAGGAGATACGCCACGTTGGGATCCGCCAGCACCGAGAAGAACGGCCCAGACATCGGAATAGACATCATCGGCATCACTCACCTCGCTATCCAGCGCTCCGCAGGGCCTGCGCCTGCCGAGACGGGCGCTCCTTGTGTGAATGGCTATCTCTGTGTAACCGCCCTATGTAATTTCCTGTACATGACGGCTTCATGGTGTGTTGTACGCGAGTACGTCGCAGACTTCGAGCCACGCTCGGATCGCAAGAAGGGGGTGGTGGAAGGAGGAGCGCACCACTCATCTTGTGCACACACTCGTCTTACATAATATATACGAAGCCCTGGTACAGGCGTTGCACTGTCTGTGGCGTGATGTGTGGCGTGGTGTGTAGCGTGATGCATGGACCGGCACGTCCTTGCGTTGGCCATCCGCGGACATGTGTGCTATACTTCGGGCTACTCAACAGGTCGCACGACTGCTAAAGATGGAGCGGCGTATGCCTGTTTCAGTCACCAACTCCCAATTGATCTACGACGCGCTCAAAGCGTGTGACGTCAAGATTATTACCGCTCTGCCCGAAACCTGGCTGGTTCACCTCATCCGCATGGCCGAGGAGGACCCCGGGATGACGCTGGTGCGCGTCGCCAAGGAGGAGGAGGCGGTGGGCATCTCCGCGGGCGCGCACCTGGCCGGCGTCAGCTCGGCGCTGCTGATGCAGAACCACGGCTTCCTCGCGGCCATCAACCCCATAGTCTCGCTAGCCCTGCTCTACAAAATCCCGCTGGTGATGCTCATCAGTTACCGTGGCTCGATGGGCGAGCGCGACCCCTGGCAGACGCAGGGCGGCATGATGACCGAGCCACTCTTGCGCGCGCTCGGCATCCCCATCTGGCACCTGACGGATCCACGCGATGTCCAGCGCCGGCTCAAGGACGCGCAAACCCTGGCACACGCAGCGCTCTCGCCGGTCGCGGTGTTGCTGAGCCGAGAGCTGATGTGGGAGGACTAGCCATGCTGCGCGCGGACGCCTTAGAGGTGATCTATCCCGAGCTACAAGACCGCATCGTGGTCACGATCATGGGCGCGGTCGCGGCCGAACTCTACACGCTGGGCCATCGTCCCAACTTCTTCTATCTGGAACACGCGATGGGGCTGGCCTCTTCGATGGGGCTGGGCATCGCCCTCGCCATGCCACGACACCAGGTGGTCGTGCTCGACGGCGACGGCTCGCTCTTGATGAATCTGGGCACGCTGAGCACCATGGCGCGCTACCGGCCAGGGAACCTGCTGCATATCGTCTTCGACAATCAAAGCCTGCTCTCGGTCGGCGGATTCCCCACTGCGACCGCGACGGGCACGGACCTGGCGGGCGTTGCGCGTGCGTGTGGCGTTCCCAGAGTGGAAGAGGCGGACACGCCCAAACGCCTGAAGGAGACCGTCGCCGCCGCGCTGGCGAGCGCTACCCTGACTACCATCGTCTCCAGAGTCGAGGCAGTGGGGCCGAAGTCGTTTCACATGGATTTGCCGCTCCTGGAGAATCGCTTCCAGTTCAGGCGCGCGCTGGAGGCGCTCCAGCGGGAGCACGAGTAAGCAGGCAGCGGGAGTAGCAGGCGCTGGACTCCGGCGCGTGGCCCGCGCATCGAGCAAGGGAGGCGAGCATGGCGAACGGGCAGCAGAACAGCGTATTATCCCAGTTCGTGGAGGAGCTCAACGCGGGGCGGATTCGTGTCGTAGATCTGACGACGCCTCTTGGGCCAGAGACGCCAGTGATCGATCTACCCCCCATCTTCGCGCCATCGCCGGGGCTGACCATCACCGAAATCTCGCGCTATAATGACCGCGGTCCCGCCTGGTATTGGAATATCCTGCACCTGGGCGAGCACACAGGCACACACTTCGACGCGCCCATCCACTGGGTCACTGGCAAAGACCTGCCCGAAAACGCGACCGATACCATCCCACCACGCCAGTTTATTGGCCCCGCCTGTGTTATCGACGTGACGGCGGATGTGGAGCAGAATCCCGATTTTCTGCTGACGCCAGAGCGCGTCCAGCAGTGGGAGGCCACGCATGGGCGCATTCCGGCTGGGGCGTGGGTGCTGCTGCGTACCGGCTGGAGCGCGCGCACAAGCCGGGAGGACTTTCTGAACGCCCACGAGGACGGCGCCCATTCGCCGGGCTTCTCCAAGGAGTGCTCCCAGTTCCTCGCCCGCGAGCGCGATGTGCTGGGCGTCGGGGTGGAGACCGTCGGGACGGACGCCGGGCAAGCCGGAGGATTCGATCCCCCATTCCCCAACCATTCCACGATGCACGGGTCGGGCAAGTTTGGCATTACAAGCCTGATCAACCTGGACCAGCTACCGCCTACGGGAGCCGTGGTCATTGCCGCGCCGCTCAAGATCGTGGGCGGCTCAGGCAGTCCGTTACGCGTGCTCGCGCTGACTCCGGCCTAATCCTCTCGCCATGGAGAAGGGACAGGTCCGCTTCTGGCATGGCGCATTGAGCCGCACTTGACTGGTAGCACATCTAGGCAAGCGCGGCGGAGCATGCCGGAGCATGAATGCCCCGGCGAATGGCCCTATCGACATCACTGACTCGTGCCGACGCTGAGACGTGTCCAGCTGCGCGGATCGAGCCGGTCGCGCAGGGCGTCTCCGACGAGATTGAGGCTGAGCACCGTCACGACGATGGCGAGAGCCGGTCCAAGCATCATCCAGGGGTCGCTGGTGAGATAGGTCTGAGCCTCGTTGATCATCGTGCCCCATTCAGGCGTTGGCGGCTGGGCACCCAGGCCGAGATAGCTCAGCACGGATTCGTCCAGAATGGCAAAAGAGACAGAGATGGTCGCCTGGACGAGCAGCGGGCTAATGATGTTGGGCAGCACATGGCTGACGAGGATCTTCCCCGTCCGCGTTCCGGAGGCGCGGGCGGCGGTGATGTAGTCCAGCGCCTGCACCTGAAGCACCTGCCCGCGAGCCAGGCGGGCATAGATGGGAATACGAACCACAGCCAGGGCGATGACCAGATTGACAAGGCTCGTGCCCAACGCGGCGGCAATGGCCAGGGCGAGTATCAGCGACGGAAAAGCGAGCAGCGCATCGATGACGATGGTGAAGGTCTGGTCCACCCAGCCTTTGAGGTAGCCGGCGATCAAGCCAAAGATCGTGCCAATGCCTCCGCCGATCAGGATTGAGACAAGGCCAATGGAGAGCGAAATGCGCGTGCCGTAGATCACCCGGCTCAACTGGTCGCGGCCGAGCGAGTCAGTACCGAAGGGGTGGACCAAGCTGGGCGGCTGCGATGCGATGGCTGGATGATACGCGAGCGGGTCAAATCGAGCAACCCAAGGGGCGAAGATAGCAGCGACGACCAGCACCGCGAGGACGATGCTAAAGAGCCAGCGCGGATCCTCCCGGATTGCTTTCAGCACCCGCACAGGAAGCGCGGCTTTGGGAACTCCCGCGTTGATTTCCGTGTCGAGCAGGTCAGGCAGCGGCGTGCCAGTAGGCGAGAAGGCAATCGCGGCATCCCCAGCCTCTCCTGCCTCGCCTGGGACATCAGCCTGCTGGGCGAAGGATACGCCTTCCACCCGCCCTATGAAGAAGCGCATGAGCGACCACGGCTTGCGTGACGACGGCGTCTGTCTGGTGTTATTTATCATAACGGACCCTTGGATCAAGCACTCGATAGCCGATGTCAACAAGCAGGTTGACGACCATATAGGAGAGCGCCGCGAGCAGAACGACTCCCTGCACGACGGGATAGTCCTTGGAGAAGATGCTCTGGATGGTGAGCGAGCCAATGCCCGGCCAGAGAAAAATCGTCTCGATCACGAACGTGCCCGCCAGGATAGCGCCAGCTTGCAGGCCAACAATCGTGAGCAGCGGCATAAGGGCGTTGCGCAGGGCATGGCGGTAGTTGATCTGCCGGGGTCGCAAGCCTTTCGCCCATGCCGTCCGGACGTAATCCTCGTGGAGCACTTCGAGCATGCTGGTGCGCACCTGACGCAGGTTGACGGCAACGGCGCCCGTGCCAAGCGCGATAGCGGGCAACACCAGGTCGCGGAGATTCCCAAGCGGATCTTCAGTGAAGGGAACATAGCCACCCGGCGGGAAGAGACGGATAAAGACGGCGAAGATGAGAATGAGCAGCAGGCCGAGGACGAAGCTGGGAATGGCGGTGCCCAGCAGGCTCGTCACATTGACCAGCCAGTCCAGACGCCCATTACGATTGGTCGCGGCTACGACACCCAGGGGCACGGCAAGGGCGACGGAGAAGATCAGCGACGCGACGCCAAGCTCCACCGTAACGGGCAGGCGCTGTGTGATGGCCTGGACGACAGGCTGCTGGAGCTGAATGGACTGGCCCAGATTCCCGTGGACCGCCTGCCAGAGCCAGAACACATACTGCACGCCGAGAGGACGGTCCAGCCCAAGCTGCTGGCGCAAGGCGGCAACCGACTGGGGTGTGGCTTCCTCGCCAAGCAGGACGCGAGCGGGATCACCCGGAACGAGATGGATGAGCATGAACGTGACGAAGCTCACGAGCAGCGCCACCGGGAGCATGAACAGGAGACGCCGCGCGATATAACTGGCCATCTCGTCCTCCTGTAGTGGGAATGCATGCGGGTAGAGGCTGACGTGTTACTGCCTACCTCTACCCGATGAGACGCTACCCAGCACGCGCGTTATTGCGCGGGCGGCCTCACGCAGAGTCTACGAGAGGTATGTCTTCGTAAAGACCATGATCGTGGTCGGGAGCAGCTGGAAGTTCTGGACGTTCTTGGTGCTGATCTGCGAGGCGACGCCATGATAGAGGAAGACGTACGGCGCATCGTCCAGAATCAGCTTTTCCGCCTGCTGGTAGTCGCTGGTGCGCTTGGACTGGTCGCTCGACGTGCGAGCGTCGTCCAGCAGAGCGTCCACGTGTGCGTTCGAGTACTGCGTGTCGTTGAAGCCGCCGCCCGTATGGAACCAGCCATACATGTTGCCATCGGGGTCGGGCCGTCCGCTCCAGCCGAGAAGCGCTGCCTGGAAGTGGTGCGAGGACGTGTCATCGAGCAAGGTGGCGAAGGTTTCTTGCTTGATGTTGACGGTAATGCCAGCGGGCTTGAGCTCCGACTGAAGGAACTGCGCTTGCTGCTGGAGGAGCGGCGAACCGCTGGAGATGAGTAGCGTGAACGAGACGCCAGACGACATCCCAGCCTGTGACAGCTCCGCTTTGGCCTTGTCAACGTTATGGCTGTACGGCTTGATGCTGGCGTCGTAGGCCCAGCTACTGGGTGAGACCGGCCCCTGAGCCTCGACACCAATGCCATGCAACACGCTATTGAGAATTTCCTGCCGGTCGACCGCCCATTCCACAGCACGACGCACATGGACGTTATCTAATGGCGCTGTCTTGGTATTCAGCTCCATGCCATAGAAACTGAGGCCGGGGATCTGCTTATAGACTAGGCTCTGGTTCTGCTTGGTCGCCTGCACGTCCGTCGGGCTGATGACCTGCGCAACGTTGATCGTCTCCGTCTGGAGATTGGTGAACATCACGCTTTCATTGGTGATGGGCCGGTAGTTGACCTTGGCGAGATACGGAAGCGCATTGCCGCTGCTATCTTTCTGCCAGTAGTGCGGGTTGCGCTCCAGGGTGAGATGGTCACCCTTGGTCCAACTGACGAACTGGAATGGGCCGGTTCCGGCTTTGGCGGGATTGTTGGCGATCTGGTCGCCCTGAGATTGGATGACAGCGGGCGAGAGAATCATGCCCGCGCGGTCGGTCAGGTTAGCCAGCAGCGGCGAGAACGGCTGCTTCAGGTCGAACTGCACATGCAGGTCGTCCACTGCCTTCACCGACGTGACGGTAGAAAGCTCACTGTGACGAGGGGATGAGGCCGTGTTCAGAATGCGGTTGATATTGGTAACGACCGCGGCGGCATTGAACGGTGTGCCATCCTGGAACTGGATGCCGGAGCGCAGGGTAAAGGCAATCTGGGTGGGCGAAGGATAGGACCATGAGGAAGCGAGACCCGGCTGGATCTTGTTCTGGGCGTCGACGGTCACGAGGGTGTCATAGATGTTAAACATGACTTCGCGATCGACGAGCGCGGTGGACTTCAGTGGATCGAGTGTCACGACATCGGAATCCAGACCGACATTCAGGGTGCCACCAGACTTCGGGCCAGTTCCCTGGCCGCCAGTACTGCCGCTGGCGCAGCCCGCAAGCGCGAACGCCAGCAAGACGGCGAGACCCAGCAGAGAGCGCACCGGCAACAGGAACCGATGAGACTTCTCCGGCCGGAGCCGCTCGCTGGCAAACGACCTAACAGGGAATGGCCATAATCGTGCGTGATGCCGCGCCATATGAAAACCTCCCTTGTGTGTCGAACAACTCCCTACTCCACGATCACTGGGCCGAAAATCTCGGCCCTTCGCGCTGGCTGCGTGCTGGCCGCATAGTGGCCGCATGCTGACTGCGCGGTCACACCTGTATGCACTCGATCTACAAGTGTTCGCACTACTGATCGCGCCGGGAAGCCGCTTGTGGCGCTTCGGGCGCATACGCGACGGCGAGATCACGCTCGATACGGGATACGGCCTCAAGGAGCGCAATCGCATAGCGGGTGACGGCTTCATGCTGAAAACGCGACGCGGGACCCGCCACGCTGAGAGCGGCCAGAAGGGCGCCGTCAGGTCCACGAATCGGGGCGGCGATGGACGCCGACCCAGAGACGGTTTCACCTGCCGTTTGGGCATAGCCACGAGCGCGGGTCTCGCGTAGCTCCTCTTCTAGCTGGGCGGTATGAGCCGCCGAGAGCGACGCGGTTATCCGCCGCCAGAGCGAGCTATTGGATGGACCGTCGACCACAAGCGCCTTGCCAGCGGCGCCTCGGTCAAGCGGGAAGATGCGACCGACCCCGGCGCTCATACGGAGCATCTGCGGGCTTTCGATCTCATCCAGGCATATACGGACATCGCCGGCAATGACATAGAGGCCCACGGTTTCTTCAGTAATGGAATGCAGCCATTGCATGTGCGGGCGACAGATCTGGCGCAGTGTCGCCTCGCCGGGGACCGCCTGCGCCAGAGCGAGGATGCGATAACCAAGGGTGTAGTGGTGCTTCTCGGGGTCGTGCGAGACGAGCCCCCGCGCCAGCAATGCCTGAAGCAGGCGATGCACCGTGCTCTTGGTGAGGTCCAGTCGCTCGCTAATCTCCGTCACCCCAAGCACAGGGGTTTCACGCGAGAACGCACAGAGCACCGCCAGGGCACGATCTACGGCGCTGCTCACGCTGGTGATGCCATCCGCTGCCGGCTGCGGTGTTTTATGTTCGGAAGATCGCGCGCCAGATGTGACACCTGTATCCATAGCTTCAACTCCACTCTCGCTGGAGGACTGGACGATGCCGCGCGAACAATTCAGCGGTGTTGTTCCATATGGCGGAATGCTGTTCCATATTCTTGTGTTTGCCGTATGATACGGAATATCGTGTCCACTGTCAAGCGCCCATGGCGATGAGGGAAGTGACAGGTCGGGAGGGGAGCGCTACCATCCAGCGGCGATGCCTTCGGCGCGTGGATCGGCTCCGCCATGGAAGACGCCATTCCCAGCATCTATCACGATGCCCTGAGCGTGGCCGACGAGCGAATCCCAGGGGCCAATCTCGTGGACAGCATGCCCGCGCTCGCGCAGCACCGCGACCGTAGCGGCGGGGAAACGGCTCTCCATACGCAGTACCTCACCCTCACCGCGCGCCTCAGCGCCATGAATCCAGCGTGGCAACTCGATGGCAGCCTGGATGTTGAGGCCAAAGCGGGCGACAGCCGTGTAGACCTGCAGATGGGTCGAGGGCTGTCCATCGCCGCCCATTGCGCCGAAGATGATCGCGGGCCGACCATCACGCATGGCAAGCGACGGGATGAGCGTGTGGAGGGTGCGCTTGCCTGGAGCGAGGGCGTTGGCCGCGTCGGGATTCAGCGAGAAGTAGGCGCCCCGATTCTGAAGCACGATGCCCGTTCCATCGACGACGAGGCCGCTGCCGAAGCCCATGTAGTTGCTCTGGATGAGAGAGACGGCGTTGCCGTCGCTATCCGCCGCGCAGAGGTAGATGGTGTCGCCCGTGAAGCCGCCCGGAGCGACAGACGGCTGGGCGTGCTCCGGATTGATCTGCGCGCGCCGCTGGCGCAGGTAATCGGGCGCGAGGAGCCAGGCAGGGTCCCAGGGCATATGGGCCGGGTCGGTCAGATAGGCGTCGCGGTCGGCGAAGGCGAGCTTCTTCGCCTCGACGGCGAGATGGATGGTCTCCGGAGCGAGCGGCCCATCGCCGAGCGGTAGCTCATTGAGCATACCGAGCATCTGGAGGGCGGTAATACCCTGCGTGTTAGGGGGCAGCTCGTAGATGTCGAGATCCGCGAACGGCACAGAGAGCGGCGTGACCCACTCGCTCTGATGCGCCGCCAGGTCTTCCACCGTGATGAGCCCACCCTCACGGCTGAAGAATGCCGCGATATGCTCCGCGATGGGACCGCGATAGAAGACGTCGGGTCCATGCTCGGCGATGGCGCGAAGTGTGCGCGCGAGAGTGGGGACACGGGCGATACTGCCGACAGTGGGAATGGCGCCATCCGGCATGAAGTGCTCGCGGAACGAGCGATGCGTGCGCGCATCGGTATTCATGAACGTCAGCGCGCGATGCAGGCCGGGTCCGACGGGAAACCCTTCCTCCGCGTACGTGATTGCGGGAGCCAGCGAGCGTGCCAGCCCAAGACGGCCAAAGCGCTCAGAGACACGCCCCCAGCCCTCCGCACAGCCCGGGACCGTGATGCTATGGACGCCGAAGCGCGGCATGGTGTCGTAGCCGAGCGATTGGTAGCGCTCGATAGTAGCCGCCTGGGGCGAGCGCCCGCTGGCGTTGAGTCCGTGAACCTGGCCGTCACGGGCATCGTAGAGCAGCATGAAGAGATCACCACCCAGCCCAACCACGAATGGATAGACGACCTGAAGGACAGCATTGGCGGCGATGGCGGCATCTACGGCATTCCCTCCGGCTTTGAGCAGATCCAGGCCTGCCTGAGCGGCGAGATAGTGCGGAGCGGCTACCATGCCATGGCTGGCCATCGTCGTGGGTCGGTGCTGGGGATAATCGGTCATCTCGGCCCTCTTTCATGAGCAAAAAGAGTATCCCGCCGATAGAGCATCAGCGTCCTTGGGTAACTATATCACGTATTCCATAGAGTGGAACAGTGTTCCATTTCTCACGATTTGGCAGTATGCTATGGAAGCGACGGGCAGTTGTCCACGATACCACCTATCCAGGCAGGCTGGGACGGGGAGACGAGCGATGAGCGAATACACAGCGCCATTCAGCGAGCTGGAAGAGATGGGCATCGCGGAACTCCAGGCGCAGATGACGTCAGGTCAGACGACAGCGCGAGGCATCGTGGAGCGCTATCTGGCGCGCATCGAGGCGCTCGACCGGAATGGCCCCGCGATCCGATCCATCATCGAGACGAATCCCGACGCGCTGGGAATCGCTGACGGGATGGACCGAGAACGTGCTGCCCGTGGGGCACGCGGTCCCTTGCACGGCATTCCCATCCTGCTGAAAGACAACATTGACACAGCGGATCAGATGCAGACAACGGCAGGCTCGCTCGCGCTGGTAGGCGTGCGCCGGGCGCGGGATGCGTTCGTGACGGAGAAGCTGCGGGCGGCTGGTGTGGTGCTGCTGGGCAAGGCGAACATGAGCGAATGGGCCAACTTCCGCTCGACGCACTCTGCGAGTGGGTGGAGCGCGCGCGGCGGGCAGGCGCTGAACCCCTATGCGCTCGACCGCTCGCCCGGTGGCTCTAGCTCCGGCTCGGCATCAGCGGTGGCAGCGGCGCTGGCGGCGGCGGCAGTGGGAACCGAGACGGACGGATCGATTCTATCTCCCGCTTCGGTGAACAGTGTCGTGGGCATCAAGCCGACGGTTGGGCTGACGAGCCGCGCCGGGGTCATCCCGGTCGCGCACAGTCAGGATACCGTCGGACCATTTGGCCGAACTGTAGCGGATGCGGCGACGCTTCTCAGCGCGCTGGTGGGTCCTGATCCACGCGATCTGGCAACGCAGGCGGCGAGCGCGATGGGGCAGACCGATTACACGCGCTTCCTCGATCTCGATGGATTGCGCGGGGCGCGCATCGGCGTGGCGCGCGAGGTGTATTTCGGCTACAGCGAGAAAGCCGACGCGATTGCCGAGGCGGCGCTCGAAGCAATGCGGGCGCTCGGCGCGGAGATCATCGACCCGGCAAATATTCCAACAGCGCAGCAGATCAAGGCATCGGAAGCTGCGGCCGAGGTGCTTCGCTACGAGTTCAAGGCGGACCTCAACGCGTATCTGGCAGGCCTGGGACCAGACGCGCCAGTCCATACGCTTGAGGAGCTGATCGCCTTCAACGAGGCGCACGCGGTGCAAGAGATGCCGTATTTTGGTCAGGAAATCTTCCTCATGGCACAGGCCAAGGGGCTGCTGACCGACGAAGCATATGTAACCGCACTGGAGCAGAAGCAGCGGTTGGCGCGCGTGCAGGGCATTGACGCCGTCATGGAGCAATTTCACCTGGATGCGCTGGTCATGCCGACGATCAGCCCGCCCTGGAAGATCGATCTGGTCGATGGCGATCACAAGCTGGGAGGGAGCGCGCGGCCCGCAGCGATGGCCGGGTATCCAGCGATCACAGTGCCAGCGGGCTACACCTACGGACTACCGGTAGGTATAACCTTCATGGGCAGAGCGTTCAGCGAGCCAGTGCTGATTCGGCTGGCCTATGCCTTCGAGCAGGCCAAGCGAATTCGCCGCCCGCCGCGATTCACGCCCACGACGCCGTAACCCCCACACGAGCCAGCAAGATGGTTTACCTCTCCGCCTGGGCTACACTCGCACGCATGGATGGCCATGATCTTCATGAGTCCAGGTGGACGGGAGATGGAAGGGCGCAAAATGCCACGGTACGCTCGCTAGCGGGGCACATCTGGCACTGCCGGGCGCGTCATCGCATCCGCTGCACTGGGCGTTGGCCTGACCGCCGGTGTGATAGCCCGCGTCATATGCGTCATGGGCGTCATGCCGACGGGACGCCGACGCCGCGCTAGGAGCAGACTCAGCAGGGAGGATGAATGCACGGGAAGCGGGAAACGCCGCCAAAGGTGAACGCTGGTGGACGTCGGGGGACAGTCAAAACATGGTGTCCGCTGCCTCTTAATCAACTGATCACACTTCTCCTTCCTCCTCTTCATGACAACCTGAGGTTATTTCTAAGTATCCTTGGTCATACTCCGAAATCCAGGTTAATATCTCCGTCAAGAATGTCGCGACACTATATTTGCTGTGCGAGCCACTACTTCCGCAGCCAATGCTTTGTAGGCGATTGCTCCTGGCGAGCATGGATTATGCTCGAGGATAGTACGCCCGTAAGTTGAGGCCTCAAGAAGTTGGATGTCGCGCGGAATCAGTGTAGCGAATTTCTCGTTTCGGAAGTGCTCTCCGATCTCTTCTACTGCCTGTTTGGCGTATTGGTTCTCGATTTCGTACATTGTCTGCACAATGCCAAAAAGGAACAGAGATAGATTATGTCTGTTCCTAACCACGTATACCATTTTGAGAAGCTCCTTTAGGCCCTCCAAATCGAAATAGTGACATGGCAACGGTATAATTGCACCGTCGCATGCTACAAGCGCATTAATCGTAAGTAAGCCCAGCCACGATGGACAATCAATCAAGATGAAATCGAACGAGTTGCGAATGCGATCTAGGCCCTGTGCTAACCGATACTCGGGGTATTTTACATATGGAAGTTGCTGATCTGCCGTCCATAGTTGCGCCGACGCCGGAAGCAGCCAGATATTAGTGCGAACTTGGCGGACAACTGCATCAATATCGATGGAATCCGCGAGGAGCATATCGTAGACTGAATGATGTACAGTCTCGGGATCTACGCCGAGATGCATCGTCGCACCCATGTTAGGGGACAAGTCCACTAGCAACACTCTTTGTCGGTTATCAGCAATGAAGGCCGCGAGATTTACCGAGGTCTCGGTTTTGCCGATTCTACCACTCTGATTGGCACAGGCAAATATCCGAGCACCAGTGTTATTGCGGGTAATATTGGACTCTGAAATTCCACCTATCTGATCGTTCTGCTCAGCCATAGCTCGCATTTGGAGCCCGACAGCACGGAGCAATCCGGCTAATGCTGCTTCATAATTTGATGTCGCGTCATAATGGTGAAGTGTTCCCCATATTGCGGGAATCTCATCCTCGTCACAGGGCGCAACAACGAATGGAATCACATCTTTGATCCGGCTGTGCCACATTAGCCGGAGTGCGGCATTGACTTCCTGGCGAACCGGTTTGGAACTAAGCGAATGGGGACTCTGAACAAGCACGAACCAGTCACAGTCAACTAGAGCTTGGTTGATTCGCTCCACGAAGTCACCATGTTCCAAATCAGCGACGTCGACCCAGACAGTTGCTCCAGCTGCCCTCAGGTCATCAACCAGGCGGACTGTCATGCCGTTGTCTATATGGCTATGGCTGACAAAGATGCGAGGAGTCAATCTTTCCGGATTCTGGGCATTTTGAGAATCGCTGTCAGAACCCATCATCTTCTCCCTCTGCCACTCATTTGATACACGCAAGTGGCTTTATTGTATCTACCGAAGCAAACAGAAATACTGATGGTTGCTAGGGTATCGAGGCCAGGAATCGGGTTCCAAAAGCGCAGGTTGTGCCGCGAGCCAAAACTTCCAGTCAATCGCGCTTGCGCCTCTGGCGTGAAAGGGTCATCCGTCAGGGCTTGAACGCCGAAGTTCCCAAGAGACCAAACACCCGGAGATTGTGGCTCTGGAGATTATGAGATCACCTTGGGCGACGGGGCAACACGACGAGCGCCAGCCTGAGCAATCGATCAGGCGCGTGTCGCGGGTGGCTGAGGCCATCTTGAAGGCCGGTCGCGTTGCCTCCTATTCTGCCCCCTAAACATCCTATTCTGCCCCCTAAACAGACGAACTCCCGCGACAGTAAGCGACAGACGACGACAAAAAGAAAGCCGCGGAGTCCTGAATTTCAGGACTCCGCGACATCTGACGAACTGTACCGGAACGTCAATTTGGTGGAGATGGGGGAGAGTCGAATTCCGTGCCCTAGGTCTCGTAGCGTCCAGTCCCGTTCTACATTGTCGAATTCAAGCGCCCTCAGGTGCTCCAACCGTCCGGTGTCATCTGGTTCTGTCCCACTGGGTTGGGGGCAGCGTTGGGGGCAACACTGAGATCCTCGCACCGCGTTCCCATACTGCACGGCATTTACTCATGC
>DASUWS010000059.1:0-37067 GCA_036378295.1 Ktedonobacterales bacterium
CGCGACACTCCGCCGCGAGCTTGTCGGGGAGAAGCTAATGGCTCGTGAGCGCGGCATGTACTGGCGCATCGCGCCCACAGGCGAGACAGGCGGCACAGGCGAAGCCCATGAAACGCGTGAAGCGCAGGCGGAAGCGGAAAAGGAGATACCCCACGAGAAGGAGTGTGCCCCATGAATGAATTTCCTGTCCCATTACCAGCGATTGACGACGACTACACCCTGCGCTATCTGACAGCGGATGATGGCCCGGCGGTCCAGGATCTCTGCGAGCGCTGCGCCGATTATCTGGAGCTGATCACCGGGTTGCCGCCGGGTTCAGCGGAGGCGCAGAGCCTCTATGTCGCGCTGCCAGAGGGCGGCAGCTACGACGACAAGGCGCTGATCGGCGTCTTTACCGCATCAGGAAATGCGCTGATCGGCGTGATCGATGCTGTGCGCGATGCGCCAGAGCCGGGCGAATGGTGGCTGGGCGTGCTCCTGCTCGATCCCGCTCACCGCCAGCGCGGGCTGGGCACGCGCCTCACCCACCGGCTCGAAGCGTGGATGGCAGCATTAGATGCGCGGGCGATTCGCCTGAGCGTGATGGAGCAAAACACACGGGCGCTGGCATTCTGGCGACGGTTGGGCTTTGTCGAGATCGAGCGCCGGCCTCCCCGTCTCTTTGGCGCGAAGGAGAGCGTCGCCATCGTACTCCGCCGCTGGCTGGCGTGTTCAGGAAATGCCCTCCCGTGACAACACAGCGTTATGACCTGGACTTTATGAGCGACCGCGCGCTGGATGCCGGGAGAGTGCCCACCGCGTCCGAACGGTCCATCCTCCGCCTTGCTCGCGAGGCACTCCTCGCCGCCGATGCGGTCGTCGTGCATATCGGCGGCAAGGCGGGTCGCCTGGGTGAGGCGATCATCGGTACCGCATTCCTGGAAGGAACGCTGCAAACGCTCGCGTACACCAGCAGGCAGCACACGCCTGTGACGATCATCGTTGATGAATCCATCGCCGAGTTGGTCTCCGCCGCGGAATATCGGGCGCGCTACTGGGCTGAGATCGATGTGATCGTCGCGGCGCCGGACGATGTGGACCGGGCAGGCGCGGCCAGCTATGCCAGCGCATCAGCCCGTAATATCCTGGAGCTTGACTTTCATGCCGAACACGACGGCATGCCATATCTGGAAATCGAACAAGCGGACGAGAAGATAGGAGTAGTAGCAGGTAACGATGCAGTCAAACACACGAGCAGATAGACGAATCACGAAGCTGGCCGGACTCCATCGTGTGGCGCTTCGCAGCTATGCGGCCAGAGGCTCCCTGCGACGCTATGCAGCGTTCTTCGAGGACACTTTTCTGTTGCCCAAGAGCAGCCTCCGCGCCGCCAGTGTGCAGCCACGCATCTATGTTCCCAGCGTAGATGCCCGGCGCTATGCGCGGCTGGCGCATGCCTTCGGGCTTCAGACCGATGCGACCCTCATCGCCTGCTTCTTCCAGTCGATCGTGGCAGCCAAATGTTATGAGCGGTGGGATGAGACGATGGCGATGATCGCAGAGCATGTGGCCCAGCAGTCTCCTGGCCGCCGCATCAATTTCTTCGTCGCGTGCGGCCCGGATTCCTCGCAACCCGTCCATCGGGAAGACCTTGCGGCCATCCTTGGCGGATTCACCGGAAGCCGGAACAATGCGCGTGTCGTCGTGGCTACCACGCCTTCACTGCTCGATCTGGCGGTCGTCCTGCGGCATGCCACGCTGGCGCTCTCAAACGATACCGGACCTGGCCATCTGGCTGGCGCGCTTGGCATCCCGACCATCACGCCGTTTCTCCCAGGCAAGGTCTATTCGAAACAGGTGTGGGCGTCAACCGGCTGGCATCGGGGCGTCACGCTCGACCCCAACCCCTACAGCTTCCAGGCGATCACGGCTGAGATATATGCTGGCAGAACCAGCATCATCAACACCATTCCCCCCGAACGCCTCGTCTCGGAAGCGCTCACCTATCTCTAAGCGCCTCGCGCCAGAGCGGTCCCCTTGACACAACTGTGCTAGCCGTACTATAACAGTCAAGTGTCGGGCGCTATGAAGATTCTGCTGTCTCATGAACGCCGCGCACAAGAGCCGCGCAGCGCATCCGGGCTTCGCGAGACTCCCGGACTGGACGGATATACTGCCCGGAGAAGAGGAGGGGGTTGTGGGCACGTCGCACATCGATACGGGTATCCTTCTCGCGATCATTCCGCTGGCGCTGATCGATCTGGGGATGGTTGTCTATTGTATCGTGGACATCCTCAATCCAGAGCGGCGCGTTAGAGGTGGCAACAAAGTGATCTGGCTGCTGGTGGTTCTGCTGGTAAGCACGTTCGGCTGGCTGGCCTACCTGCTATTCGGACGCGAGGAATATTGAGGAATATTGAGGAATATTGAGGAGGGGGATTGCCATGGCGAGCGCCATCTCATGCAAAGACCTCACCAAGCGCTACGGCCCGGTACTGGCCCTCGACCATCTCTCGCTCGAAGTACCCGCGGGTTCCGTCTTCGGTTTCCTCGGTCCGAATGGCGCGGGCAAGACGACGACACTGCGCCTGCTCACGGGACTGGCGGTGCCCAATGGTGGCAGCGCGACCGTCGCGGGGAGTGATGTCGCCACGGGCGGGGTGAATCTGCGCAGGCATATCAGCTTTCTCGATCAATCGCCGGAGTTCTATGGCTGGATGACTGGGCGAGAGTTGCTCAGCTTCGTCGGAGAGCTTTTCGGGCTGCGCGGGGCAGCACTGCGCAGACGCGTTGATGAGGTGCTGGCGCTGGCTGGGCTGACACAGGACGCGAACAGGCGCGTCGGCGGGTATTCCGGTGGCATGCGACAGCGTCTCGGACTGGCGCAGGCGCTCGTGAATCAACCGGAGGTATTGTTCCTCGACGAGCCTGTCAGCTCCCTCGACCCAGAAGGGCGACATGACATCCTCGACGTGATCGCCGGCCTGCGCGGCCAGTCCACTGTCTTCATGTCAACGCACGTGCTGGCTGATGTCGAGCGGGTCTGTGACTCCGTCGCCATCATCAATCGCGGCAGGCTGATCGTCTCTTCGACTGTGACAGAGCTGCAGGACCGCTACGCCCAGCCCATCTTCACCTTCGAGCCGGAGCCAGGACAGGACGAGCAGGTCCAGCAGGTGATGGTAGCCCTGCGCGCGGAGCCGTGGGCGGGCGAGGTCGTACAGGAGCACGGCGGTATCCGCGTGCTGGCGCGAGATACAGCGACGGCGAGCCGCGAGATACTGGGGCTGCTGGCGGCGCATCACATCCAGGTACTGCGGTTCGAGCGCGGGCGGCCCAGCCTCGAAGATATCTTCCTGCGGCTGGTTGGCTCAGAGCGGGCAGAGAAAGCGACGGTTGATTAGGTATGGACGGGTTTAGCGTCTTTCTGCGCAAAGAGCTGCGCGAGGCAGTGCGCAGCAACCGGCTGCTGGTTGTCGCCGTAGTCTTTCTTCTGCTCGGCATCATCTCGCCCGTGACGGCGAAGTACACGCCAGAGCTGCTGCAAGCGATTGGCACGGGCCAGTCGGGCGTCAAGATCATCGTTCCAACGCCAACCGTCGCGGATGCCATTGCCCAGTACCTCAAAAACGTCGCCGGAACAGGCATCTTCGTCGCCATTCTGCTGCCGATGGGCATGGTCGCGCGGGAGAAAGAACGTGGCACGGCGGCTTTCGTGCTGACGAAACCGCTCTCACGTGCGGCGTTTCTCGGCGCGAAAGTGGTCACGCTGCTGATGCTCCTGGGCGTTGGAGTGCTGATCGCGGCGATTGCCACCTACCTCTACACAGCGATTCTCTTTCAGCCAATCGCGCTGGGCAGCTTCATCGGCTGCAGTCTGCTCGTGCTGCTCTCCCTGATCGTCTATGGGCTGTTGACCTTTCTAGGCAGCACCGTGGCACGCTCGCAACTACTGGCCGTGGGCATCGGCCTGGCGGCGTGGGTGCTGCTCTCGCTCATCGGGATTATCCCGAAAGCGGCGCAGCTTACACCTGCGGGGCTGATGGAGCCGGCGAGCGCCCTTGCGCAGGGAACATCGCCCGATCACCTGCTGCTCTCGGTCCTCGCAAACCTGGTTCTATGCGCCATCGTCATCGCCGTTGCCTGGCTCGCGTTCCGGCGCCAGGAACTTGCCGGAGCGAGGGAGTAGCGCATCTCATATCTGCACGTTGATGCGGGCACTCGGGTGTACTTGCCTTGCGGGAGTAGCATGGGGGCATGACACCCAAAGACGAGAATGCCCATTTGTGGGATGAGTTGGCGCGGCAGCGCGAGCACATCGCGGCGCTGATGGCACGCGAGCACAGATTGGAAACCCGCCTGCGCATCGCTCGCTGGGTGTTGCTTGCCGGTGTGCTGGCGGTCCTCCTTACCGTCGGTGCCGGGCTATTGGTCGCGCGGAGCCATGGCGCATTCGAAAGCCGGCTGACATACTGGCGCGAGCATGGGCAAAACTGCGGCAGCTTCAACTACTGGCCCAACGGCACACTTGTAGACCGGAGCGCAGCGCAGCAGGCGGTAGCATGCTTCGTGGCGGCACACGCACGCTGCAAGGCGGCGGCAGTGACGAGGAACGTGAGCGGTACGGATACCGGGGAGACAGACACATTCGTCGTCGAGCCATGGGATGGCGGCGGAGGCTGTGACGTGGGACTACACTCCTCGTTCGGCATCGCAGGCAGCAACCGCGTGACAACGCGAGAGGTGCAGTGCGCCCGCGTGACGAGCGCCAATGGCACCCTGACAATCGGTGGCTGTTCGGGGTTCGATGACATCACGATGCCATGAGTCTGTCCAGTGGATCTGTGCCGGAGCCAGTGTCTAGCCTATTGGCGCATTGCCAGGAGTGGCACCAACGCCAAATCAAGAGGCGTTCGCCAACAAGCATGCTTCGATATCCGCGATGGCCTGGGCATTGTCGCGGAAGAGGATGCCGTGGATGCCTACCGCCTGAGCGCCGTTGATGCAGGCCTCGGCGTCGTCGAGGAAGATCATCTCACCCGGCTGCACGCCCATCCGCTCGCAGGTCAGCTCGTAGATGCGTGGGTCGGGCTTGGCGATACCTACCTCGTGCGAATAGATGATTGGGTCGGCTATCTCATGGAAGCGGTAGAGTTCCTGCTCGCGTTCCCGTGCGCCGACGAAGCTGTTACTGATGATCCCCGTCCGATAGCGTGGGCGCAGACCGCGAAAGTAGTCGGTCAGCTCGACATTGAGCGTGCCAAGATACTCTCGCCACATATGGGCCATGAAATCGCTCGTCTGCTCTTCGGTGAACCCGGCAAGGTCGCGCAGTCCTCGTTCGATGTCGGCTTCGGTGCAATGGCCGAGGGCGCCAGCCTTCCAGAGATGCGCTGTCCGCTCCAGGCGCTTTTCCATCTCGCCCGTCTCCATCCCGGCGAGCGCTTCCCATCGTGTCACCATGCCCCGCATCTGGGGGTCAGGGGTAATCTCCAACACGCCGCCAATATCGAAGACCACCGCGCGAATCGCCATAGCCACCTATCCTCACACGTCACACGTCTCCACACTCTGCTTGATATGTATCGACGCGCTCAGTATACTTCATTGTCGTTCCGCTTCTGTCATAGCCGTCATGAGGAGCGAATCAGCAAGAGGGATACGTTCTAACATCTGAACCGCCATCTGGCGTCCAAGGAGGTCGTCGGAGCGCAGTTCGGCCAACGCGTAGTCAAGATACAATGCTAGAAAGTGATTCTCGAATCCGAGTGCGCGTGTGCAGAGGGCGCGCAGGCGGGCACGATCCTCAGGGGCGGCGGGAATGCGATATTGCCAGGCAGCGCGTACCCACGTGGACATGTCATCCAGCAAGCTGGACCACTCGTCGCCGATGCAGTCACGGTACATCGGGGCACATGCGCGCTTCGTTGCTACATACTGCCCTGCCCGATATGCCACCAGTGCCGTCGCCATCCATCCAACGGCTCGCATCAGGTCGCGCGTTCCCGGCACTAGCTCGCCGTCTGGTGCGTGGGTGAGGCGATGCGCGTAGCCGTAGAACTCATCGCCAGGGTCAGGATAATCCAGCGGCATAGCGAGCGGCGTCGGACGGGAAAACAGACCAGCCAGACGCCAGTAGGACGAGTGCATGCGGTCACGGGTCCAGGCCGGAAGCGGCATGATCTCAAGACTTTGGCACAGATCGGTCCCCCATAACAAGCGACTTCCCAGCTTCAGCGTTGGCGACACACCAGCACGCAGGCTTTCCTCCTCCGCGACTTCGATATCAAGCTCGCCTTCGGCCCGAGAGGCACATTCCGCGAGAAACGCCTGGGTACGCGCGCGCTCGCCATCACGAAAGCTATCGGCGATGATGAGTTTCAGATCGAGATCACTGGTGGCGACGGCGCTCGCGTCGGCGTAGCTACCAAGGACGTATACCGCGCGCAGACGATTTGGCAAAACGGTTTCAAACCGCGTAGTCAATGCTTGTACGACCGCATCCATCCGCGCATTGCCTGTCGACGCGACCAGCGCTATCTCCGCCATATGCATCTCCCGCCCACTACCGACGCCCATTGCCACCGCACGTATCGCCGTTCAAGTATAGTGCCGATGAGCCACGAACGGGTGGCGGGAATTCTGACACGATTCCCGCAGTCTCAATCATTCCACATGTTTATGAGGTATCTCCGGTCCATCTCGTGACCGCCTCTGACCGTCCCTGCGCCAGGTTGCCCATGGCTGTCGCTCTCGTGGCAGTGACTCATCCATGCTACGCTGCCCGCTGATGGCAAGTTTCAGACTGGAGGCAGGAGAAGCAATGGGCGGCAAGCGACGAGTACGGGGGCAGCGTGGCGGGCAGGGCGGCACACAGCGGACGATGGCGAGCTTCGCGCCGGGGACGCCACCCCTGCCAGCCCGCCTGGATGGCACACCGGGGCGCCCGCCGCAGCCGCGCCAGTGGGCGTATCCCGTGGGCTTCAACCTCACTCAGCGGCCACGCGCCAGCGAAACGACCACCTTCGAACAACTGCGCAATCTGGCCGCGCTCTATGACGGCATTCAGATCTGCGAGCGCGTCTACTTCGATCTCATTGGACGCCTGGAGCTGCGCGTGTTGCCGCGTGCTGAGCTGCTGGCCGAGGGCGAGGATGCAGCCGCGCCGCGCTGGCGCGAGCCTGCCCGCCGCATCGAGGCGCTGCTCGAATCGCCCGACCGTACCCAGGATTTGCGCTCGTGGCTGGTCGCCTTCGTGCGCGACCTGCTGGAGATCGACGCCGTGGCCGTCTATACCCGCCGCACGCGCTCCGGTGAGCTGTACGCGATCGAATTGATTGCCGGTGAGACGATCAAACCGCTGGTAGATGACGCTGGACGCCCACCACAGCCGCCCGCACCCGCGTATCAGCAGGTGCTCTATGGCCTCGTCGCGGGCGACTACACCCTCGATGAGATGGACTATCTGCGCGAGACCGCTCGCACCGAGAGCGTCTATGGCATCTCGCGCGTCGAGCGGATTCTGCTGCGCGTCAATCAGGCGCTCCGCAAGCAGAACTTCGACCTCACCCGGTTCACCGATGGCGCGACCCCACTGGGGCTGATCCAGCCGCCCGCCAGCCTCTCCTGGACGCCTGACCAGCTCGAAACCTTCGAGCGCGCCTTCAATGGGCTGCTTGCGGGCAACGATGCCTGGCGTGTCCGGGCGAAAGCGCTGCCGCCGGGCAGCAACTGGCTCGCGCTCGCGGGCGATGATCCGCTGGTCGAGTTCGACCGCTTCCTGCTCAACGTTACCGTCGCCGCTTTCGGCCTGACGATGGATGAGCTTGGCTTCACCGACAGCAGCAACCGCAGCGTGGGCGAGTCGCAGCAAAATGTCGTCTATCGCCGGGCTGTCGCCCCGGTCGTCGCGCTGGCCTCCGGCTTCCTCACACGTAAAGTGCGCCGCTGGCTCGATCCACGCTTTACCGTCAGCTTCGGCGGCATCGAAGAGCCGGAGGATTTCGCCGCCCGCGCCGAGGCATTCGCCCGGCTGATCCCGCTGAGCGTCGTCTCGCCCGCACAGGCGGCCCGCCTGCTTCACCTGCCCCCACCAGAACGCCAGCGATAGAGCGCCGCATGGTCATCAGGGAGTAGCAGGGCTGTAGCAGGGCTATAGCTGGCGGGCGTAACTTCAGGTCGTAGACAACAGAATAGGATATAGCACTGCGATGCCCTACCCGCTGTTCTCTGAGGGTATGACGCCAGATCCACCCCTGGCGGGCAGGCAGGCTCGACGCCGTGCTAGGGGATGGAGGATTCCCATGAAAAGCCTGACGACTGGAAGGAAGACCAGCATCGGATGGTGGTTTGGCATCCTACTACTTGGCACCCTGGTCTTTGCGGGATGCGGCACGAGTAATGGGGGCTATGGGGGCTCGGCGGGCGGCCCCGCCACCACCGCCACGACTCCCACAGCGCCGAGCAGCACAAGCCCCGCATCTGGAGCGGGCGGAACGCAAGTGAAGATCACTGAGCAGAGCGGCAAGTATGGTTTCTCGCCCACCACACTGACTGTCGCGAAAGGGACCAAGGTCGTGTGGACCAATGCGTCTGACGCGCCGCACACCGTCACGAGCGACACCGGAACGACCCTGGCTTCCAGCACGATCGATCCCTCCGGCGGCACGTTCAGCTTCACCTTCACACAGCCAGGCACCTATAGCTACCACTGTACCATCCACCCCTACATGAAGGGGACCATCACGGTTACAGGCTAGGCAGCCAGGCTGTGTGGCGACAGGGCGGATATCTTCCTGTGGGCCGAACGGGCGCGATGAACCCTATGGCGGATACGCCGAGCCGTCCGCCCGGCTGATCCCGCTGGGTGTCGTCGCGCCCGCACAGGCAGCCCGCCTGCTCTACCTGCCCCCACCAGAGCGCTCGTTCCGAGTGCCACCTGCATGGCCAGCGCAGGCAGATAGCGCCGGCATATGACGCATAATCAAGCGAGGGCTGGCGCGTGGTATACTGGAAAGCTGGCAACATTGCGACGCACCGTCACATATCTCGCTATCCCCACTATCTCAATGAATCATCATGCGGTGCTGTAGATATGCCAGGGAGATCAGTAGTAAAAGGGGGAGCAGTAGACGGAGAGGCATTTTGAAGTGGATATCCGGATGATTGCGAGTGATCTGGATGGCACCCTGTTGCGGACCGATGGGACGATCTCTGAGCGGACGCGCGCCGCGCTCCAACGCGCGCAAGGCGCGGGCATTTCAGTCGTGTTTGTGTCAGGTCGGCATCCCCTTACACTCCGAACAGTCGCAGTAGAAGCAGGTATAAGCGAGCCCGCGGTCTGTAGCAATGGCGCGATTATCTATGATCCTCATCAGGACACCATGCTCCATCACATGATGCTCGAACAGAGTGTGGCACGACGGATCGTGTTGGGTCTACGCGAGTTGCTGCCTGATATTGCCTTCGCGGTAGAGCGCGGGCGAGACTTTAGCTGGGAGCCAGCGTTTGCCCTGCGCCGCGGCGCTGCTGGCGCACATATCCCGGTCTGTGAGGACGTGCTCCATTTCTGCGCTGAGCCCATCACGAAGCTGATCGCGTGGCATGAGGAGACCAATTCCGAGACGCTGATTGAGTACACGCGTGGCATTGCCAACGAAGACGAGGTCACCCTGACGTACTCAACGCCCCACCACATCGAGATAAGCCTGGCCGGTGTGCACAAAGCCGCCGGGTTGGAGTGGATATCCGCCGCGCGCGGCATTCGTCCGGAACAGGTGATGGCGTTCGGCGACATGCCCAATGACATTGCGATGCTACGCTGGGCTGGACATGGTGTGGCGGTTGCGAACGCGCATCCCCAGGTCCTCGAGGTCGCGGATGAGGTTACGGCCTCGAACACCGAGGATGGGGTCGCGCAGGTGGTGGAGCGCCTCCTGGAAGGCGCATACGAGGCAGCGTAGCACAATCCTCACGCATAGCGGGCAGAGCAGCACATCCGTTGTGCTTCAGCGATGCGCCATCTCAACAATGGTGTGTTCACGCGCGCTTCGCTGGGCTGCCTCGATCACACGAAGCGTTTGCACTGCGTCGTCTGGATCGACTGGTGGCGGCCCACCCGACAACAATGCGTCTCGTAGAGCGGCGTAGTAGCCCGGATAATTGCCCGGCAACGTCTCGACAAAGCCATCCACCTGCAAGTTCGCGGCATCTGTTACAAGCCGTCCCCACCGCTCTCTTGGCTCGACCCCCCAATCTGACCCGCCCGGGCGCCGCCCTTGCCGCAGCGCATCTTCCTGCGGGTCGCCCGTGAGCTTTTCGTACATGCCACGCAGGCCCCACACGCGCACAGCGGGTCCGGGCGCGCGCACAAGATAGCTCATCCACAAATGGGCGTGGATGTCGTGCTCAAATTCGATTGCCACGAACGTATCGTCATCAACAGCCGTGCGCGGTCGGTGATGCGCCAACTCGGCATAGACGCGCCGTGGTTGGCCGAACAGCACAAGTACCTGATCGATCAAGTGGCTACCGAGATCATACAGTAACCCCCCTGCCTCCTCGGGCGCTCCACGCTCCCGCCACGCGCCAGCGCGCGGTTCCGGCCTGTAGCGTTCCATACGCGCTTCGAAGCGGATCACCGGACCGAGCAGGCCGTCATCCAATAGCTGGCGCACGGTGAGAAAGGTGCTTGACCAACGCGCGTTCTGAAACACGCTGAGCATCTGCCCGGTTTCCCTGCTGCTCTCAAGCAAACGCTGAGCATCCGCGGCGGTCGCTGCTATCGGCTTGTCGACGACGACGGGCAGGCCAGCATGCATCGCAGCCAGCGCCAGCGGCACATGCGTGCGATTGGGAGTAGCCACGACGACAAGATCATACCTGGCGGCATCGCGCCAGACCTCATCGGCAGACGCGAGAATCGCTGCATCGGGAAAGTCACGGGCGGCTCTTGCGCGCCGCTCTGGCGTATTCGTGACGATAGCGGCAAGCGTCATCCCTGGCGTCGCGGCGATCAACGGCGCGTGAAAGACGGACCCGCCGTGCCCATAGCCGAGCAAGGCAACACGTATAGGCTTCTCAGATGGCATGCGCACGCACCTCCAAACGCTCCCCGCGCGACAACACCTCTCAACAGACAGGGAAAAACGTCACACATCGTCCCACACGGTCACGCAGGACGGATACCAGAGAACAGCACAGATCAGTATGTACGAGTGACCTTGGAGAGTCCGCGCGGATGGTCGGGGTCAAGGCCCTTTGCTCGCGCGAGATAGTGCGCGAAGAGCTGGCCGGGAACGATATACGGGATGGGCGCAAGAAGCTCATCAATGCTGACATTGCCCACGCCAGCCTCTCCCGCCGCTGGCGCCGTGCTGGCCTGCTGATCTGATGCGGGGCGTAGTGCCGGCAGATGCATCGGGATGGGCGTAGTGGCAAGCTCAAGTAGCCTCGCTTCGCTCGAGACAACGATGCAGTCCGCGTCGTGCTCACGCAGCCAGTGCAGCAGCTCATCGGCCTCATCCGCGGTTCGGCCTGGGGGCGCGAAGACGATCACCGGCACGCCGCGCTCAATCAGTGCCGCGGGACCATGGCGAAAATCCGAGGTTGAGAACGGCGTGGCGATCACGTAGCAGGTCTCTTCGAGCTTGAGCGCCGCTTCGCGTGCCGTGCTGTACTGGAAGCCACGCCCGAGAACGATGCAGTCACGAGCGAAGACGTACCGCGTCACGGCGCGCTCCACCGTCTCTTCCGCCGCGAGTGCAGCACCCACGAGATCAGGCAAGCGTGGCAAGCTCGCCTGTATGGCTTCTCCGCCCGGCAGCGCGGCTGCCAGCGCCGCCAGGATGGCGCATGTTGTGGTGTAGGTTTTTGTCGCGGCGATGCTCTGTTCAAGGCCCGCATGGCATAATAGCGTCTGATCTGCCACCTGAGTCAACGGTGAGCCATCTATGTTGGTAATACCAACAGCGTAGGCGCCAGCCTGGCGCGCCGTGGAGAGTACCTCGACAATTTCAGGCGTCTCCCCAGATTGCGAGATGCCAATGACGAGCGCATGATCGAGACGCAGCGACCCGCGGTATACCGTGAAGAGCGACGGTGTGGCCAGCGTGACAGGAATCGCATTCAGATACTGGAACACATATTGCCCATAGAGGGCCGCGTGATCGGAGGTGCCGCGAGCAGCAATGACGATCTGGTCGATATTCCGCCGAGCCAGCTCTGCCGCGATCGCTTGCGCGGGCGCGACAGCCGCGTCAACAGCGGCGCGAAGGGCGTCGGGTTGCTCGTGAATCTCCAAGAGCATGTGTGCGACGGATGGCACAGGGGAAGGTGTAGTCATGATGGATCCCGTACCCTCTGATCATTTCATAGCGCTGGCTCCCATGCTCGCCATATTGCCTGGTGGCAGCCAGCTGAGCGAACAGCCGTGAGCGTTTTGACAGCGTTCAGCGTTTTCGCAGCGTCGTGAAACGACGCGCGCTTGAGCATCCATCAGCGAGGGCACCGCAAAGTACGGCCAGTCGCTATATGCTGGATGCGCATATACTATGCCAGAGCATGCGCCGCAGCCGGTGCGGCGAGCGGAAGCGCGGCGCGTTTGCTGGCCTGGCGCCACGGCACGCAAATTGCTGGGTATGGCCCCGGAAGGAACGAACGTTCAGATGACCGCTGCAAGACCGAGCGGGCTATGCTATTATAATAACCACTTCGCCATATACCGTGTGCATCCGAGTCCAGATCGCATACGGACCATCTCAAATCGACCGAGTATTGCTGAGTATCTATCTGGCGGTGCCCCATCTGGCAGGCCCACAACGAGCTGTCCATTTGCCAGTGAGCGTCACATGACCAGTGGCTGTCGGCAATCACGCGAGAGACGCGAGAGCAGAGAAAGGAGAGCGAATCTAGATCAGCAGGTGGGCAGCGCGGCTTAGTCACCCAACTGCGATGGCCACGAGGACTCGATTTCTGTGGTTCCGCCTGCTGGGCGTCCGTATCAGGACGCGGGAGGGGACTGGCGGTAGTCATCGGGTAGTCGGGCGACTGGCAACAATGTCGTTGCTGGCGCTCTGCGTCACTACACGAAGGAGAAATTCGATGGTACTCGGTGCAGTCAGTACGCCCGGTGTTGGTGTAGCATTCCTGCTTGCCATCTGGGCTTATATCGGAATCGTCACGACGCTGGGACCTGGATTGTGGTGGAATGAAGCCTTGATCTCCGGCTTCGTCACAGGTCTCATCGTTGGCGACATTCCTCTCGGATTGACCGTTGGTGCAACGCTGACTTTGCTCTCCCTGGGCCTCTGGACTTATGGCGGTGCGACCATCCCCGATTTTCAGACAGGGGCCATTGTAGGTACCGCGATTGGTGCCGTCAGCGGCAGTGCCAGTGCAGGCATCATCATCGGCGGTACCACCGCTGTGCTCATGACCCAGGCAGACGTGCTCGCTCGCGGCGTCACCACAATCTTCATTCATGGCGCTGACAAGTATGCCGACACCGGCAACGAGCGCGGCCTCACGTGGATGCACTTCCTCGGACAGATTCCCTGGGGACTCTCACGCGCCATTCCGGTGTTCATCGCCGTCTGGCTTGGCTCTGGTCCGATCAACGCCGGAATCAAGTTGCTGCCTACCTGGGCAACGACCGGTTTGAACGTCGCGGGTGCGGTTCTGCCAGCGCTCGGCTTTGCGCTGCTGCTCACTATGCTCCCGGTCAACAAGTACTGGATGTTCCTCATCTTAGGATTCGTCTTCTTTGCCTACCTGAAGGTGCCGCTCATCGGCATCGCAATAGCAGCAATCGCGATTGCGTTCCTGTGGGACATGATCCAGACCACGATGATCCAGAGGAGGGCAGCAGCAAATGCCTAACCAATTCGAGGACAATCAACCAATGTCCCCAATGGATGATCCGGGCGAAGGCAGGGCCATCGATAGCGGCGACGTCAATCCTGAAGTGATTGACTCCTCAAGTGTAGCGACCGCGGAAGCCCCCGCCGCCGCTCCTGAAGTTGTCCAGCTCGACTCCGGCACCATCAGGAGCGCCATGTTGCGGCACCTGATCACGCTGCAATGGTCATGGAACTACGAGCGCATGCAGGCACTTGGGTATGCCTACTCGATGCTTCCCGTGATCAACAAGGTCTACAAGACGAAGCCAGAGCGCATCGCCGCGATGAAGCGCCACCTTCAGTTCTATAACACGAATCCGCAGGTTGGCTCTCCGCCCATCTTTGGAGCGACGGTGGCCATGGAGGCCCAACGCGAGGCACAGGTCGTTGACAGCCTCAAAGTCGGGCTGATGGGGCCACTGGCGGGCATCGGCGATACCATCCAGGCCATCCTGTACCGGCCATTTATCGCCGTCATCGCGGCATCGCTCGCTTTTTCTGGTAGCGTCGGCGGTCCATTGCTGATGTTCCTCTCGGGCCTCGGCTGGACCATCCTGATGTTCCCGCTCTTCTGGTTCGGCTACCGTCGCGGCCTAGGGCTTGCGAAAGAGGTCGCTGAAGGCGGCATCGTCTCACGTGTCACCGATATCGCTACTGTAGTTGGCATGATCGTGATTGGCGGCTTCATCCCGAGCATCCTCGGCAAGGTCGTCGTTCCCCTGACGTACAAGAGCACGCAGACGCTCCAGGGGCAGACGAAGACGGTAGAAGTCGCTGTGCAACAGACGCTCGACACGATCTTGCCGTTCATGATTCCGGTCGCGCTGGTTGCGCTGGCGTATGTTCTGCTGCGGCGCTTCAAGCTCTCGCCGGTCTGGGTGTTGATCATCCTTGCTGTCCTGGGCTTCGTTCTTGGCGCCCTGGGCATCCTGGGTATCAAGGCAGCCTAGAGCCCACGCATGAGGGAGTTGGGGGGATGGACCTCGGTCTGTCCTCCCAATTTCCGACGCTGAAAGGACATCGCGACGTGGTAGGTATCGTCGTCGTCTCACATGGCCTCCTGGCTGAGGGGCTCAAGAATGCCGCTGAGATGATCGTTGGCCAGCAGGAACGATTTCGCGCTCTCGGCATGGACCCAGCAGCGGACCTCGACCGCCTGCGGAGTGAGATCGAAGCCGCGGTCGCTGATGTGGCGAACCCTGATGGCGCGCTGGTACTAGTCGATATGATGGGCGGAAGCCCATCCAACGCGAGCGCCTATCTCGCAACCAGTGGAACGCCAGTGGTCTGCGGGGTCAATTTGCCGATACTGCTGGAAATTCTCATGGTGCGGGAGTCCAGTACGGCAAGCGATCTGGCGGAACTTGCACTCCAGACAGGGAAAGAGAGTATCCTGAATCTCGGCGATCGCCTCCGCGGCGCGGGAGGATGACGCCACACGTTCTACGCGGACGTCTATCCGCTCCGCTAGTCGGTATCACCGCACGCGAGAGCGGCGCTTCGTCGGTCGGCGCCCGGCGGTTTCGCTGGCCTCGGTGCCAGCGCACGAAACGAAGCGTCACTGCAGACGCTTGGAGGGAATCATGCCAATCGTCCATATGCGAATCGATAATCGCCTCATTCACGGGCAGGTGACCAGTAGCTGGGTCAATACCATTGGCGCCAACCGAATCATCGTGACAAATGATCAGGTCGCGACAGACCCTGTACAGACGATGCTGCTGCCACAAGCGGCGCGCGGCGTCCCCACCTCTGTGCTCTCCGTCGCGGACACGATCACCTACGCGCAGAGCCCACAAGGACAGCGAGAGAAGATCTTTGTCATCGCGAAACTACCCTCCGATGCGCTGCGCCTGCTCGAAGGTGGACTCAAGCCGCAAACGATCAATGTGGGCAATCAGGCTCCCACGTCGGGTACGAAGTTCAAGATGGTCACCAACTCCATCGCTGTGACCCCCGAAGAAGCGGCTGTCTACCGGACGATCGCGCAGATGAACGCAGGCAAGCTCACCACGCAGATGGTGCCGACTGATCGCCAGCTCGATTTTCTTGAGGTACTGAAACAGAAGGGATTCTAGGTACCCTATGGCTGCTGAGACTGTCCGCGCGGGCTGGGCTGCTGCCACGATTACCCCCACTATTCCGTGCTGGATGGGCGGGTATGGTGACCGGACGGCTCCGGCTGACGCCATCCACGACCCACTCTACGCCAATGCGCTGGCACTCGGCGATCCCACAGCCCCCCTTATCGTAGTGATCTGCGACCTGGTTGCGGTGGATGCCTCCCTGGTGGCGCGCGTTCGCGAACGAGTGGCCGAGGCACTGCCCGGCGCGGTTGTCTGGCTCGGCGCAACGCATACGCACTCCGGACCCGATGTGGGCCGCATCTTCTCGACGCACGAGCCGCCGCCTGAGGTAACCGAGCGCATCGTAGCGGGAGCGACAGACGCTGCACGAGAGGCGGCACGAGCGATGCGTACGGTGCGCGCCGCCTGGGCAAGCGGCTCCGTCGAGGGCGTCGCATCGAACCGCGACCACCCTGACAGCGGCGAAGAGATTACACTTGATCTGCTGTGCCTCTATGCGGACGGCGACTCACGTGGCGTCCCCTCGGCAGTGTTTGGCAGCTTTCCCTGCCATCCAACCGTCCTGAGCGCGGCCAACTACGCTATTTCAGCTGACCTGCCCGGCGCGTATCGCCGCCAGCTTCGCGCGCGCCTCGGCACGGAGACATGGGTGGCGCTGGCGACAGGTGCGGCTGGCGACATCAGCACGCGGCATCTTCGTCAGGGGCAGGGGTTCGAGGAACTTGAACGCTTGGGGCGCCTGCTGGCTGAGGCGGCGGAACGATTTATTGCGACAGCCGAACCACTACGGCTCGCGCCTCCTATCGTGCGTGAGGACACGGTGGCGTTGAAGCGCAAGGACCCGCTCGACATGAAGGCGCTGGCGAGCGATGCCGACACTCTGAGCCAACAGCGTGCCGCCGCGCTTGAGGCGGGGAACATCGCACAGGCGCGTACGCTGGAGACGGTCTTACAAGGCATTCGCGCCGCGCAGCACATCGGCTCGGCACAGCAAGACCTGCCGCTACCGTCCCTGACCGTCGCGACGGCACGACTTGGTGAATTGGCCCTCGTGGCCATTCCCGGCGAATTGTATAGCCGCCTGGGGGCTGAGATTCGCCGTGGCGCGGCTAGTCCTGCGCTCGTGCTTGGCTATACCAACGGCTACGTTGGCTACATTCCCACGCGCGAGGCCTACCAGTCGCTGGACTATGAGGTCCTGATGAGCCAGTTCGGGGCAGGGAGCGGCGAGGACGTGGCGGCGGCGGCGCTGAGGATGTTGAGAGAGACAAAGGCGGGAGACCAATGAGCAACGGCGAGACGGTGCCTGTGGAGAATGTCGTCCTGCGCTTTGCCGACCGCGTGCAGACGATGGTACGCGATGCGGCGCAGACACAGGCAGAGCAGATCGAGCAAGCCGCGGTGCTCGTCGCGCGCACGGTCGAGTCTGGTGGCCTGATACACACGTTCGGCACCGGCCACTCGCACCTGCTGGCCGAAGAGATTTACTCACGCGCTGGAGGATTGCTGCCGGTAAACGTCATCGAGTCGGCGCCACTGATGCTGCATGAAGACGCGCCAGCATCCGGAGAATGGGAGCGCGTAAGTGGGATCGCGCAGATCATGCTGGAGTACGCCGCTGTTGATCCATCGCGTGATGTGCTCATCGTGATCTCGAATTCTGGCAGGAACTCCGCGCCGGTTGAAGCGGCAGAGTGGGCACAGGCGCACCAGGTTCCCGTGATAGCAGTCACCTCCCTCGCGCACTCACGCGCCGAAAAGTCGCTCGCGCCGTCTGGGAAGAAGCTGTACGAGGTGGCCGATGTCGTGCTCGACAATCTCGGGCAGCCAGGTGATGCCCTGATGACGCTCGCGCGTGGCGTCCGCACAGGCGCCACCTCAGACATCATTGGCGCGTTCCTGCTGCATGCGGTTGTGCTACGCGCCATCGATCTCCTGCTTGAGCGTGGGCAAGAGCCACCGGTATTCGTCTCCGGCAATGTGTCGGGGGCGCATGAAGCCAACCAACGGATGATTGAGCGCTATCCTGGCCGGCTTGCGCCCGCGTATGAGCGGCTGCGCGCGCGTCGTCCGTCTTGAGTCGCAAGGATATCAGCGTGTGCCTGGCGCGGCATTCGGAGGCGTTACGCATCGTGTATTGCGTCTTGCGTAGGATGGCGGAGAAGAGCGCAGGGAGCAGACGCTCACGGCGGCGGTGCTGTATTGGCCGGGTTCGCAAGGGTGAAACGAGGTGAGAACTATGGCGGATCAGCCATTTGGCATGGCGCTCTTCTGGGAGCGAGCGCAGGAAATACTGGACCGTGTCGTGCGCACGCAATCGGCGCAGATCCGGCGTGCCGCTGAGGCTTTGGCCGACTGCATCGAGCACGACGGGGTTGCGCACACCTATGGTACGGGCCATTCACGGGCGTTCGCGATGGAATTGGCAAATCGCGCTGGTGGGCTCGTGCCGATCGATCGGATGGACCTGCAACAGCTCGTGCCATGCGCCGGATGGCCAGCCGAGAGGGTATTTAATCCCGAGATCGAGCGCGATCCCGAAGCCGGACCAGCACTCCTGGCCTGCCACAAGATCTATCCTCAAGATATCTTCATCATTGCCTCTAATTCCGGCATCAATCCTGCCATAGTGGATGTTGCACAGCAGGCCAAGGATCACCAGCATACGCTCATCGCCGTGACCTCGATGGAGCATAGTAGCCGTGCGACTTCGCGCGCAGCCTCGGGCAAGAAGCTGTATGAACTTGCCGACATCGTCATTGATAACTGCGGGCCGTATGGTGACGCTCTGCTCGATATGCCTAATGGCAAGGGGCGGGCATGTTCGATCTCATCGCTGACCGGAGCGCTGATCGGACAGATGCTGACAGCCGAGACAATTGGCATCCTGTTCGAGCACGGCCACGAGCCGCCAGTGCTGCTTTCAGCCAATGTCGCTGGTGGGCTTGAGAACAACGCGACGCTGCAACAGAAATACGCCGGGCGCATCCAATGAGAGCATGCGCAGCACACTGGCCCTGGCGTCTGCGCCTGCGCCTGCACCAACCGGAGGCATAACGCGATGAGTTCACCACAGAGTCAGAGCGCACAAACCGAGCCGTACCTTGTGTTGACCGCGCAGACCCTCTACGCACCTGAGGTGATCCCAGGCCCAGCAAGTATCGTCTTCGCCGGACCACGGATCCACGCGATCTGGCGCGATACAGACGCGCAGGCGGCACGCCAACGAGCGCGCGACGCGCAGCTCGATCCATCCACCCAGTTCATCGACCTTGGGCAACTGCGTCTGGCTCCTGGCTACATTGACCTCCACGATCACGGCTTCCACGGCCACGACATTACGACCGGCAGCCGTGAGGAAATAGAAGCGATGGCGGCTGAGCTCCCAAGGAGCGGAACCACAGCGTTCTTCGCCACCATTGCTTCGACTGGCCGGGAAGAGAGCGCGCGGCAGGTGCGTTTCTGCGCCGAGGCGGCGGAGGGCCAGCCTGACACGTCGGCGGAGATTCTAGGCATCCGTCTGGAGGGGCCCTTCATCAGCACCGTGAAGAAAGGGGCGCAGTACGCACCGGCTATTCGCGCGCCCGACCCTGATGAGATGCGCGAGTTGGCACGTATCGGCGGCGGGCGGATACGACTGGTGGACTACGCGCCAGAAGAGGACACCGGAGACAGGCTGCTGGCGGCGCTGGTTGGGTTGGGTATCCTTCCATGCATTGGACACACCAATGCCACCTACGAGCAGGCAATCCATGCGATTGACGGCGGCGCCCGCCACTGTGCGCATCTCTTCAACGCGATGTCACCGCTGGATCACCGCGCACCAGGAGTGCCCGGCGCGTTGCTGACCGACCATCGCCCTACCGTCGAGATGGTCGCGGACGGTATCCATCTCAATCCCACCACCCTCAAGCTGATTGTCGAGGCTCGGGGTATAGACAACGTCGCGCTGATTACCGATGCGGTGGGCGTAGCCGGGCTTGCGGATGGCGAATATGAGTTCGTCAATCGGAAAGTCATCGTATCGAACGGTGCGGTGCGACTCGAAAACGGTACGATCGCGGGGAGCACACTCACCATGGAGCGCGCCGTACGCAATATGGTCGCGCTGGCGGGGTGCAGTTGGTCGGATGCTATCCGCATGGCCACAATGACCCCAGCGCGGATTGCGGGTGTAGCTGATCGCAAAGGACAGTTGGTTCCTGGCGCCGATGCGGACGTGCTGGCGCTTGACGACGATGGAAACGTCCAGCGCGTCTGGACGCGCGGGCATAACGCCTACGACCGAACGCAGGAGAGGTGAGCGATGTCGCAAGAGACGATTGAGGTGAATCATCCCGAAGGGCTGCACGCGCGTCCCGCTGCGGAATTTGTGAAGCTCGCCAATCGCTTCAAATCGACGATCACGCTCCGCCTCAATGGGCGCCAGGCCAACGGCAAGAGTATCATGTCCGTATTGGCTCTCGGAGCAGAGGCGGGCATGCGTGTAGATGTCGAGATCCAGGGTGACGACGCCGATGAGGCCATGCAGGCACTCAAGACGTTTCTGGCGGGGAGGAGCGCATAACGATGGCCGGAACCGTGCTCCGGGGCGTGACCGGATCAGCGGGCGTGGCGCTTGGGCCAGCGTTCATCGTCCGCGAAACGTCCAGCGATGCCGCCCCTGCCACAGCTTTGAGTGGCGACCCTGTTCAGCCCGCCAGCGAGCGCGCGCGATGGCAAGCGGCCCGCCAGCGAGTAAGCGAGACGTATCAGCGGCTGGCGGAACGCGCGAGACAGATAGCAGGGCCACAAGAAGCCGAAATCCTCGAAGCCCAGGAAATGATGGCAACCGACCCTGAACTGGAAGAGCAGGTCGGCACGCGCATCGACCACGGCGCAACCGCAGAGGCGGCTACTCGTGTAGCAATCGCTCAATATGCCGACGCCATGAGCGCGATCGAGGACCCGTACATCCGCCAGCGAGCGGATGACGTGCGAGAGATCGGCCAGGCGCTGCTGCGCGCGCTTGCGGGCGCCGATCCGGTGCCTTTCGCGGCGCTTCCATCTGGCGCTGTGCTCTGTGCCGAGACACTCGCCGCAGGGGCCTTGATTCTGCTGGATCGCGAGCGGCTGGCAGGGCTTGCCCTCGGTACAGGAGGCCCTACCTCTCATATCGCTATCCTCGCCCGCACGCTCAATGTGCCAGCGGTGCTCGGCCTCGGTCCCTTTCTGGATGACCTCACTGAGGGCACAACGATTGGGGTGGACGGGACACGAGGCGAGGTCTATATTGACCCATCCGCGGACCAGTTGCAGAGCCTCCAGCAGGCGGTCAAAGACTATGCGCAAGAGCGCGCGGAGATAGCTTCCCTGGTAGACCAGCCTGCCATCACGCCCGACGGCGTGCATCTTGAGTTATTTGCCAACATTGGCGGTCCTGGGGATGTCGCATCAGCGCTCGCGGCAGGTGCCGAAGGGATCGGCCTCTTCCGCACCGAGTTTCTGATTGCCGGTCGCGCGACACTCCCGACGGAGGAGGAACAATACCAAACCTATCGCACCGTTCTGGACGCTGCCGGTGCTCGGCCTGTGATCTTCCGCACCTTCGACATTGGCGGCGACAAGCCCGTGCCAGCGCTTGGGCTGCCGCCAGAGGCAAATCCCTTCCTGGGGTATCGCGCGCTGCGTATTGGTCTCGACCGTACAGAGCTGCTCACGACCCAGTTCCGCGCGATTCTCCGCGCGGCGGAGGGCAGCCACAATGCGTGGATCATGCTGCCGATGGTAGCCACCGTCGAAGAAGTGCGGCAGGCACGCGCGCTCTATGCGGAGGCGCGCCAGGGGTTTTCCGTGCAACCGCCTCTTGGGATCATGATCGAGATTCCAGCGGCCGCGCTCAATGCCGAGGCACTGGCACGCGAGGTTGACTTCTTCAGCATCGGTACCAATGATCTCGTGCAATACACCCTTGCAGTCGATCGGCTCGATGAGCGGCTCACTTCCCTCTATCAACCCTTCCATCCGGCTGTTCTGCGGCTCATCCACATGACAGCAGAGGCAGCGCGGGCTCAGGGCAAGCACTGCGGTGTCTGTGGAGAGATGGGCGGAGACCCTGAGGCAACCGCATTGCTCTTGGGACTGGGTGTGAACGAGTTGAGCATGAATGCGGGCGCACTCGGCTCCGTCAAGCGCGAGGTCCTCCGGACGCCGTTAGCTGATGCGCATCGCCTGGCCGCCGATGCGCTAGCGTGTGCGACCGCCGCGGAGGTCCGTGAGGCAATCCAGGTGTTCCGCGCCGCCCATGCCACGGCTGGCTGATCCCTGGCTCCCGTATTGACGTTGGATAGCATCGTCGCGTCAGTCTCAACGGTAGACGAGAAAGCCGACGAGCCCACCCAACGCAAGAATGAGCGGGATATTGACCTTGCGCGTCGCCGCGAGGATGAACGCTCCCGCCGCGATGAGCAGTCCGATCAGGTCGATCCCCGGCTGATGGAGGATCGTCCAGATGACCGTGACGAGAAGGCCGATCACCGCGATGGAGACGCCGCGCATCGCGCCCTGTGTGCGCGGCCACCGCTCGATACGCGAGTAGCTGCGGGCGATGACAAGCACCAGCATCGGGGGAATGATGATGGCGATGAGCGCCAGCAAGGCGCCCAGGAAGCCGTACGTCAGGTAGCCCAGGCTGATGACCCACAACCCATTCGGTCCGGGGCTAATCTGGCCGATAGCAATCGACTGGCCGAAGTCGGCCTCGCGAGCCCAGCCTTTCAGCAGCAGATCCTGGTGCAGACTGGGGAGATTGCTGAACCCACCGGTGGAAAAGAGCGACGCCTTGAGAAAGAGCAGCAGGTAGACGAGCGGATCGATCATGAGAGGCTCCGCTTCCCGGTCTCGGCGCGCGCTGATGCGGTGCGCGGAGCGAAGAAGATGATGCCGAAGAGCGCCGCGCCCAGCACAGCCACAATGGCCGAGACGTTCCAGAGGATGATGGCCAGCGCAATGACGAGCACCAGAGCCGCGCATACCCCCAGATACACCGTCCCCATGGTGGCGCGTTCGCGAATGATGGGACGGGCAAAGTTCACCGCGACCAGCACCATAATGCCCGCGGTTGCTGGAACGACGCCGCGTAACACCTGCTGCACCACTGCCATGTGCTCGATGCGCAGGAAGAGAGCCGCCAGGAGCGCGGTGATCGTGGCGCTGGGAAGCAACAGCCCGGCCACCGATGCCACGATGCCGCGCACGCCCCCCAACTGCTTCCCGATCAGGATGGTCACGGCGATGAGGTTGATGCCGGGCGTCAGCAGGCAGAGGCCCCAGAGGCGCGTGAACTCTTCCATCGTCAGCCACTGGCGCCGCTCGATGAATGTCCGCTGAATCAGGAGCGTCGTCGAAGCTCCACCTCCGAACGATTGCAGGCCAATACCTGCCCAGATGCCAAAGAGCCGCCAGGCGCCTGGACTCGGTTGTTGCGCATTCATACTGTTCCCCTGGTTATCCACAATGACCACAGAAATAGCCCCCTGACATCTTCTCCAGTGGCGCGGATCGCAGCCAATCACGCTCGCGGTTACTCGTCTCGTCTCAAAGAAGGGCATTACAGGCAGCGTCAACTATAATCAGTACCACACAACATGGCTGGATGCCGGGGGCGTGCTCCAGGAGGTCCTGGGGGTGGTGGGGAATGCTCACCGGCACGTCCTTCCGTCCTTCGCGTAAGGGCATAGCGAGAAAGGACCGTCACTCATGCTCCAGGATGCCGCTAATGGCAGCGCGCCTATGGAGGGCGAATCCCCCCTGGCCGGGGTGCGCGTCATCGAGCTTGGCTCTTTTGTTGCCGCGCCAGCCGCCGCGCGCATTTTGGCTGACTTCGGCGCTGACGTGATCAAGGTCGAAATGCCTGGCAGCGGAGACGAGTTGCGACAATGGGGCGAGCTTGTCGCGACACGTGATGGCGGGCACATCTCGGCGTGGTGGCTGTCGCAGGCACGCAACAAGCGCTTTGTCACATTGAATCTGCGCGAGCCTGAGGGGCAGGAATTGGCACTCAACCTCATCGCCCACAGCGACATCGTCATCGAGAACTTCCGGCCCGGTCGCCTTGAATCCTGGAATCTCGGCTTCGAGCGCATGCGCGAGGTCAACCCCCGTATCGTGCTGGTGCGCATCTCAGGCTACGGCCAGACCGGCCCTTACCGCGAAAAAGCAGGCTATGGCAATGTCAGCGAATCCATGGGCGGTCTGCGCTATGTCACGGGGTTTCCCGACCGGCCACCGGTGCGCGTAGGCGTGAGCCTGGGTGATACCCTCGCGGCACAACAGGCGGTGATTGGCGCGATGCTGGCCCTGCGCGTGGCGGCGCATACCGGGCATGGTCAGGTGGTGGATGTCGCCATCACCGAGGCGGTCTTCGCCGTCACTGAGGGCATGCTGACCGAATATGCGCACAACGGCGTTGTGCGCGAACGCGCGGGCAACAAGCTCCTGCGGGCCGCGCCTTCCAATGTCTATCCCACGGGCGACGACAAGTGGATTGCCATCGGCGCCAATGGCGAGAACGTCTTCCGGCGCTTCACTACGGCAATGCAGAAGCCGGAGATGGCAAGCGATCCTCGTTTCGCCGATAACCGCGCCCGCATCGCGCATCACGACCTGCTCGACGAGATCATTGGCTCGTGGACAGCCGCCCATACCCTTGCCGAGCTACAACAGATACTCGACGCCGCCGGGGTGCCGGCGGGACCAGTCATGAGCATCGCCGACATCGCCACCGATCCGCAATTTCAGGCGCGCGGCATGGTTGCGCGGGTGCCCGACGCGCGGATGCCTGAAGGGGCTGCCGTCATGCCGGGGATCATTCCCCGGCTGTCAGAGACACCGGGGCGCATTACCCATGCGGGTGGCGAGCCTGGGGCTGATAATCAGGCGGTCTTCGGCGATCTCCTGGGCCTCGATGCCACCGAGCTGGAGCGCCTTCAGCAGCAGCACATCATCGGATGATCGCCGTGGGCATCACTACAACAATAGAACAACAGGCGACAGCGGCACGATCCACCGCTATCGCCTGAATCCGAATGGAACTCTGGTGTCATGGTATTGTCGCCTGCGGAGTGTCTGCTGAATAGCTGCTATCGCTGCTATGCCACGGAGTCTATGGTGTGCGGGTCGCACGTCAGCACGGGAACAATCGCGCGCGCGGCGTCCCGCTCAGCCAGACCCGCAAACAGCGCCTCGACCAGTGTGTATATCTGCTCCAACCGGAACGGCTTGCGCACCAGCGCATCCACCACCGCTGGATAATCCTGGCCCGACATCAGCCCCGCCGACATCAGTACCAGGGCATGCCGCCGCATCAATGCTGGCTGTGCCTCAAGTGCGCGGCAGACATCCCACCCCGTCATCTCGGGCATCATCAGATCCATCAACACAACACAGTGCTCTGGCGCAACGTCCAGCGCCTCGATGACACCCCGGCCATCGCAGAACTGCTTCACTGTATAGCCTTCCGCCTCAAGCGCGTAGCGCAACAATTCGCGGATGGCACGGTCATCATCCACAACAAGTACCTGTGACATACCTCTCTTCCCCTTCCCGCCACGGGCGCACGGCAATATCGTGGCGTATGGTCTGCTGAATGTGGGTACGCAGGTCGCATGCCCTTACACTTAGAACTTGTGTTCTAACTATAGTACGAATGAACGCAACTGACAATCACGCAATCGGTGGAAAGTGCTCGAGATGGCCAATCTGTGCCGACTTGTGGTAGCTCATGCCAGCCGATGACGAGTTTTGGGGGATTCTGTTCCCTGAGGAGACGTTTCATACCGTCCACTTCTTCAAACGAACCTGCGGCCCGGAAGGATGCGGCTCCGCTATAGCCAGATCGGGTGATTCGCGGAATCTGTTGTGGTCGTTGTCATGCACCCCTTCCCGCCCTGCGGGCCACCCTCTCCTCAGAGGGGAGGGATTCCAGCGCGGGCGTCTGGCGTTCTGGCTCCCCTCCCCCTGTCGAGGACGGGCCGGGGGAGAGGGCCGGATCCGCAGATGCCATATATGCCAACATCCCCAACGGATTGCGTATGATTCGTGGAATCTGGCTGATTGATGTCTCACTTCCCCCTTGCGTCTGACCCGGTGAGGGCGCACAATGAGCCAGACAAGAGCCAGACGTGAGCCATCCGCCCAGCTTGTACGTATGGAGGTTGCCCCTCGATGTCCACCGCCGACGCCAACGTACCGCTTTTCGCGCGTCCCGCCGAGCTGCTACAGCATCTCATCCGCTTCGACACAACCAACCCGCCCGGCAATGAGGCTGCCTGTATTGGCTACATTCGGGACGTGCTGGCCGAGGCGGGTATCCCTTCCACCATCCTGGCGCGTGACCCTGCGCGCCCGAACCTGGTCGCTCGCGTGGCTGGCCGGGGCGACGCACCCCCGCTGCTGCTCTATGGCCACATCGATGTCGTCTCCACTGCCGGGCAGGTCTGGAGCCACCCACCATTCTCCGGCGATCTGGCTGACGGCGCTATCTGGGGGCGCGGCGCACTCGACATGAAGGGTGGCATAGCCATGATGCTCGCGGCGTTCCTGCGTGCCGCCGCCGGGCGCGATGCCCTGCCGGGTGATGTGCTCTTCGCGGCGCTCGCCGATGAGGAGAGCTGGGGCGACTACGGCGCGCGCTATCTCGTCGAAGAACACGCTGATCTGTTTCGCGGGGTACGCTACGCCATTGGCGAGTTGGGCGGCTTCACCGTCTACATCGGCCCACAGCGGTTCTATCCAATCATGGTGGCTGAAAAGCAGGGTGTGGCGATCACGGCGACGGTGCGCGGCCCCGGTGGACACGGCTCGCTGCCAATGCGTGGTGGCGCGATGGCCAGGCTCGGCCAGTTGCTCCAGCGGCTCGACCAGCATCGCCTGCCGCCACACATTCCCACGGTCACGCGGATGATGATCGAGGAGATGGCGAGCGCTCTACCAGGCCCGCTTGGCGATCTGATGCGTCCGTTGCTCGACCCTGAGCACACCGATGCCACGCTCGATCTGCTCGGCGCAGAGGGTGCTCTGTTCGACCCACTACTCCACAACACGGTGAACGCGACCATCGTGCAGGGCGGCGAGAAAGCAAATGTCATCCCCAGCGAGATTACCGTGGCGCTGGATGGGCGTCTGCTACCAGCCTACACCCCTGATGATATGCTGGCGGAACTCAATCAGCTTGCAGGTGACGTGGCGGAATTCTCCGCCGGGCGCAGCGACATCTCGCCGGTCTCAGAGCCTGATATGGGGCTGTTCGGCACGCTAGCGGCGATTCTGCGCGAGGCCGACCCCGAAGGCGTCCCGATTCCCTTCATGCTCTCTGGCATTACCGACGGGCGCTACTTCGCGCGGCTGGGCATCCAGACCTACGGCTATCTGCCCATGCGCCTGCCCGGCGATTTCCCGGTGGTCCAGTTGATCCATGCCGCCGACGAGCGCATCCCCGTCGAGGCCGTGAACTTCGGCGCGGAGGCCATCTATCAGGTATTGCGCCGATTCGGCAGCGCGCTCAAGCGATAGGCTAGGCGAGATCGCCGACAGGTATGCCGGATATCTTCACCTGAGCGGCACGCAGCGGCACGGTGAGCGTCACGGTCGTGCCCTGGTCGGGAATGCTCGCGATCTCCAGACGTGCCTTGATGAGTCCGGCGCGCTCGCGCATGCCACGTAAGCCAAGGCCGCTCCGCGATTCGGCATCTCCGGTCACCTGCGGCGAGCGGACGCGACTGAGCGTCTCGGCGACGGGAAAGCCGCTCCCATTATCCGTCACCGTCAGCCTCAGTGTCTCATCGCCGTAGGCCAGCGTAATCCTGGCGCTGGTGGCATTGGCATGGCGCAGCGCATTGGTGAGCGCTTCCTGGGCGATGCGATAGACCGTGACCTCGACCTCGCGCCTGCGTGGCCAGTCGATCTCGCCCTCCTGCTCGAACTCACAGTCCAACCCGCGCTGGGTGGTGATATTCGCGAGAGACGCGAGCGCCGCGGCAAGCCCCAGGTCATCCAGCACGGAAGGGCGCAAATCCTGACACGCGCGACGAATGCTATCGAGGCTACGCTTGGCCAGATCTCCCAACTCGGCAATGAAGCGTGTATCGTGCTCCGAGACGATCTGGTCGGAGCGACGCGATGAGAGCGCATCCAATCCGCGCGAGAGCGCCACCAGCGTCTGCGCCGTGTCGTCGTGCAGATCGCGGGAGAGCCGACGGCGTTCTTCCTCCTGAGCGGTGGTAATGAGCGCGGCGTAATCTTCCAGCGCCGCCTCACGCTCGCGCGACTGCCCCAGCTTGAGGACCGTCTGCTGCAACTCTTCGGTGCGCTGTTGCAGCCGCACACTGACCAGCGCCAGATAGTAGATGGCCGAGAGCGGCACCAGGAACAGCAGCCAGGACACCTCCGCCTCGAAGTCGTCGAGTTTCTCGGCCAGCGGCAGCAGCGGCCCGATGACCAGCATCATGAGTTGAAAGCGAATCGTAGGCGAGGCGAGATACTCTTTCCAGACGATAGGTATGGGCGGGTCGGCGATGCGCTGCTCCAACAGGCGGAACCCCGCTGCCCCGGCAAACATGATGATCGAGGCCAGCAGGGCGCCAACGATGTGGCCGTGGAGCTGTGAAGTAGCGGAGTCAAACGGTGCGGCGCTCCCGACGTAGACAATCCCCGCCAGTAACGTCGTGACACCCGCGGCTGCCGATTGACGCAGCACCCCAGGCAGCGTGCGCGGCTGTTTGATGATATCTGGCAGCCCGGCAATCACTGGAGTGATCAGCGCAAGCACAATCGCCCCGGTTGTCCCGGCCAGAACCACGGTTGCCAGATACAGCGTATAGAGCGGATCAGGCAGCGCCAGGCTGGTACGGGCATCCAGGCCGAAGCGTTGCCGCATGACGCGCACAAAGAGGGCCGTGCCGATGGTCAGCGCATACAGAATTGCCAGCGCCTGTGGCGGCGAATTCGGCTCTGCCCATACCGGCCCCCAGAATGCCCAGATAATGGCGGCTCCCATCACCACGAGCAGTAACCCCGTCTTGTGTCGTAGATTGTCGGTCGTCGCGGAGAAGAAGGAGGTAAATCTCCCCCTCCTCCCAGCCACGTGATGCTGTGCTCGCATGCCATCGCTCCCATATCCGCGCCTCTCTATACCATACCGCCAGGGGCCGATACGCAAAGTTGCGGATGTAAGCAACGTACCCCAAGGGAGGGGGGATATGCAAGCACGAGTCGGTACGAATGGCTACTCCTCGCCCTCCGCTGGAGTAGCCTCCGCCGCAGAAACCGCGGAAGTCGCTGGCGGAGCGGGCGCCAGGTCGGGATGCTCGGTATCATCCAGCGCGATCCAGCCCCGGCGCAGTGCCAGCAACACCGCCTCGGTGCGTGAGCCAACGCCCAGCTTGGCAAAGATATTGCCCAGATGGGTATGAATCGTGCGCACACTCAGATTCAGGCGGCGGGCAATGTCTTTATTGGGCAGACCACGCGCCGCCTCGCGCAACACCTCCATCTCACGGTCGGAGAGGGGCGGCATGGAGACGGTGGGCGAGCGATGAGAAACGGCCTGGCGTAGCGCACGAACGGCAATGGCTGGCTGAAGCACGGCCTCGCCGCGATGCACTGAGCGAACCGCCGTCACCAGTTCCTGACCGCGCACATCTTTGAGCAGAAAGCCCGCCGCGCCCGCATTCAGCAGCGCCAGCACATACTGGTCGTCGTCATATGCGGTCAGCGCCAGCACGGCAACCTTTGGGAGCTGCTGCTTGATCTGGCGCGTTGCCTCGATGCCACTCATGCCGGGCATCGCCACGTCAATGATCAATACATCTGGCTGGGTGGCTATCGCCTGCTCGACAGCGGAGATGCCGTCGCCGGCCTCGGCAATCACCTGGATGTCTGGCTCAGCTTCGAGCAAGCGGCGGGTGCCTTCGCGGACCAGCACATGATCGTCGGCAAGCATCACGCGAATCGGCTCGCCAGCTTCAATACTGTTATCACTCACTCCCGGCTGCGCATCGGCGTTCTCAGCATCACCCGTCGAATTCTTGCGTGCCATCGTCTCATCCTCTTTCATGAGCACGGCCATTCTGTCATTCACGGGCTGTTCTCCCGTGAACCCATCGCTTGTCATGCGCAGCCTCCTGTGTCGCATGGAACTGGCAAGTAACTCGCATCTGCTGGCATAGACTACTGCCGTCGTGCGGGGGCGATCAAGAATAAAGAACGCCCCACGATACACGAATTCTACACACATCACAGGCAGAATTGCGCTACCACATTATACTTGCGTTCCTTACGTAGCGTCTGGCGCGTGCGCGTACGGGTATCGTCGTCGGGAAGAATTCGCCTGGGCCACCAAATGACCGCATGGCGCTCTCCGCGCGTAAGCTATAGGCCCCTCTTCTCCAGAGCACGTCCAGAGCGCTTCCAGAGCACACACATGGCACGCGCTCCCCGCGTTCAGACGGGCATCCGCATGCGCACGAATACGAGAAATGGACTGTTCCCAGGCCAAGCACTCTATGGTAGACTGGCCTCTGGCCAACCGCCCACTGTCGTTGAGGGGCCGGCGCTGGCGGAGGAGAGGAGAAAACCCTTGAAGTTTCGCGCGTCATACATCGCCTCGATTGTGCTGGCCGCCGCCGCCATCGTGGCGTGGTTTCTCAACACGTCGGGCGGCTACGCTGGTCAGCTAGAGTACGTTGTCTTCGGCCTGGCGCTGCTCGCGCTCATTCCCCTGGCGCAGGCCATCACCGACGTGACCGAGGGGCTTTCGCCCTATCTGGGGAAAGTTGCTCGCGGGCTGATCGACGCAACCTTCAGCAACGTCCCTGAGATCTCGATTGGTGTATTTCTTCTGCTCAAGGCGCATGAGAGCACATCGCTGCTAGAAACCAACTTCGTGATTATTCGCGGGCTGCTCATTGGCTCGGTCATCAACAATGTGCTTCTGGTCCTTGGTTCCGCGGTCACGCTGGGCGCGCTGCGCAATGGCCGGATGCGCTTCAACGCCGGACAGGCGGCGGGATTCGCCTCGATGCTCGCGCTCGCGGTAGTGGGGCTGGCGCTGCCGACCCTGGCGAGTGGCTTTGCCAAAGAACACTCCGCCGCGAACGAAGAAATCGCCAGCCTCGTCGTCGGTGCCATTCTGTTGATCACCTACATCATGTATGTCGGCACGAGCACTTTTGGCTGGGGTGAGCGCGTTCGTGCGCGGCGCGATCAGCGTCAGGTAGGCGAAGAGGGGGAAGAAGAAGAGGACGACGAAGAGACACGCCTGCGGATCGAAGAGGATGAGGCGGAGGCCGCGCGGAAAGCCCGCGCCCGCGAGCATCGTCAGCACCTCCGGCGGGAACATCCCCTGGCGCTGCCTGCCGGGTTCATTGCCCTGATCCTCTTCACGGGCATCGTCTTTCTGATGGCGTACTTCATCGTTGGCGTTACCGATCAAGTCATCGCGCAGTCGCCGCTGACGCCGCTCTCGGTCGGTCTAATTCTCTTCCCGATTGTCTGCAATCTGGGTGAGTTGTTCGCCGCCTATCGTGGCGCCTGGGCCAACGATATGGACGCCGCCATGAACGTCGCCGCGGGCTCCAGCGTGCAGGTCCCGCTCTTCGTGACACCGGCTCTGGTGCTCTTCAGCGCGATTCTGGCGGGCGCGAGTGTGGGCAACGTGCTTACCCTGACCTTCAATCCCATCGAGTTGATCGTTGTTGGGCTGGTCACGTTTGTCTACGCGCTGGTGAATCTGGATGGCGAGACGACATGGCTGGAGGGCATCCAGTTGCTCGCCTTCTACCTGATGATCGCCGTCACCGCGTTCGTCCTTCCCGGCCGCTAGACCACCGCGGGGCATCCAACCGCATGAGACCAATCGTCACCAGGGCAGCCTCTCTCCAGCGCGGAGAGGGGCTGTTTTTTCTTCGCCAGCCGTGTGTGTCTGGTACTATGGCCGGTAAGTGCTTGCCCCGGCAGATGGTAGAATACGGAGGCGTACTGGCAGCCAGTGACCACACTGTGTCACGTGAAACGCGGCCAGTATAGGGTGTTGTTGGGGAAGATGGCGAAGACAAGGAGCGTGGCGATGGCGCAGAAGATGGCCGCTCCCGCCGGGCCGCTGCCGCTGGCAGACCGCTATCGTGTGCTGGCGCGGGTGGGCATCGGTGGTACAGCGGTGGTGTATCGTTGCGTCGATCTGCACACCGAGCGTATCGTCGCCGTCAAAGTCCTCCGCACCAATGGCCCGCTCATCCCAGAGGCTGCGGCGCGCTTCCGGCGCGAGGCGCGATTGGCCGCGTCGCTTTCGCACCGCCACATCGTACGCGTGCTCGACTATGGCTATACCGTGCCGCTCCCGGTCGGGGGACGCATGCCATGGGAAGATGACGGCGAGCGTCCCGTCCCCTATCTGGCAATGGAGTATGTCTTTGGCGCGACGCTCAAAGAGTTGATTCGGCGGCGTGGCCCCTTGCCGTTCGACTGGATCTGGCGGCTGGGTGAACAGATATGTGACGCGCTCAGTGCCGCGCACGCGTTCGGCGTCGTCCACCGCGACGTCAAGCCACAGAATGTGATGATTCTCGATTCTCCGGCGGAATTGCTGGCCAAGCTGACCGATTTTGGCATCGCCCGCCAGGTGGGCGGCGACCTCACCAGCCTGACGGAAAGCGGCCAGGTGCTGGGCACCCCTGATTATCTCTCACCAGAACAGGTGCTGGGCGAGCCGGGCGGTCCCTCCTCCGACATGTACGCGCTCGGCATAGTGCTCTATGAGCTGCTGACCGGGCGGCTGCCCTTCGAGGGGGAAACGCCCCTGGCCGCGGCGTCGAAGCGCGTAATGAACGATCCCGCGCCGCTTGAGTACTACCGTGAGGGCATTCCCGCGCCATTGGCCGAAGTGGTGATGCTGGCATTGCGCCGCGATCCGACGGAGCGGTTCGCCGACGCCCAGGAGTTGGCCGAGGCCTTGCGCTGGAGTCGCGCGCACTCGCCCGCCGCCTCTCATACTACCTACACCTCCCACGGCACCCTCACGGACCGCGGCGCCTGGGTGATGGGTCCCCCGGCAAAAGCGGGAACGCCACCCGCTGGGCGGATGCCATCGGAGGCGCAGCCAGCATCCCAGGCCACAGGAGAGCCTGCGGAGCATATGGAGGAAGTCGAGCCCGTGGACGAGCAATCGACGGTATTGCGCGTTGCCTCGCATATGCCCGGCATCGATCCAGAGGCCGACTCAACAGGTCAGCAATCATCACGGAGTCAGGCGTCCGCGAGTGGCGTGCCCGGGATGCGCGCGAATCCGACCACAACGGACCATGAGCACGCGGATCAGGGACCAGATTGAGGCGCCTTAGCGAGCGCTCGCGCCTCATCGGCTCAATAGCAACCATATTCCAGAATACTACCGAGACGTCACGGTGATATTCCGCATCGAAAGCACTATGCAGCCGCTGCCTGATTTATTGTATAGTATCCAAGTTGAGCAGATGGCAACCGGAGTGTGATTGCCGTCACACACAACATCTCCTAGCATCGCCTGTGATGTCGTGTCGCGATGCATTGCTCTGTGTACGCCAGATGCTCAACAGATACAATGCGCCTATCCGCGCATGGGGCGCGAGCGCAAGATAGCCGAGACGGCATCGAGATTGTTTTGCATGCAAAAGAGAGGTGCTACGATGAAGAGGGGCCAAATCGTTGCCTTGATCGCAGGTGCAGTGCTAGGTATCGCCGGAGTGACCCTTGGCATCATTCTGGCACGCGAGGAGGGCCGCACGGCTGCCCGTCGCTTCCTGGACGAGAACCAGATTGGCCAGAGGAGCCAGCAGGCAGCGCAAGTCGTCGCTGATACTGCACGTAGAGTTGGCAGCCAGGTCGCACAGACCGCTCAGGAGCAGTATCCCCGGGCCAGAGAGGCCGTGACGAACGCGATTTCCCAGGCGCCCCAGGCCGTCGGTGCGATTAGCTCCGCGCTGCCGAAGGGTCTCTTCAATGGCAAGTCCACCCCCGCCGAGGGCGAGTTGCCCGAGGCCAACATCTAGCCGGTCCAGGCTCGTCTGAGCCAGTCATGCACGCGACGGGTGAGGACCCCCTCACCCGTTCTTCGTTTTCCCGGCGCATGCAGGGCAAACGATCTTCTGCCACGCCAGATATTCTCCACGAATCGCCATGGGCAGGAGACGTTGTGCTATGCACTGTTTGATTCCACGATGAGACACGATGTATGCACAGCCATGCGCAATCATGCGCGCGTCGCGTCGTCTCTTGCCATGTACTTTGACGCGTGCTTTGACGCCTCCTGTAGATAACCGTACAATCACATCAGGCATTGCGTGCCACCGCCTGGCAATGCGTAATGCCCCTACAATCAAGTTGAGATGCCTCCCAATGAGATCATGAGAGCAGGAGACCGCATGGCGCCCGGCAGAAAAGTACGCCTGACGACGCTGGCAAGCTGCGCTGGTTGAGCGGCCAAGATGGGCCCGGATGCCCTGGCGCACGTGTTGCGTCCGCTCACCGCGACCTTTGGCGCGGAAGCCGCCTCAGACTTGCTTGTGGGGCTGGGCCGTGCCGATGATGCCGCCGTCTACCGCCTGAACGACGAGCAGGCTATCGTGGCCACGACGGATTTCTTTCCGCCGGTGGTGGACGATCCTTATGCCTTCGGCGCCATTGCCGCCGCCAACGCCCTGAGCGACATCTACGCCATGGGGGGTGATCCGCTCTTCTGCCTGAATCTGGTCGGCTTCCCCGATGACCTCGACCCTGAGATTCTCAGCGAGATTCTGCGCGGTGGCGCCGAGAAAGTGCGCGAGGCGAGCGCGCTGATCGCGGGCGGACATTCCGTCACCGACCACGAGCCGAAGTATGGCCTCGCCGCGATTGGCCTGGTGCATCCAGACCGCATCTTCACTAAAGGCGGAGCGCTCTCAGGAGATAGGCTGCTGCTGACCAAGCCCATCGGCACCGGGGTCATCACTACTGCAGCGAAAGCGGAACAAGCCAATGAGAACGATCTGGCAACGGCTGTCGCGAGCATGATGCGGCTGAATGGGCCAGCCATGCGTGCGCTACGGGCACTTGGGACTGAGCTGCATGCCTGCACCGATATCACCGGCTATGGCCTGCTCGGCCATGCCTGGGAAATGGCGGAGCAGAGCGGCGTCGCGTTCCGTATCGCTGCTGGGGCGGTACCGCTCCTGCCGGGAGCCCGAGCGTATGCCGAGGGAGGCTTCGTTCCTGGCGGCACGGGACGTAACCTTGACGCTATCGAGCCGCATACCCGCTGGGCTGGAGCCGTAGACGAGGAGACGCGTACCCTGCTCTGTGATCCCCAGACGTCCGGAGGCCTCTTTGCCGCTATCGCGCCGTCGGCGGTGGATAACGCGCTGGCGGCGCTCGCAGAGGCGGGGATATCAGGAGCCGTGGTGGGACGCGTCGAAGACGGGGTGGGAATCGTGGTGGAGGCGAACGATGGCGAAAGGCCGTGATGCAGCCAAAACAGGCAGTTCTCCTGGCATGGGGGCGCAGGGACGGGAAGACCCGCTTGCGCCGCTCGAGGCGACACTCGGTTACACATTTACCCAGCGGCAGTTGCTGGTGGACGCACTGACCCATCGCTCGTATCTCAATGAGGCGGGGCGCGGCGCTATCTCCAACGAGCGCCTGGAGTTCCTGGGTGATGCGGTGTTAGCGCTGGTGAGCGCGGAGTTGGTCTATCGCGAGCGGCCAACCGAGCCAGAGGGACAATTGACCCAGCTTCGGGTAGCGCTGGTACGGACATCCACGCTGGCAAATTTCGCCCGAGATCTGCACCTGGGCAGCTATCTGCGCCTGGGCCGAAGCGAAGCGCTGCTGGGCGGGCGCGACCGCGAGTCAGTGATTGCCGCGGCCTTCGAGGCAGTGCTTGGGGCGATCTACCTGGATGGCGGACTGGCGGCGGCAGAGCGCTTCCTCGATCCCCTGCTGCGTGCGGCATTGGCGGCGACGGCCCAGAGGAGCATCAAAGACGCCAAATCGCGCCTGCAGGAATTAGCGCAAGGCCGGCTGGGCGTGACGCCGCGCTACCGCCTGGTGAGCACCGAAGGGCCATCGCACGACCGGCGCTTCGTTGCCGAAGTTCTGGTGGGGGCGTATGTCGCTGCGCAAGGGGAAGGGCGCAGCAAGCAGCAGGCCGAGCAGGAGGCGGCTGCCCGCGCGCTGCAAGATCCCGGCTGGCTGGAAGCGGGTGAGGAATCCAGCGGCTAGCGAGTGCGCGATTTACTTTTCCGCGGCGAACGGCTCGGTGAAGAAGGTCCAGGCCAGCGTGATGCCCGTGATGACCAGCAGCGTCACCCCGACGCCTTCGACAGTCAGCGGCGCGATGCCGTGCGTGCGCAAGACATCGGCGATCAGAGCGACGACGACGATAAACGCATAGAGCACAATCCCCGCGCTCGAAGCAAGGTGGAGGATCCGGATGCTCCAGGGGTTGCGCCACGGGCTCGCGCGGACGTTGCGCAGAAAGAAGATGGTCGCTCCACCGCCGATAAGGCCAGCGACGATGAAGCTCACTTGCCAGAGCAGGCGGACATTCGTGGCGAGCAGCGCCAGCAGGCTCATGCTGCCGGGCAGGAGAAAGTAGAGAGTGATCGTCGTGGCCATGCGGCGGCGCGGGCGGTGATGGATCCACTCGCCATACTTGGTTTGCAGCACGAGCCACCACAAGCCGAGCAAGGTAAATGCAAGCTGCGCGACGGTCTGGTAGAAGATCTCGGGCACCATAACTCACCCTCTCTTACCGCGCGAGCGGACCATTCATAGATATGCCTGTATGTTGCCATACGGGTGCGGTGCCGCCTGCACCCCTGGATCTATGATACACCGCGAGACACAGCCTGGATAACTCCTGGGATAGGGTGATAGGGCGGCGAGTGGGAACAGTGGGAGACCCGCCCATCCAGCGCACATGTAGGCGCTCCACACACGTCGCCGTAGATAGGGCATACGCCGTACATAGACGCGCTGTATCGAGGCGCGTTCCGCAGGCGAAAGAGGAGAGGAAGGCAGAGGCAAGCGCGAACAGGCAGGCATCGTGATTGCGCGG
>DASUWS010000060.1:0-11935 GCA_036378295.1 Ktedonobacterales bacterium
CTTCATTATCCAGGAAGGGCGCGCTCGCTTCACCGTCGGTGCCGAGACGCTAGAAGCCACGGCGGGCCAGATCATCGTCGTTCCGCCTGAGACGCCCCACAAATTCATCAACATCGGTGATGGTCCGTTGCGGCAGGTAGATATTCATGCCAGCAAGCGGTTCATCACCGACTGGCTGGAAGACTAGCCGCAACACACCGCCATCCGCGCTCCGCTGGTCCCTCGTTTCCCTCGCATCTATGACCTGAGGCATGGCAGGCAGGGACTATGGGCATATGCTCATATGCTCCTGGCCTCCCCAGATATGCCTGAAGATAGCTCCTCCGACACATGGCAACGCGCTCGGCACAGCCTAGAATGTACAGCAAGAACAACTCGTGCCGGACATTTCTCTCAGGAAGCCATGTACAGGAGGGCCTTATGCCACTGATTGTATCGGGTGACACACGCACCACTGCGGGCGTTCTCCTGCTTACCATCGTCGCTGTCGAATATGGCGGCTGGTTCATGTTGCGGATCACCCGTGGCCGCCAGCCCGCGACGCCGTTTCAACAAGCGTTCTTCCGTGCGGGTCACGCGCATGCGGGTGTGCTGGTCATCCTCTCTCTGGTGGCGCAGATCTATGCCGATGCGGCGCATCTGAGCGGGGCGGTGGCCTTTCTGGCACGCGACGGCATCCCGCTCGCGGCGATCCTCATGCCCGCCGGATTCTTCTTTGCGGCTGCAGGGCGAGAGGTGACGAAGCCGAACCAATTCATCTGGCTGCTGTACGCTGGCGTTGTCGTGCTGGGCCTGGGGGTCGTCTCACTGGGCATCGGCCTGCTCAGCGCTTGAGCTGTACGAGTGCATGAGCGCATGAGCGGAGGAAGCGAGACTGGATTCGCCTGGGATGGATACCAGGGCAGTGATCCGTGTAGGGAATCCACTGCCCTGGTACATGTACGATTATCAACTATTCGGCTGTTGGGGCGACGTTAGCGCGGTGCGCGTGATTGCGTCGCCAATTGGTAGAAGCGCGTCAGCCGATCATTGACGCGCGCGTGGATTTGCTCTGCGGGAACGCCCATCAGCAGCGGGATGCCCTCATCCACCCAGTTGATCGGCCAGACGCTGAACCAGCCCTCCTGAGCGATTGAGTATGCCACGTCGGGGCGCAGCATCAGATCGCGCGTGTTGACCGCAGGGATGATGACCCCATAGCCACCGACGGGCTGCTCGCCACGCTCCCGCCGAGCACGGCAGAGGTCGAAGAATCCCTCGATCTTGATGTTCACGCCGCCAATCGGCTGTATCTCACCATACTGGCCAACCGCTCCCGTGACCGCCAGCGAGCGGCGAATCGGCACCTGGGCCAGCGCCGAGAGCAGCGCGAAAAGCTCCGCGGCGGAGGCGCTATCACCGCCTGTGCCGCCGTGTTGCTGCTCGAAGCGGAGGCGCGCGGCGAGACTGATGGGACGATCCTGACCGTAGCGGTTCGCCAGATAGCCCGCCATTGTCATCAGGCCACGGATGTGCTCGGCATCCGCCTGCTCGGCAACCCGTTCGATATCGAGTACCGAATAGTCTTTGCCGACACTGACGATGGCGCTGATGCGCATAGGTACGGCGAACGAGCCTTCCGAGGGATGAACCTCGTAGATACCCAGACCATTAATCTGGCCAATGGCAACGCCGAAGGTCGCCGTCATCTCCTGGCCGGAGAGAATCGCATAGCGCACGCGCTCAGCGCTGCCCGTCTGGAGCTGCCTGCGCTGGTAGAGCGCGGTATCCATATCCTGGCCGCTGGTGGAGGTGGAGTTGCGCGCCTTGGCCACGCGCCCTGCCTGCAAGGCCAGATCGTGCACTAGCAGCAGATCAGTCGAGAGCCGCGACCGCTGGAGACCATCCACCCGCCGCGCGCCTTCCTCGACGAGTCGTGCGACACCTGAAGCATCGAATGATGGCAGGCCATGCCGCTTGCTGACGCCGTCCGCGAGCGCCGCGTAGGTTGCCTCGGCCTCGCGTCGCCATTCGGTGTCGTAGTTGCACCAGATCTCATAGCGGAAAATCCGGCTGAAATCCTCTGTGTTGTTGACCAGGGCGGAATATGAGCTATTCGAGCCGATCATGACGACGTGCAGTGAGAGCGGAATCGCGGGCCAGCCCTGCTTGAGCAGCAGCGAGCGATTACGCAGTGCGGTCGAGAGCGCGTTCCAGGTGCTCGAATCGAGGGTATCGGTCGCCGCGAGAATCAGCACACCCCCATTCGCCCGCAGCAGCGCATCCGAAAGCTCGGTCTGCCCCAGCGACGCCAGCACCACGGGCGCACCTTTGCCGTCCGGCGCACCAGGCAGCGCATCGGGCGTGGGTGTCACGTGGGCGGAGGCGATAGAATCGGATGCGAATGGCAGGTCATCGCCCTGGCTGGAGATCGCCTGCAGCGCCGCTTTCAGCTTCGCGGTGTAGGTGCGCGCGCTCTCGTTGGGGGCCACACTGGTTATCACATCCACAATCTTGCCGATGAAGACGTTTCGCTGCTGGACAAGCGCAGCCGGGTCCTGGCTGCTCGTGCTGGCTCCCTGGCTGGCTCCCTGGCTGGCGGTCGCGCCGTTGCTCGCGCTGGCGTTGCTCTCGCCGCCATCACTTCCCGCACTATCATTATTACTATCACTGCCGCTGTTGTCGTCATTGCCGCTTTCGCCGTCCCAGTTTTCGGCGATCAGGCGCAAGCCAGTGCGTACCGCCTCGGTGAATGCGGCGCCAGTGCCATCGGGCACCGCCAGCAGCATAGGCTTGTCGAGCGCGTCGAGATCGGGCACATAGCAGTATTCGTCTGGCACGGGAGCGTTGACCATGACCTGGCGGGCTAGCGAGGCGACGAGGCTCGTACGTCCCTGGCCGCCGAATCCGCCGACGTAGAGGTGGCCATCGGGCGAGCCATCGGAGAGCCACGCCCGCACATAGGCCGCTGCCTGAGGCTGGAAGCTGGTCGAGATGAGCTGCGCGACCCAGTCCTGCAATCGCAGGTCGGCGTGAGTAGACGCCTCGCTGGCCACGTCGCCAAAACGCGGCACCTCGCGCCCCTGGTAGGGACGGAGCAGCGCCTCGCGGTCGGCATCGGCGATGCGGTCCCATTCAGCGCGTCGCAACAGGTCATCGGGATTGCGTATTGGCAGCGGCGCCGCGACACCCCCCGCGGGAGCTACCGGAGCCGCTGGCGCCTGACTTGCATGATCAGCTTTGGGCCGTCCCCACATGGAATAATACTCCCTCCCTCGCAGAGGTCCAGACCTCCACACCACAAACCACCGGGATCATCTCGGTTCGTCTCGGTTCATCTCAGTTCGTCTCGGTTCATCTCGCCGTTCATCCTAACACGCACGGTGTGAAGCTGGCGAGTGATATATACCACTTCTTGTGTCGCAGCGTGATGCTGCTGGAGAGAATCAGTATTTTTGCGGAGAGGTTGGGCGGTGGCTACAGTACCAAGGGCCGCTGACTCTCTCATGAGGGATCGCTGACCCGTTCCAGGATGAAGTTTGTCGGCTGGCCAACGGAGTGCGAGCAGTAGCGAAATCGCCCCGCGTACGTGAAGCCGCTCCCGGGATGTTCGTTCTTGGCGTTGCGATAAAAGACCAGCAACTCGATACCCTTGATTTCGTGGTCCATGATCAGCGCGTCTTTACGCCCCGCCATCTGTCCCTGCCAATAGAGGACATCGCCGTCTAATCTGTCCGTATACTGCGTTCTGTCGGTGGACTTCCTCCCAGTAACAAAGAGCAAGATCGAATCGTAGCCTTTCGGCTGAAATATGCCTGTATAGATAGTCGCGTCTATCGTTCCGAGTAGTGCGGAAAGCTCGGCGCGGGTATAGATGTATCCGTCGGTCAACTGGTGAGAAAGGAGTTGGCCCATCTTCAGCTCCTCTTCTGAACGGCACTATATCGCCTATTTGCTGTATCATACCATTATTGGTCATATGCCTGGATTGCCATCTCCATAGCGCGTGCGCACCATGCGAATGGGGCATTGATTTGCACCTCGCTGCCTTCTGGTGGGATACTTGTGCGTGGCAAATGCCCGTGGGCGAGGCTGGCGTCATGGTGGCCATGGTGTCCAGGCGAGCGGGCGATGCAGGCTACACTGGCTCTACGTCCCTGATGTACCAGAAGATGGCATATGCCCTGGGACGTCGAGAGAGGTAGGTGGGTGTCGTCGGCGGAGACGGCGCTCTGGCGCTGTGGTCGCGTCGCCACACACTGATAATGCGAGCGCACGTTAAGGACGTGGTAAGAGGCACTTCTAGACCAGCACTAGCGGTGATGCAATGCTATCTCTTGGAGAGTGGAGCTTGACGAACCCGGCACGCATATTTGTCAGCCATACGCCCGAGGACGATGACTTCTGTCAGGACCTCGTGACGGCGTTGCGAAGTGCTGGCGCGGATGTGTGGGTCAACGATCACCAATATGGCCTGAGCCAGCTTCTACCAGTCATCGAGCCAGAGGTACGCGCTCGACCGATCTTCATCGCCATTCTCTCACCCGCCGCGCTGCGCTCTGGCACTGTCGCCGCCGCGTGCACCTGGGCCGCGACCTATCTCCGCCACGACCCTTCGCGTCGCTTTCTGCCTGTGCTGGCACAGTCCGTCGACGAGACGTCGCTGCGTGCCTTCTTCGAGGGATTTCACACCCAACCCACGATGCCCATCATCCGGCCGCTCTCGCGCGAGCTGGCGATCCAGGCGACGCTCCAATCCCTCGCGCTGATCGCCCCTCTTGAGGCGCTGCCCCCACCACCACAGACGATGCGCTCGGATAGCAATCCCAGCTTCCCGAGCAGGTCGCGACGTGGTGGCCGCTTCGGCGTCGTCACCGCGCCACCGGCCCGTACGCCCTACGCGCTCCACGCAATGATTGGTCCCAATGCCGACGACGACGTAGAGAACCTCATCACCCAGGGCAACGCCCTGCGCACGCAGGGACGCCATGAGGAAGCGCTCGCCACCTTCCAGCAGGCGATGCAGCGCAATCCACAGTCCGCGCCCGCGTGGTTCCATCTGGGATTCATGTTCGCTGAGCTGGCGCGCTACCCGGAGGCGCTCGCGGCCTACGATCAGGCACTGGCGCTCGATGAGCAGTATGCCATTGCGTGGGCCAGCAAGGCGAATGTGCTGGTGCAGCTGCGTCGCTACGACGAGGCGCTCTCCGCCTGCGATAGCGCCCTGGTGCTCGACCCTAATTCGGATTTTGCCTGGAACAACAAGGGCGTTGCCCTCTCCGGCCTTGGCCGGCCCATCGAGGCACTGGCCGCCTACGATTCCGCGCTGACCCGCAACCCCAATTCCGCCGATTACTGGCGCAACAAGGGACTGGTGCTCGCGAGCATGCAGCGCTATGAGGAAGCCATTGTCGCCTATGACAGCGCTCTGGCGCACGCCCCGGGTTTTGGCGCCGCCTGGGCCAGCAAAGCGACGGCACTCTTCCGCATGGGGCGCTATGAGGACGCGCTCTACGCCAGCGAGCGGGCGCTTTCCTTCATGCCAAACTCAGCCGCGACCTGGAACCGTAAAGCCAGCACCCTCGCACGGCTGAGCCGCCACAATGAGGCGTTGCTTGCCTGTGACCGCGCTCTCGCGCTTGACCCAGGGTTCGTCGCCGCCTGGAGCAATAAGGGCGGGGTGTTCGCCGCGCTTGGCCGCCACGATGAAGCGCTCTCCGCTTGCGACCGTGCGCTCGCGCTTGATCCCCACTATACGCCTGCCTGGGCGAATAAGGCGGTGGTTCTGCGCACGCTGGGGCGCGAGGATGAAGCTCGCGAGGCCGAGCGACACGCGCACGGCATCCACAACTAAAGCAATCTGCCGCCAGCGCGCCCGTCATTTCGGGGGTGCGTTCAGAGGGTAATTCAGCATAACCATTATACCCCAGAGTCGGCCCATTCCGCACCGTCCATTCGTCCGATGCATTTTTCGCCGCCACATGGCATTCTTCTTCTGTTCGTGTGGGTTGTCCATACGTGCGGGGATTGTCTGCGCTGGACAGAGGAGAAAGGTGGCACAATGGGCGCTGCTGATCTGCGCATTCTGCTCTTCGAGGCGGTAGAGGATGGCTTCCTGATCGCCTTCACTGGCAGCGATGCGGTCTTCTCCTTTGCCATTCGCGCCGTCGTCGGACTCGATCCCTGGCAGCGACGCTGGATCGCCAGCGAGCGCATCTGGTGGGTTTCGCAGGACGCGATTTCGCGACTGGCGCGGCGCATCCCGGCGCTGGCCGAGGCGCTGGAGCAATGGCACCAGCGGACGCCAAGCATCGAGGACAACGTGAACAGCTTCTACGCCAATATCCGCCAGCACACGCACCGGCACGTCTTCATCCCGCGCGACATCCAGTCGGCGTATCGGGTGCTGAATCTGCCGCCGGGCGCGCCCGCTGAGGACGTCGCCGCGGCACGCCGCACGCTGGCCCGCCAGTACCACCCCGACGCTGGGGGCGGCCATGCGATGATGGTCTCCATCAACCTCGCGGCGGATTCTATTCTCCGCTGGCTCCATCAGGAAGCGAAAGGGCTGCCCGTCTAATACGTCTCATACTGATTTCGTCTGGGCGGTTGATCTGTGCCCTCTCCCCGCGTCCGTGAATTGCTCAGATTTCTGTCAGCGCCGGCAGCGCTTCCTTGTGGTATACTCGCCTCAGGTCAGCGTACCTCTAGAATCAGGCTCTCGATGTCTTTCGCTCGCCTCGAACAACCTCCCTGGTGATGCACATCTTGTACATCTAACCAGGCCGCATTGGGCCGGAATATTCGCCGGTCCTATTTTTGCTGCCTCTCACTCCTGCTCATAGACTCCCCCGATGCGCTCGACGGCGGTTGACGCACTGCCGCGTGCCCGCCAATACATGGCTATGGCTGCGCCTGTAGTTGTGCCTGTAGCTGTGCCCATCATCTCTCTCTCCGTGGCTTCGGCTGCGTCCGTCGCGGTCGCCGCGTCTGCCCGCGTGCCCGTGGACCACCTCACGGTCTGTCACTGCTCGATTGTTGTTCGACATGACAGACCGGAGGATACCTGTGGAACGCATCAATGGCAAACACTGCCAGAAGATATCGGCTGACGAGCTTTGCGCCTCCATCTCCGCCTGGCCGGAGGTGCTGATCGATCTTGGAACGGGCGACGGGCGCTTCGTGCTGCACACTGCCCGCGCGCATCCAGTACAATATGTCATTGGCATCGACGCCTGCCGTGATCCTCTGCGCGAGGCTTCGCGGCGCGCGCCCACCAACGCGCTCTTCTTGATCGCGAATGCGCTTGACCTGCCTACGGAGCTTGCCGGGCTGGCCAGCGCGATCACGGTCAACTTTCCCTGGGGCACACTGCTTAGCGGGCTGCTGCGGGAAGACTCCCCGCTCCTGGGCTCGCTGGCGATGCTTGCGCGCCCCAGCGCAACGCTCGAAATACGACTGAATGGCGGGTCGCTGGCTGAGGCTGGATGGTCGCTGGAAGCGGGCGGCCAGCAGGTGCAGCGGCTGGCGCGTATGGCAGGCTTTCGCCTCTCCGCTCCGCGCTTTCTGGAGGGGGACGATCTGCGAGCGCTGCCGACGACGTGGGCCAGGCGGCTCGCCTTCGGCCGTGACCCACGAGCGCTCGTGCTGGCGGGCAGCGCTCGTGTACCACAGGCGCCACGGACGCCACAACCCGCCGAAGGCGCCGGGCAGGCGGTTGCCGTGCATGGCATCATGAGCACTCTGGCGTGATGAGCGCCGGGCAAAGGAGAATCTACTTATGACACGCACATACTCGATGAAAGATGCCGCCGAGCGGCTGGAGAAACTTCCCGCGCTGCTGACGCACGAAGGCGAGACTCCAGTGGTAGCGGTGCTCCGGCGGGGGCACCCGGTGCTGGCGGTGCTGCCGTGGGACCTCTACGTTGGGCTGCTCCAGGCGCTCGCCAGTCTGCCGGAAGATAGTGCCGTTCCCCATCGCGAGGGCATCCGGGCGCTGCTGGCCGATGCCACCACAACGGCGGTTGAGGAAGCTTCCCCGGAGGCTACGCGGAACCGGCAGCCTCACAACCGCCAGGCGCCCCATCGGCGGCGTGGCCGCTAGCTGTTGAGGAGATCGCGCTATGGTGTCGTCGAACCGATTGCCAGAGGAAGTACGGCCTATCCTCTCGCTGCTGATCGCCAGCATGCGGGAGGTTTTGGGCGACCAACTCGTTGGCCTGTATCTCTATGGCTCACTTTCATCAGGCGACTTCGATCCAGCGTCGAGCGATGTGGACTTCCTGGCGGTGACGCGCGGAGCCATCGCTGAGGCTGATCCTGTGTTCGACCGGCTGCGCGAGATGCACGCGCTCCTCGCTGCGAGTGGCCTCCCGTTCGCCGATGACCTCGAAGGCTCGTACATCTCTCAGGACGCGCTACGCCGTTACGACCCGGAGACCGCCTGGCATCCGACCATTGGCAAAGACTGGCCATTCAAGCTCGGCTTCCATGGCGCCAACTGGGTTATCGAACGGGCGATTGTCCGTGAGCGTGGCATAGCGCTTCATGGGCCGCTGCCAACGACACTGATTGATCCCATCTCCCCGCAGCAGTTACGTGCGGCGACCTGCCAGCAGATGAACGGCGGATGGCGCGAATTCATTCACGATGAGCAATTGCTGCGCCCACGCCACTTTTCGGCGTTTGCTATTCTGACGTTCTGTCGTGCGGCGTACACGATCCAGCACGGCGCATTCTGCTCCAAGCCGGTGGCCGCTGCCTGGGCGGCGCAGACATACCCTGCCTGGCAGCCAGCCATCGCGTGGGCGCAGGTGCATCGCGCGGATCACGGAGACACTACCCGGACCGAGCTTGCTGAGACAATGGCGTTTCTGCGCGAAGGCATGGCCGAGGTGCAATCATTGTGTGGGGCAACAATAGCCCCCTCCCCAACTCGGGGAGGGGGTTGAGGCAGAGGTTACCGCCTATCCTTCTTGATTCTCGTACTGCTGTTTGATCTGCGCCACGACCGTTGGGTCGAGTAGCGTCGTCGTATCGCCAAGGACACGCCCCTCAGCGATATCGCGCAGGAGGCGGCGCATGATCTTGGCGCTGCGGGTCTTGGGCAGCTCTGTGGTATAGAAGATGGCCTTGGGCCGCGCCAGTGCACCGATGCTCCGCACTACATGCTCTCTCAGCTCAGCGGTCAGCCCCTCATTGGGCGTGTAGCCGCCGCGTGGCGTGACGAACGCGACGATGGCCTGGCCTGTCACCGGGTCGGTCGCGCCGATGACCGCCGCCTCGGCTACCGCTGGATGGCTGACCAGCGCGCTCTCGATCTCCATCGTGCCGATGCGGTGACCAGAGACATTGAGCACATCGTCAACACGCCCCAACAGCCAGTAATACCCGTCCTCGTCGCGGCGCGCGCCATCGCCAGTGAGGTAGAGGCCGGGATACTTGCTCCAGTAGGTAGCGACGTAGCGGTCCGGGTCGCCCCAGATCGTGCGCGACATCGCGGGCCACGGGCGTGTAATCACCAGGTTGCCGCCAGTATTGTCTGGCACCGGATTCCCCGCTTCGTCGAGGATGGCCGGCTCAACGCCTGGGAACGGACGCGTGGCCGAGCCTGGCTTGGTGGCCACGATCCCGGGCAGAGGCGTGATCATGATCATGCCCGTCTCGGTCTGCCACCAGGTATCCACAACTGGGCAGTTGCCATGGCCGATATTCTCGTAGTACCACATCCACGCCTCAGGGTTGATTGGCTCGCCCACCGTGCCCAGTAGCCGCAGTGTGGAGAGATCGCGCCGGGCGGGATACTCCGTGCCCCACCGCATGAACGTCCGGATCGAGGTCGGCGCGGTATAGAGGATCGTGATGCCGTATTTCTCGACCAACGCCCAGAAGCGATCCTTATCGGGATAGTCTGGCGCACCCTCATACATCACGACGCTCGCGCCGTTGGCCAGCGGGCCGTAGACGATATAGCTGTGGCCAGTGACCCAGCCAATATCGGCGGTGCACCAGTAGACATCTTCCTCTTTGAGGTCGAATATCCACTCGTGCGTGAGCGAGACGCCCGTCAGATATCCTCCAGTCGTGTGAAGCTGGCCTTTAGGCTTGCCAGTTGTGCCGGAGGTGTACATAATGTAGAGTGGATGCTCGCTATCCAACGGCTCCGGTTCTACCAGACGCCGTGTTTCTCGCCCGACCGCTTCGTGATACCAGACGTCGCGCCCTTCCTGCATCTTGACCTGGCGAATGTCTGGCCCCACGCGCTGGATGACCAGGACATGCTCGATGCTCGGCGCGTCGGCCACCGCGGCATCGGTCGTATCCTTGAGCGGTACGATATTGCCGCGCCGCCAGCCACCATCAGCCGTGACACAGAGTTTCGCCTGGGAGTCGTTGATACGATCGCGCAGCGCCTCGGCGCTGAATCCGCCAAAGATGACGGTATGCGGCGCGCCGATACGGGCGCAAGCCAGCAACCCAATCGCCAGCTCAGGGATCATCGGCATGTAAAAAGCGACGCGGTCACCTTTCTTGATGCCCAGGTCGAGCAGTACCGCGGCGAAGTTGTTGACCTCGCGATACAGATCCCGGTAGGTGAGCACGCGCGTATCACCCGGCTCGCCCTCCCAGATAATCGCCGCCTTGTTGCGACGCGATGTGGCGATGTGGCGATCAACGCAGTTATACGACGCGTTGAGCTGGCCACCGACGAACCATTTCGCCCACGGTGCGTTCCACTCCAGCACTTTGTCCCATCGCTTGACCCAGTCGAGCCGATTGGCGGCCTCCGCCCAAAATCCTTCCGGGTCATCATGTGCGCGCTGATACACCGATTCGTCGCGGACGTTCGCCTGTGCCGCAAACTCGGGTGACGGTGGGAAGCGCCGTGTCTCCTGCAGGAGCGCGCTAATGGTTGCCGACGTGCCGGAGGAGTCCTGTGGTACTGACATGCATGCCCCCTTGACCGAAGAACGTTCGTACGAACACAGCCATGTCGGGCGGGCGAGAGGGGCGCGTGCCGGACTTGATCTGGTGCAACGAACGTCCTCGAACACCCTCGAAGAATACCTTCGAACGCAACGGACACGCGCCTTGTATACGCTCGTCACTACCATGATACCAGATATTTCGAAACATAACAGTGCGATACATTTATCACACTCCAAAAACTGCAGTGTCTATGTTACACTGGCCAATAAGAATCGCTTTGCGATATTGCTGAGCTAGCAATTTATTGCGAGTGAAAGGAGGCTACGAAACCACACAGTGCGTTCGTGGACGCGCTGTGTTGGGGAGGGGATATCAGTCGTTTCAATGTGGTCGCGTCTCGGTCACCAACACACCGTTGTGCTGGCGACTCATCTTCCAGGGAATCATCTGTTTCCCATAGAGGAGAGGAGTTCTGACCCGTGGCAGATGTGAAACCGTCCTCCGCACTTCTCGCTGACCCCGCACCATTAGGACTTAGCGGCTTCGCGCTGACAACCCTAGTGTTGAGTCTTTGGAATGCCGGCATACTTGCTGGCAATGACGTCAAAGTTGTTATCGGTTTGGCGGCATTTTACGGTGGCCTTGCGCAATTGCTAGCCGGTATGTGGGAGTTCCACAACGGCAACACCTTCGGCGCCACCGCGTTCAGCTCGTACGGAGCTTTCTGGCTCTCGTTCGCAGCACTCCTCATTCCTGGCTTTGGCGTAACATTCGGCACCACCACTGGCCCATCGGGTGCTGCGGTCGGTTGGTATCTGATCGGCTGGGCGATATTCACCGGCTTGATGCTGCTCGGCACATTCCGTCTCAACGGAGCGCTGGTCGTCGTCTTTGCCCTGCTGTTCATCACCTATCTCCTTCTGGGAATTGGCGCATTCGGTAACGCTGGCGCTGGCCAGGGTATAACACAGATTGGCGGCTGGGTTGGCGTTCTCACCGCGATTGCCGCCTGGTATACCGCCCTTGC
>DASUWS010000061.1:0-24685 GCA_036378295.1 Ktedonobacterales bacterium
GCCCATGCGACTCCGCTGCCTACCTACATCGACCGCGATTTGCTGCAGTATGACCGTGTGTGGGCGGCGGCAGGCACGCCCAATGCCGTCTTCCCCATTGCGCCCGATGAGCTACAGCGCATCACAGGCGCCACAGTGGCAGACCTGGCGGCCCTGTAACCACCTCATACCACTGTCGCGCCCACAAGCCAGTCTGGATGCGCCAACCAGACTCCCGCAAGCACGATCAGTACGATTCCGATGGCCTGGCGGGTACGCCCACTCACGACATCTTCGGACACGAGGGTCTCGGCGCACATGATACCGGTCAGGGCAACCATCCAGCCGAGACCACCCACACCAATGCCAAACAAGACGAGCATGAGCGCCCAGCAGCAGCCAATGGAATCCACCGCATGGCGCGCACCAAGCCGATACGCTGAGCGCGCGCGCATGGCATCCTCTCCCGCAAGCGCCTCAGGGCGAGCACGGCAATGCGCGAGATACATTAGTTTCTGGCTGCTGAACTGGAAGACACCCGCGAGCGCGAGTGTCGCAGCGCCAATGAGAGAAGCATGCGACGCAAGCCACGGCCAGGCATCAACCAGGCGGTGAATCAGGGTATCCCCGGCGAAGGCGAGGACCCCAAACACAGTCCACAGGCCGGCGTAGCCAAGCAAGAACATCATGATTGCTCGATGTGGCAGCCGGGGAGCATGAGGCCCAGCCAGCGAAGCCACGATGCATGTCGTGATGAACGGCGTGCTGGTGGGCATCATCATCGCCGCGATCATGACTTGCCAGCCCACCAGAAACACAGCCAGGGCCAGCGGCCAGGGAAATCCGCTTTCTTCCAGCAGGAAGTGGTGATCGATGAGCAAGCGCTGCCCCGTCAGCGTCGCAAGGATTGCCAGTATCCAGGCGACGCCAACGAGCAGCCAGGGCCAGTGGATACGCCGAGGCGGATTGCTTTGCCGGGAGAACTCCGTTGCCATGCGAATCTCCTCGCCTGCCAACCACGCGGCAACACGCACGGCTGCAGGACAGCGGCATATCCGCCTAGCGCACGATAGCACACCCAAACGGCTGCGTTTCCGGCACCCGAACGGGCGAGCCAGCGAACAGATCACGCAACGCATTTTCCAGGTCACTCGTCTTCGCCCGCGCCGGGTCGCGGGTATCGTCGATGCGCCCCTTGTAGACCAACTGCCTCGCAGCATCCAACAGGAAGACGTGCGGCGTACTGATCGCGCCGAATTGCGCGGCGACACCGCCATCCGCATCTTTGAGATAGGGAAAGTTGAAGCCCTTCGCACGCGCGCGGCGCACCATCTCCTCAAACGTGTCGGGCGGCGAGAGATACGGGTTGTTGGCATTGATCGCGACGAATTGCACTCCAGCCTTGCCGTATCGCTCCTGCAAACCGATCAGCCGGTCCTCATTGGCTTTGACGGTCGGGCAGCCAGTGCAGATAAACGCGACGATCAGCACTGGATGGTGTGCAAAGGATGAGAGTGAGTAGCGCCTGCCATCAATACCTTGCAGGTTCTGGAACCTGGGCGCTTTCTGACCAATTGCCAGCATCGCGGTCACCGTCCTCGACCGAAAACGCGTGCAAGCCCCCTACGCTGATGCGCCGTCGCGATGGCCGCTGACTGTGCCAGCGAGAGCGTGGCGAATCGCTCAGGGAACTGTTTGAGAATACCATCGGCAAGGGTGTCTGATACCGTCATAATCTCCGTGAAGATGTCATCGAACGCAACAACATCCTCGTCCCACTTACCCGTGAGACGCGCCACCGCCTCATCTTTGGTCAGCTTCAGATGAACTTTGAGCAGATCGAGCACATCGTCCTTCGGCCAGTGCGGATTGGCGCTGCTCAAGAGACCAGCGATCTCATCGGCATTGTGCGTCCAGCGCTCGTCGTGCCGCTGGAATTCGGCATCATCGCCCGCCTTGGCGGCGTTGAGGAGGTCCACCGCGATGAGGATGTGCTGCTTGAGTAGGTCGGTGAGTTGCGTTGCGGCTGCCTGGCCATAGAACGGAACGATGGCATTGCCGATATGCTCCTGGTTCTTCAGCAGGCGATTCGCGGCTGCGCTCGCATCAGGTCCGTCGCTGGCGAAGGCAACAATGTACTGACGTGTCCAGATGACATGATCGGCCCAAAGCTTGCGGAGAGCCGCTCGCAACGTGCATTGCGCGTCATTTGCTGCCATGACAGATGCCCTTTCTCGCTCGCGCCCCAACCAGATTCCCGCGCAGATGCGGACAGGTCAAGACGCCTCCACGTCCGACGCGCGCTGGCGCCGGTAATCCACTGAACCTGCGTGATGGTCACGCATCCACACAGGTAACCACAATAAGTCAATGACTTTATGCACTTATTACCGCGATGGGTTACACATCTTGGATACGCATCATGGGGAGACGTGGTGGATCCGGGAAAAATCGGGAGGAATCAGGGAACAGTCTACCAACACTCCAGCCACGAAAGAACCTCGCCCGCTGACGGACGAGGCGTATAGGGGTAAATTTGTTCGGCATGCCCGCGAGGACTCGATACGCCCGCGCCAACTCGCTGGCTGGCCGAGGCGGCGGTAGGGAGCACGCTCCGTGGCCTTGGCCGGAGCCCAAAAGAAACAAGCCGTTGTAAACCGGCTTTAGAAGCAATGCGTTTCAATTTGTTGGCGTGCCCGAGAGGACTCGAACCTCCGATCTCTGGCTCCGCAGGCCAGCGCTCTATCCACTGAGCTACGGGCACGTATCTGGGCGCTACTCTGAGAGCGGCGCCCACGACCGATAGCTTATCATCTGGCGCGCGAAAAGTCAAACGTGATGCCCAACGCACGCCACATGTGAGCCAAATGCCCGCGCTCTCGTCACATAGGGGACGCTCGCTATGGCTTACCAATCGTAGCCACTCATGGCTGACCACTCATCCTGCGTCGTCGTCTGCCACTCGTAGAAGCCGATGCCTATGCAGCCAAGATCGTGTGCCGTGCGCAAATCAGCGGTAATTTCTTCGGCAGAAGGCGCGTTTTCCCATCCCGTGGAAGCTGGCGAATACATATCATAGGTCTGGCCTGTCTCCTCGATGGGGAGCGGCGTACCGCCCTCAACGGCCATCGCGGCCCGAATTGTCTGAATCGAGACACTGACGAAGCGATCCACGGCTTCATCGTCGTATTGCCGGTCCTTGCGGCTGTGCCAGTAATCCATCGGAGCAATGACGTTGAAGCTGGCCGCAATCGCCGCGTAAGGATAGCCGGGACGCGCGAATGGATGGAAAACCGAGGCGACGAGCAGCTCGTTCGGGCCGAGTATGGCACGCGCAAGCTGGCCGTAGGTATAGACGCTGGCGCCATTCGTCACCTCCTCGATGTCCATCAACAGACCATCGGGGCGATCGCCGGACGGCGTGTGGTAGTCGGCGACGAGTTTGGTCATGCGCGCATCATCACCGACGTTGTCGAGATTGGTGTATATCCAGGCGATCACTGTCAAGCCAGCTTTATGGGCGACAGGGAGCAGACGGTCCAGCGAGTTCTGCGCGTAGAAGCCGAACCGGGTGATGGCGACTTCAGTGTAAATATGGGTAATCCCGGCCTTTTTCGCCGCCTGCACCAGCGCATTGACGTCGGAGTGATGGACGAGGTAATTCGTGCCATACATGCCCTTGCCCGCCATCTTCGCCCAGATTGGCTGCCCGTTCACGGTATGCGTCGCGGGGTCGGGCAGATCCATGCGGATGTTGCCGCCCCAAATCCACCCGGATCCCTTGGGCGTCGTAACCATGTACCACGGGCTGCCATCGGCGTCGCTTGCCCAGGCGGAATATGTCACCGCGGTGCCGGTCGAAAGCGTCGCAACCGGCATGGACTGCTCGCCCGGACTCGACACAACCGTGGCAGGCATCGTCACGAACGCGCGTCCTTTGAGCGGAAATGGCCCGCGGTCGGTCGGCAGCGGACTCGAGAGCGCTGGGGGCAGGCCGGGATAGTCACAGCCATTATCGCGGACACCCGCGGGGAACGTGGCTGACACTTGAGCGGAGGGAATGTAGCCGTCGATTCCGCTCCAGATCGAGACATGCGCCCAGCGTTGCGCGCCAGCGCTCACCTCGCCAAGCGACTTCACATCGGTGCCGGGTAATAACTGTGTCAACAGCGTCGAGTGGGTATCCGGGCTGGCATAGACAGGCGTGCATGGCTTCTGCGCATACAGCATGCTATCTGCCAGTGGCCGCGCCAGCGCTGACGGTCCCGTTGGGACTATGTACGCAACGACGGAAAGACACAAAGCGACGAGCACCGCGCCGCGCTCCAACCACCTCACCAGCCTGTTCAACCACTCTGAACGCGCTCCATACCGCCCTGCTCGTCGCACTCTCACCGCTGCTACCTACCCCTCAGTGACATAGTCTCGCACGCTCTCGCACCACATCAGCCGCCGCCGCGCGTGCCTGGGTCTACTGCGTTACCGGGACTTCCGCCAGTTTCATCGACAGAACACGCGATACGCTATCACCACCCATCGAGACGCCATAAATCGCGTCGGCATGCGTCATCGTCACACGGTTATGGGTGATGACGATGAATTGCGTGCGCTCGGCCAGAGTCTGTAGAATCTCGCAGAACCGCACGACGTTCGCCTCATCGAGCGCCGCGTCTACCTCGTCGAGGAGACAAAACGGCGGCGGATTCGTTTCGAGCAGGGCAAAGAGCAGAGCGGCTGAGACCATAGCTCGCTCGCCCCCAGAGAGCAGGGAGAGGTCCTGAACTTTCTTGCCGGGAATCTGCACAAACACCTCGACACCGCCGAATCCGGGCCGCTTCGGGGCAACGCGTTCTTCGGCCTCCTCGTCATCCTCGGCTGGGTCGCGCCGTGGCGCCGTCAACTCCAGCCGCGCCGAACCGCCGCGAAAGAGCGTGGTGAAATGCTGCTGGAACCGCTCGTTGACCACCTGAAATGTTTCCTCGAACTGCCGCCGCATGGTGGCGTCCAGCTCGACGATGATCGTGCGGAGGTTTGCGGATGCCTGTTCCATATCACGTATCTGGCTTGAGAGGAAGTCATAGCGCGTCTTTAGCTCCTCGTAGGCCTGCGGCGCATCGGGATCGTAGCCACCGAGGTTCTTGATTCGCGTGCGAAGCTGGTCTATCTGGCGCCGCAGCTTGGTCATCTCCTCGGGTGAGAGCGCCTCGTTCTCGGCGCTGTGGTCATCGGCCAATCCGTCGAGCTGTGCCTGCGGGTCGCTCTCGTCTTCGTCTCCCGCGAGGTCTTCACGGAACTGCTGTACCAGGGTCTCGATGGCGTCGCGCGCGCGCTGCGCTTCGACCATGACGCGGCGATACTCCACCTCAAGCCGGGCCAACTCTTGTCGCTCGGCGTTTTGCCCGCGTTCCAGGTTGAGCGCCTGCTGTTCTAGCTCACTCTGGTGCGTATCCATAGCCCGCAATTGCTCCCCCAGCGACTGCGCGCGCTCGCGGGTTTCGGCAATCGTGGACTCCTGACTGGCGATGAGATCGGTCAATTCACGTTGCTGGCTTGCGAGTGCCTGTATACGGGCGGCGCGGCGGGCCAACTGCGTCTCCAGCTCGCGCACCTGACCGCGCACCTGTTCCAGGCGCTGTGTCACCACACGCACTTCCTGTTGTTGAAGCGCCAGCGTCGTGCGCGCCTGCGTCAATTCGTCCTGCTGCGCCCGGTTGCGCTCTACCATGTCATCCATCACGGCCTGGATGTCTTCGATGCGCTCCGTCGCCTCTCGCTGAGCGCGCTCCTGCTCGGCCACACGCTCACCAGTTGCCGCGATCTCCTGTTCGATGCCCTTCACTTCGCTAGCAAGCTGATCAGCAACCGACTCGCCAACATGGACCTCGCTCTGGGTGCGCTCGAAATCGCGCTGCAGCGCTGTCACTGTGCGCGCGATTTCCTGCGCGTTTTCTTCGGCACGCTGAAGCTCACTGCCAAGTTGCTCCCCCTGCTGTCTGCGCTCCTGCTGGAGAAGGGATGCACGGTCATGCTCCTCGCGCGTCTCAGCCACAAGGTTGGTCAGCCGCTCGATCTCGCCCGGAAGCTCGCGCAGCTCACGCTCACGCGCCAGCAGGCTTGCCTCGCTTCCACCAGTGCCCGGTGATGTTGAGGTAGAGATGCGGGAGCCGCCTCGCATCCAGCCGTGTGGATGGATCACTTCACCGTCGAGCGTCACGAGGGGCACTGGCGGTGGTTGCTCGCCCCACTGGGTCGTCACGACTGCCAGATCGCGGACGATGTATGCATCCTTGAGCACTCGTGCCAAAGCGCCTCGGAGTTCCGGGGCGCACTCCAGCGCGTCGCGGACGAAGCCATAGAACCGCTTGCCGTCGGCCTTCGGCATATCAGGTATTGCGCGCTGTGCTTCAGATTCATCGAGCCAGAGCATCGTCGCCCGGCCGCCGCCTCGCTCGCGCAGCCAGCGCGCCGCCCTCTGCGTGTCCCGACGGGTAGATAGAACCGCCGCGTGCAGGAAGCTGCCCAACGCCGCTTCCAGCGCTGCCTCCAGGCCATCAGGAGCGCTGATCAACTGCGAGACCACGCCGATCACCTGAGGCGTGTCCGCGTCCGTGGACTGAAGCAGCGTCCGTAGCCCCTCGCTGAACCCTTCCATATTGCGGCGCCACTCTTCGAGCAGCGCCAGGCGATCCGCCCTGGCCCGCCGCTCGCGTTCGCTGTCACCTATCGCCGCACGCAGCCGCTCCAATTCCAGTTGCGCCCCGGCAATCTCGTGGCTCAGGTGCTCCCGCTGGCCGACCAGCGCCTCAACCACCTCGCGCGCCTGCTCGAAGTCCTTCCGGCGCGCTGCCAGTGTCTGTTCCGCCGTTTCTAGCTTGCGCCGAAGCTCCGCCACCGACTCGCGCCTGGCATCGAGCGTGTGATTGCGCTCGGCGAGCTGGCGCTGCAGCCGTGAGAGTTCCGTCTGTGCCGCGCCCAGGCGCGCCTGCACCTGAATGACATCACGCTGCGCGGCACGCAATCGTGCCTCTTCACGCTCCTGCTCCTGGCGAGCGGCATGACCAGCGCGCTCGAAGCCCTCCAGCCTGAGAGCTGTCGCATCGGCGGTTTCGCCTGCCAGCGAGACCTGCGCTTCCAGCGCCTCAACATGAGCTCGCCCCGCGAGGAGCGCCTCTTCTTGCTGCTCCTGTTCAATACTGGTATCGCGTTGCTGCTGTTCCACACTCGCCACTCGCTCACGTGCCACCGCAAGCTCGCGCTCAGCCGTCTGCAAGGCATCCATCGCGGCCCCACGCTCCCGGCGCAGTTGGGCGATCTGTCCCAACAGTCCTTCGCGCTCCTGCCGCAGTGCCGCAATCCGCTCGTCCTGCTCGGCCAGCAACGCCTGAAGCTGCTCGATGTGCGCGGAAAAATCGCGCTCGGCGTCATCGGCGGCGGCACTGGCGGTATGCAAATCGGCCCACTGGCACCGGTACCACAGGCGCAGCAGGCGCGTGAGGTCCTCGTGTGCGCCAGCGAATTCGCGGGCACGTCGTGCCTGTTCGGCCAGAGGCGCGAGGCGCGGCTCGATCTCGCCGAGGATATCGCGCAGGCGGGCAAGATTGCTCTGTGTCAGGTTCAGCTTCTGTTCTGCCTCGGTACGTTGCGCCTGAAACTGGCGGATACCCGCCGCATCTTCGAAGAGTCCGCGGCGTTCCTCAGCGCGCAGGCTCAATGCCTGGTCGATCTGCCCCTGACCAATCACCGTGTATGAGTCATGGCCGATGCGGGCCTGGGCCAGCAGGAGCAACACATCTTTCAAGCGAACCCGCTGCCCATTCGTCAAATACTCACTGTCACCCGAACGGAAGCTTCGCCGCGCCACCGTCACCTCGGCATACTCAGATGGCAGCCAACCCGCGCTATTATCCAGCACAAGACCCACTTCGGCCATCTGCGCGGTCGATCGCCCCTGACCCCCGGCAAAGATCACATCATCACTGCGCTTGCCCCGTAGGAGACGCATACTTTGCTCGCCGAGTACCCAGCGGATCGAGTCCGCCACGTTCGACTTACCGCTCCCATTCGGCCCAACGATCGTGGTGATGCCTGGGCTGAACTCCAGCACGGTGCGCGGGGCAAAGCTCTTGAATCCATGGAGCTCAAGCCGCTTGAGATACATGCCCCGATGCCTCCCCATTCCTGTGAGTCCGCCCGCAGCCACACCGCTTCGTGGCTGCCCCGGGCAGCATATCATGTTTCACCCGTCTCACCAGCAAATCGCCCCAATCGTGGCCTGCTTAGGCTATACTCGACGCAAGCAGAACAGAGCATGCAGCGATGTCGAGGGACAGGCCGCCAGATAACGGCATCGGAATTGCGGCAGACAGTCGCTGTACATAACGACGAGGTAGTGAGCCCCAATGGGCACGCAACTCGCCAGGAAGAACACAGGAACTATTGTGCAGAGGGAGGAAGTATGGAGGGAAGTTCGGGAGAGGTAGGAGCTGCACGCCACGCCATTACCGATGTCTACGACGAAGAGCGGCACACCTTTCTGGTGCATTTCCCGATAGCGTTCATCGTCGCGCTGGGCTTGAGCGGGGTGGTGGTACTCGGGCTGAACGGGTTTTTGGGCTTGCCACAAAGCACCACTCCGTACGACATGATCTTCCGCCAGCCGTGGATACTGTATCTCTGGCTCTGCCTGCTGGTACTGACGCTGGAAGCAGCCGTTCTGCGCGACAAATCGGTGACACTCTACCGCTTCGCCGTCATCGCCGTCACGGTCATAGCCATCATCATCGTGCTCATTACCTTTTTCTACGGCATCCCGTTTGGCGAGCTGCTCAACGCATTGCTCGAACAACTCTTCCATCTGCGGGTCGCGGTCGAACAACTGGTCTCTAGCCCATGGTTTTATACCGTGCTGAACTTTGGCGGTCTGGGCGTCTACGCGCTCGATTCGGGCAACCGCTGGCTGCGCCGCGCTCGTGGCCTGCCGCCGAGCCGACGCGTTGACATCGGCCTGGGCGAGACATTCGACAAGAAGTCCCTCCCCGGCATGCAGCAGCTTGTGGCAGGCGACCTGCTGGCGGGCGCGCTGCTCTGCGCCGTTCTGGCGGTCGTCTTCCGGGCAGATGTGGTCGGCACGTTCTGGCATCTGACGAACCAGTCAATCGTCGTGAATGGCTGCACTGTCTCGTGGCCGTTGGGCGCGTGCACACCTCCCGGGCTCACAAAAGCCGACCCGCCAACGCTTACGTTCATCGACACGATTTTCGCGCTGATTGCGCTGCCGACCGGGTTGATCGTGCTGGCTCTGGCGGGCGCCATCAGCGGTCTGGGAGCGATGGGCGGTCTCGCTCGCAAGCCAGGTGATAGCCAGCCACTCGCACCGCATGCCAACCGACAAGAATCCAGCACGGAGGCGATCTCTGAGCATGTCTCCCGCACACTGCTTGATACCCTGCTCGCCGCGCTGAATCGTGGCGGCGGGAGCGATAGCGGGGGCACGGCAGCCGTGGCTGAGGTGGCGTCGGAGAGTCTGCTGCTGCCGCTGCGCAATGTGCTGTGGCCGCCGCTCATCTTTCTGGGCATAGCCGCCGTCGCTCAGGCAGCGACGCGCATCCAGACCTACTTCCACAGTTCCAAGGCCTTCAGTGACGAAATCACGCTGGTTGTGGCGCTGATTCCCTGGACGTTTGTCGCAGCCGTCAGCATCGTCATCGCCCTCGCGCTGGTCGTCTTCCATGGACGCATCGCGGACAACACATTCCGCTTCCTGGGACTGGTCTCATTTATTGCGCTGCTGACCGCGTGGATCTACTCGCTGGCCCTCTGGAGCTTCAATCAATTGCTGTTGCTCCTGAATGCCACAACACGGCACCCGTTTGATCCGCCCGCCTGGAACACCGCTCTATCGCTTGGAGCGCTGCTGATCTTTGGGACGTTCTATTTCGGGCGACGGCTTCGCCACCGGGCCGCCTCAGGCGGAAAGTGAAACGTGGGCGCCAAGCATATGAGCATATCTGCGCAATTTTGCTGAGCGCCCGCTGGCACTGGTCTTGCGTAACTCAAGAGGAGATAGCGCCACAGAGCACGCGCCGTTCTGTGAGTGACACGGCATGGCGCTATCCCAGGAGGTACGACCATGCTGGCAACAGTAGTTCCATTCGTTATGGCAAGCGTCCTCGGTGTCATCTGGGGCTGGATCGTCTGGATCGTCATTGGTGGCATCGCAGGAGCTATCGCCGATCAGTTAGTTCAAGGCAATCGTCTAGGTTGCCTCGGCAATATCATTGTGGGCATTCTCGGTGGATTGCTCGGCGGCTTCATTCTGGGGCTGTTCGACATTACCGTCACGAACATCTTCTGGACGTTCGTGACCGCGCTGATCGGCGCAATCGTCTTGCTGCTGATCGTTCATGTGCTGACCGGTGGCCGGGGCATCGGCTCGCGCAGTCGCTAAATTACCGCTTCAGCATCTGACGCCGGGTTAGTGTCAACGACGACACTTGCCCGGCGTTGTCGCTTTCCCCTGGATTCCCCGGTGCTCCTGACCATCGCACCACACATAACTCGCGCGGCCAGCCCAAGCGAGGCACAGAATCACCCCACCTCGTGAATTGGGCGTGATTCCACGCGCCGAACGAGGCCCTTTAGGCAACCCACGTCCTCTAACAAGCGTCACACCAATCGCCCTGCCAGCACTACAGCGCGTGTCGTACGCCAAATGTCCTAGGTAATTGTACTTGCATTTATACGTAGTATTGATTAGAATACCAGATGGTCTCGCAGACTGCCCCATCCTGATACCCACTTCTAACACATCAGGGAAATTCAGGCAAGGTGAGGATGACTGGAATCGAGCGCACTATGAGCAGCGCCACAATCCGCCGCAAGAACGCCAATCGAGTCAGTTCCCGCCATGCAGGCGACGGTGGCGCGTACCAGACGCGGAGGAGCCAAGTGCCGCGCACATCCCCAACCATCCAGGCGCAACGCGAGATCCACACACTCAGCCTCCCAGACCCAAACGGCCCGAACCGGCGGAGGCGAAGTCCGCGGCCAGGTGCGCGCGTAGTCGCCGGCGTCGCAGCCGCGCTCCTTCTCTGTGTCGTTCTGGCGAGCCTGGGCATCTCGCGGGCAATCGGAGATGAGGCGAGCGCGCTTGGTTTCGATGCCGAGAGGGCCAGCTTCCTGCAATACGCGCTCACGGCGCTTGTGGGAAGCCTGGCCGCTGGCTTCGCACTGCGCAGCCGGATGATGGCGTGGCTCGGTGGACTATTGTACTACACCATCGCCTACCTGATACCATACATCGCCCAGGCACAGCAGCCGGTTGCCTCAGCCGGAGGCATCACGCAGCGCCTCGTTCCTGGCGCACTGGTTGGCATCGTCGCGGCTCTGTTGAGCGTGGGAATAATCGCCACAGGAGCGGGAGCGGTGCTTGGGCAGGCATGTGGAGAGCTTGCCATCGGGCCATTTGTCATCCTCGTGAGATTCGTATCCGCGCGAGTAGCTCAAGGCGCCGCTACACAGCCGAAAAATATAGGCGATGTGCGCCGTGTGCGGGCCGCGCTTCCCCGGCTGCTCCTTGCGGGAGCGCTGTCCGCGGCGCTCGTGCTGGCCGCTGCCAATGTAGGAGCCATCCTCACCTATGGCACCAGCGCCCCTATCTACCAGCCGGTTCAAGTAGCTATCGCACACGGTGTCGTCAGGTCAGGCACGTATAAGAGTACTGCCCTTGGTGGCCGGATGCGGCAGTTCCTCATCTACTTGCCGCCTTCCTATTTCAGCGCGCCCTCGCAACGGTATCCCGTCATCTATCTGCTTCATGGTGCCCCAGGTGCCATGTCCAACTGGTTTGAGGGTGGACATGCCGATGTCACCGCAAACGATCTATTCGCCCTCGATAAGGCCCGTGAGACCATCCTCGTGGCACCAGACGGAGGAGGTCCTCTGTACAAGTTCTCTGAGTGGGCGAATAGCGCGAATGGACGCCAGCGCATGGAAGATGCCATCGCCCACGATCTCGTCACCTACATTGACGCGCATTACCGGACCATCGCCAGCCCGGCGGGTCGTACACTGGCGGGTCTTTCCGATGGGGGGTATGGGGCGACGAATATCGCGCTGCATCATCCTGACGAATTTGGCGCTGTGCTGAGCCTGGGCGGATTCTATCGCGCGGTCAAGAGTCCCGTGTTTGGCTCAGGCCCGCTGAACGATAGCATTCATCGCTTGAATAGTCCCGCCGAATTCGTCACGACACCTGAGGGAATCAGCGCCGTACGATCGATCCATTTCTACATCGGAGTATCCAGGCAGGATCATGGATATTACCAGACAGGCTTGTCGTTCTATCAGGAGTTAAAGCGGCTTGGCGCCCGGGCGGAGTTGATCTCGATGAACGGTACCCACTCCTGGTGGACCTGGAGCACGCAGTTCACCACGGCGCTGCCACTCCTAGAACCACCGCTGCCAGGCAGGCATGCCGCGACACATCCCAGTTGAACGAAGATGTCAGTCACCTTAGCAAACCAGGCAATGCGATAGCGATGTCTACCGCAAACGAGGGCCAACTCATGCAAACGTTGTTACGGAGAGTTCCCTGGCTGCCATTACGGAGAGCCGGGCGTTATCTTCCAGCAGCCATCCTGCTCGCGCTTGCCGGCGCTGGAGTGCTTGCGGGCATTTTGGTGAAGCCGTGGGCCCCGACCGCTATGCTTGGGCTGGGCCGCCTCAGCGGTATTGTGGTGTGGCTGTTGGTGCTGGTCGTTGCGCGGGCGCTCTTCCGTGGCAAGCGTCAGGCCTGGCTCCTCTCGGTGAGTTTGCTCGCAATGCTGGGCGCATTCTCGCTGGAGAGCCGGAGTATGCGGTCGCTCTTCCCGCTAATCCTTGGACTCTTTCTGACGTTTATGATTCTTGCGCCGCTCTTCCGGGCGCGCAGCGATCCGCTGGCCCTGGTCCGAGGCTATGCGGCGCTGTTGGCGGGTTGCGCGATACTCTATGGACACGTCATCATCTATTCCCTGCTTCGTACCCTGGCTCCCCACCCATACGGCCTGCTCTTTGTGGCGCATGTTGGTGCATTTATCCTACTGGGACTCGGCGTCGTAGAGATACTCCGCCCCGTTCTGCCACGCGAAGCGGCCCACGACATCGAGCTAGCACGCGCCCGTAGCGTGGTAACCCGATACGGCAAGAACAGCCTTGCCCACTATACCCTTGGGCCGCACATGACCTACTTCTGGGCTGCCTCTGGCCAGGCATTTCTCGCCTATCGCGTTTACCGAGGTGTTGCGGTGGTTCTGGGCGATCCTGTGGGGCACGACGACGAACTGGCGGATCTCATCGCCGGGTTCCACGATTTCTGCCGCCGTCAAGATTGGGCGCTCGCCATATACCAGGCAAGCCCAGCCACACTCATGCACTTCTCCCAGAGAGGTATCCATGCCATCAAGATTGGCGAAGAAGCGATTGTCGACACAAGCCGTTTTACCGTGCAGGGAAAGATCGGCGCGCCGGTCCGCCATGCTATCGCCCGCGCCCGGCGCGACAACGTCACCATCTCCATATGGCAGGGCGAATCGATCCCAGAAACGTTACTCGCGGGCATGAAGCGGGTCAGCACAGCCTGGCTACAGGAGCGGCACACGTACACGCAGATGGGATTCAGCATGGGGCGATTTCCCGCTGACTGGTCGCCTGATCTGCTCACGGCTGTCGCCCAGAACGCGGAAGGTGAGGTGCTGGCATTTCTCACCTGGACGCCGCTCTATAGGGGAAACGGCTGGACGCTGGACAATATGCGACGCGAGCCGCGCATGATCCCTGGAACGATGGAATATCTGATTGCGGAGTCGATAGATTGGGCACGGGCGCGTGGGTACAGCACTATGTCGCTCAGCCTTGCGCCATTAGCGGGCCTGGGCGAGGAGCTGCAGGCGATCAACAAGTTCGTAGCGCCCCCCCGCTGGCGTATCTCGTCCTCGGCCCGGCTGCTTCAGCGCAGCGCCGCTTACCTGCACCGGCGCGGACTGCTGTTGGGCAATTACCGCTCGCTCTACTTCTTCAAGCAAAAGTTTCAGCCAGAGTGGGAACCACGCTATCTCGTTCTCGAAGACGCGGCGGCCCTGCCACGCGTTCTGATCGCGCTTGCTGTCGTGCATGGCATGGACTGGCGCTCCGCGATGCGCGATATGTGGGCTTCGCTGAAGCCTTCCGGTGACACCACATGCTCATCATGAAGGCTCCAGCTTCATCTATCGCGCACATTCTCTGTGGTCTTGACATTACTGTTCGCGCCTGCTACCGTTCGGCTGCTCCGTTGGAGGGCTGTTGATATGCGCACGGCGTACCAGCATATTACTGTGGCTGCCCCCACCTGATTGGATAAGAGGATTCATGAGCTTCCAGCCGCGTCCCAACGTGTTGATTCTGTATGCCGACACAGGCAGTGGCCATCGGAGTGTCGCCTATGCGATAGACAGCGCCTTACACCGGCTCACGCCCGACGTTTCCACATGGGAGAGCGCGTGGGAAACCACCTTGCAGAATCCACTGCTCCAGCACCCTCTCGGCAGACTATTAGACCTCTACGGACCAATGACGCGCCGCACACCGCCCCTCTTCGCTGAGATATATCGTCTCACAGACTCTGCCCGCGTCTGCGACCTCAGCGGCAGGCTGGCTTACCAGTTCCTGCGGGACCGCCTCAACCGGCTTATCGAAGCGACCCAACCGGCTGTTGTCGTCTGCGTTCATAGTCTGCTCGCCCGGCCAATGCTCCAGGCGTTGCGGCGGAACGCGTATGATATTCCGCTGTTCTCCGTCGTTACCGATCTGGCGAGCATCCATCAGTCGTGGATTCTGCCCGATGTCGACCAGTGCTTCGTGCCGACGGTCGCAGTACGCGATGAGATGGTTCGCCGGGGGATGCGTGCAGACCAGTTGCGTGTTTCGGGGCTGCCCATTCACCCCAGCTACGGAGCACAGCCAGGGGCAGCTGTGCGCGAGGCGCTGCGACTCTCTATGGGCCTGCACCCAAATCGATTTACTGTGCTCGTGATGGGAGGCGGGGAAGGCGTGGGCAGGCTCGATATGATTGCGCAGCACCTAGCGGAGTCGCACCTGCCGGTCCAGATGGTGATCGTGGCGGGGAATAATCATTCCCTGGTGAAGCGCCTGAACGCGCTGCAACATCGCTGGAGCATGCCGCACAAAATCTTCGGCTTTGCGCACAACATACCAGACCTAATGCGTGCCGCCGATGTGGTAATCACTAAAGCCGGCTCAGTCACCATCGCGGAGTCGCTGGCATCCGGGCTGCCCATTATTCTCTCCAGCGTGATCGAAGGGCAGGAGAGCGGCAATGTCAACTATCTGGCGCGGAACGGTGTTGGTGAGCTTACCCGGCGACCAGAAGAGGTTGCGGCGGCGGTGCGGCGGCTACTCTCCATGGATGAAGAACTCCTGCGCGATCTGCGCGCACGGGCACGGCGCCTCAGCATGCCAGCCGCTGCATTCCACGTCGCTGGTCACATTCTAGACGCGGTTGATAGGGGATGCTGGCGCGATCCGGACGCTCAGGTCTCCGCACAGGGCCTCATCTCGCCAGTCCCGATGCTCACGTCGCCGGGCGCGGTCTCATGAATCCGAGATGGAGGCAGCGACAACGCCCGGCATGCCCCATGCTCGCTTGCTAGAGTTGCAGCGGGAAGCCGTGGACCATGGTTATCGCATTGGTAACCACATGCTCGGCATAGCCGGGTTCCGGCATGACTGGCCGCTGCACACGTGGCGTTCTCCGCCCCGGACGATCCGCGGGGTTATCGGTGATTTGCACGCCCAGAGCGTTCATCAGGAGCATATTGCAGCGAGCCAGTGCTGGATGCGGTACGTACATGTAGAGCGGCGACTTCATCTCGGTGAGTTGCTCATTGCATTGCTCGACAGTATGGCCGAAGCGCTGGCATGCCGCCCGCACCTCCATCGTGAGTTGCTCTGGTGGCACAGTAACGATTCCACGCAAGGCCGCGACGAGATTGTGCGTCCGGTTGAGCAATTTATTCCGTCCGTGGGTAAGACGGCGCGCGACCGCGCTATCGCCACGCGCGACCGCTTCATCGAGGTTCTGGGTGATCTGGCTGAAAGGCGCGTAATTGAGCTTCAATTCGAGAAACGAAATGACATTGGCGGTTTGCCCCTCCTGCCACTCGCAGAGCAGCTCCAGCGCGCGCTGCCCTTCGTAGCGTTCGAATCGGTCGTTGGTTCCCTTCCTGCGGCGTCCCAGGTTCAGCACACTGAGCAACATATCCTTGCAATCACACATCCAAAGCGCGTGGAGATAACGAACCGTCGCCTCGACGGGGAACGACGAAAAACGACGCTCACCATGGACATGTTGTACGTAGGGGAAGCTCGCCAGAACCTCATCAGTGATCTGGTTGAGCTTTGCCAGCTTCTCGACGATGAGTGGCGGCACTGACGCCTGGTCGCCCTGCGCGATGGTCACGGTATCGATGGTATTGACGTCCACTGTCCGCTCCTCCTGTTGACTCCTGTTGGCTCCGCTATCTGGGCTCAGCATCCATCGAGCGACCATTCCAGCCTATGCCTCGTGGATCGCTTCTATCGCGCTCTGCTGGATGTGTTCATCGATGAGATGGGCAACACACATTGCCGGACTTACCGCCTCGTGAGCTCAGCCTATTCGTCAGCATCAAGCATGCCATCAGGTGGCATTGGCAGCACAGATGGCGCGAACTACGCTACCGGATGTAACAGATACACGAGGAAAGACCCGCCTGCGTCGGAGCCTCATCTCGCATAGGCACGGCGAGACCGGAAAACATGCCGATGTGCCATACTGTCGCTGTGGCAGCCAGTGAGAAGTGGAGCGTTCTCGATGCAGCAGGCGAGAGCAGCGCAGATCGTGACGGTGGGCGATGCGGCGTGTCTCGTACGGCTGGGCAGCCATCCCAGCCCCACAACGAGCCGCAACGTGCTGGCGCTGGCTGCGGCACTCGACGCTGCCTCGCCCCCTGGGCTGGTTGACGTCATTCCAGCATATACCTCGGTGCTGGTACGTTTTGATCCGCTCGTCATCGAACCTACGGCAATGGCCGCCCATCTGGGGACGTTGCTGGGCAAGGCGACATCCCGCGCGATGCCACGGGGCCGTCTTGTCCGCATCCCGGTTTGTTACGGCGGAGATGCTGGCCCCGACCTCGATGAGGTTGCCCAACTCCTTGGGCTCACCCCTGCGGAAGTCATCCGTCGCCATACAGCAGCCACGTATCGTGTGGCGTTTCTTGGCTTTCTGGCAGGCTACCCCTATCTCACGGGCTTGCCAGCGGAACTTGCGGTTCCACGGCTGGCTACACCCAGGACGCGCATTCCAGCAGGGAGCGTCGCCATTGCCGAGCATCAGGCAGGCATCTATCCTGTCGAAAGCCCCGGTGGCTGGCGCATTGTGGGGCGCACCTCCACGCAACTCTTCGACCCGAATCGCGAACCCCCATCGCTCCTCCAACCGGGCGACCGTGTGCGATTCTATGCCTCGTCCGGCGCCGATAGGCAATCCACGACGCCAGCAGCCGGGAAGCGCCCGATGAGCGATACGGCGGCTACGTACGCGGGCATGCCGTGGCTGCGGGTGGTGCAGCCGGGCATACAGACGACGATCCAGGATAGCGGCCGGCAAGGGTACGCCCGGTATGGCGTCTCAATGTCTGGCGCAGCCGACCCCGACGCACTCGCGCTGGGGAACGCGCTGCTGGGCAATTGCGCCGATGCTGCCGCGCTGGAAGTCACGGGCGGCAACGCCAGCTTCGAGGCGCTCGCACCAGGCATTGTGGCCGTTGTCGGCGGAACGTGTGCCGTACGGCTCAACGGGCGACGCGTCGCGAGCGATATGACCTTCGCGTTGTCGGCGGGCGACGTGCTGGATATAGGGGCGATATCGGCAGGCATGCGGGTCTACATCTGCGTCGTGGGTGGTGTCGCCGTTCCGCGAGTAATGGGAAGCCGCGCGACCGACCTGCGCGCGGGCCTCGGCGGGCTGGATGGACGTCCGCTTCGTCCGGGCGATGTGCTCCATCGCGGTCACGACGACACTAACACGGCTGGCGCTGCGGGGTGCATCTTGCCACAGGATCTCACATATCGCCTGCCGATCAGCGGCACATGGACGCTTCGGATTCTACCTGGCCCACAGAGCGAGATTGCTCCTGGCACGCTGGATGCACTGCTGCGCGCCAGCTTCACGGTTGATGCGCGCTCCGATCGTGTCGGCGTCCGGCTCCGCCGGATGGATGGCCCCAACCTGGATGGCGGTCAGGTGGTCTCAGAAGGGCTGCCACGGGGCGCGGTGCAGCTTCCCCCGGATGGCGAGCCGGTATTGTTGCTCGCCGATGCACAGGCAACCGGCGGCTATCGCGTGCCTGCTGTCGTCATCAGCGCGGACCTCTGGCGCATCGGCCAGCTTCGCCCGGGAGACAGCCTCGGGTTTCGCCTCACCTCACCAGACGAGGCACTGGCCGCGTTGCGCCACCGCGCCAGCGAGATTGCGCGCGTCCTGAGCCAGCCCTCGCCCGCGCGACTCCTCGGCGGCTTTGCGGAGTGGAGCGAGGACGCAGACCTCATGCTGAGCGAGCGAAAGGAAGACAAGAATGGTGGACAGTGATGCCGCACTTCAGGCAATCGACCTCAACTGCGATGCTGGCGAGTCGTTTGGGCCGTGGCCTATGGGCGACGATGAGGCGCTCATCCCCTTGATGACCTCGGTCAATATCGCTTGTGGCGCTCATGCGGGTGATCCGCTGGTGATGCGGCGCACGCTGCTCCTGGCAAAACAGCACAACGTGGCAGCGGGCGCACACCCTGGATATCCCGACTTGCATGGCTTCGGTCGGCGTGTGATGCCGCTCGCACCAGACGAGGTGGAGGCGTGGACATTGATGCAGCTTGGCGCACTCGATGCAATGGCGCGCGGCGCTGGCGTCGCACTCAGGCATGTCAAGCCACATGGCGCGCTGTACAACGTTGCCGCAGAGGCTGAGGAGCCAGCCGCGGCGATCGTGCGGGCGGTGCGCGCGTTCAATCCAGAGCTCGTGCTGGTGGCGCGGGCAGGCTCGCCTATAGTAGAGATTGCAAGGGCGGCTGGATTGCGGGTCGCGGAAGAGGCGTTTGCCGACCGTGGCTACGACGCCGCGGGGAGGCTAATTTCGCGAACACATCCCCACGCGCTTCTCAGTGATCCCGCCGGGGCTGCAGAGCGCGCCGTCACGCTGATCCACACGGGAACGCTACCGGCCATCGATGGCCAACTCCTTCACCTGCGTCCACAGACAATATGCGTCCACAGCGATACTCCCGGTGCGGCTGGCATCGCGGCAGCAGTCCGCGAGGCATTGCGGGCTGCCGGAGTCACCTTGCGACCACTCTACGAACTGGCCCGCTGACCGACCGCGAAGGGCCGTCTGTTGTTGGGCTGCACCCAGGCGCGTATAATCAACAGTAGGGTGTATGATATCCGCAACCGCGACGATGGAGTCCGGCAGGAGCAATGATGCGGTACGACGCCTCGCCAGGTTACCGGGATCGGTTTTCCTGCGGGCTGTGGACTACTTCTATGCGAACCCATCATCCGCGTGTTGTGTGTACCTGCCTTCCCCGTCTCAGCGCCCGGTGGCATCATCTCCCGAAAAGCGTTGGGAGCGCGCGTTTCGTTGTTGACTGAGAGCTTTCCCCTGGAGGAGTCGCACCGTATGTACAGAGGTCAGTCGGGCCAATGGTCCTGGTTGCTTCATCGTGTGACGGGCCTGGCCATCTTGCTCTTCTTGCTAGTCCATATCGTGGACATCACGCTGATTGGCTTCGGTCCGACGATTTATAATGACGCTATCGGAATCTTCAGCCTTTGGCCCATCCGACTCGTCTCCCTTGCATTGATTGGCGCGGTCCTGTTTCACGCCTTCAACGGCATCCGTATCATCCTGATTGACTTCTGGGCAGCAGGCTACAAGTATCAGAGCCAGATGTTCTACATCGTGCTCGTGGTAACCATTCTCTGTTTCCTGCCGATGGCCTATTTCGTCGTCGCCCCCATTTTTGGCGTCTGCCCGCAGGGTTCCTGCAGCATGACCCCGATGTAGACGAGCTGAGACGAGCTATCACGCAAGAGGAGTAGAGAGAATGGCTATCAAGGTACAAGAAGGCCCGAAGATCACGAGTTACGGGGCGACCTCCCGACCCAGCGGAGGCAACGCGTTCGAGACGTTTTCCTGGTGGTTCTTTCGTGTCAGTGGCGTTGCGCTAGTGTTTCTGGCAATCATCCATCTGATCCTCATGCACGTCTCCACCGATGTCTCTGAGACGGTGTATGATTTTGTTGCCAACCGTTATGACAATCCGTTCTGGCGCGGCTACGACCTGTTGCTGTTGACGCTCGCGCTGTTCCACGGATTGAATGGCCTGCGCATCGTCTGCGACGACTACATCAGCTCGCGGGGCTGGCGTGTCGCGGTCGTCTCGGGCCTGTTCGTCATCGCCATCAGCTTCTGGCTGCTCGGCATGATGACCATTATCACCTTCCACCGGAATATGAACATAGCCCAATCCATCCTGAGCATGCTGGGTCACTAGCGCGGGAGCGCAATGCTGAATTCAGCGTGTCTGGGCGGTCAGGAGACTTTCCATGAATTACCATAAGTTCGATGTCGTGATCGTCGGCGCGGGTGGGGCGGGTCTGATGTCGGCCATGCAACTGGCCCAGGGCGCGAGCATCGCGGTCATCAGCAAGCTCTACCCGACACGCTCCCATACGGGAGCGGCACAGGGAGGCGTGGCGGCAGCGCTCGGCAACCAGGAAGAAGACCACTGGAAGTGGCACATGTTCGACACCGTCAAAGGTGGCGACTATCTGGTGGACCAGGACGCGGCGGAGGTGCTGGCGCGCGAGGCCATCGAGGCCGTCTATGACCTGGAGCACTGGGGGTTGCCGTTCAACCGGACCGAAGACGGCAAGATCGACCAACGGCGCTTTGGCGGCCACACACGCAACTTCGGCGAAGGACCTGTACGCCGTTCGTGCTATGCCGCCGACCGCACCGGCCACATGATCTTGCAGACGATGTACCAGCAATCGGTGAAGAATCAGGTGCGATTCTTCAATGAGTATATGATGCTCGATCTGCTGATCAACGATGGGCAGGCATGCGGCGTCGTTGCTCTGTGTCTTCGGGATGGCACAATCCATACGTTCCATGCGAAGACCGTCGTGCTGGCGACCGGCGGCTATGGCCGCGCCTGGCGCATTACCAGTAACGCGCTCGCCTGTACCGGGGACGGGATGGCCGTTGCATACCAGCGCGGCATCCCGCTCGCAGACATGGAGATGTACCAGTTCCACCCGACGGGACTCTATAAGGTGGGCATCCTGCTCTCCGAGGCGGCGCGCGGCGAGGGCGCGTATCTGCTCAATAATGAGGGCGAGCGCTTCTGCGTCCGCTACGCGCCGACCATGGAGGAGCTGGCGCCGCGCGATATGGTCTCCCGATTCATCTATCAGGAAATTGCGGAAGGGCGCGGCATCAACGGTCAAGACTATGTCTATCTCTCCGTCGCGCATCTGGGCAAAGAGAAGATAGATGCCAAGCTGCCGGACATCACAGATTTCGCCCGCAACTATCTCGGCGTCGAGCCATACTACGAGCCGGTGCCGATACAGCCGACGGCCCACTACGCGATGGGCGGCATCCCAACCGATGTCGACGCGCGTGTCGTGATGGACGAGCAGAACACCGTGCTGCCCGGGCTCTATGCCGCGGGCGAAGTGGCTTGCGTCTCGGTGCATGGCGCCAACCGCCTCGGCACCAACTCACTGGTGGACCTGATCGTCTTTGGGCGGCGCGCGGGAAAGCATATCGCGTCCAAGTGGCTGCCCGAGGCCGAATACGCACCGCTTCCAAGCGATCCCGACGCCAGGGCAACCGAGATCGTCGACGGATTGCTCAGCCGCACAACTGGCGAGACGCAGGAGCACATTCGCGCGGAACTGCGCGATATGATGATGGACAACGTCGGGGTGGTGCGCAACGAGGAGCGCCTGCAACAGGCGATGGCGAAGATCGTCGAATTGAAGGAGCGGTTCAACTCAGTCCGCCTGATGGACCGGTCGCGCGAATTCAATACCGAGCTGATGGAGGTCATCGAGCTGGGCAATCTGATCGAGTGTTCCGAGGCGACCATTGCCGGGGCGCTCGCCCGCAAGGAGAGCCGTGGGGCACACTACCGCACGGACTTCGAGAAGCGCGATGATGTGAACTTCCTCAGCCACACGCTGGCCTATCGGTCTGAGACTCCTGGCGCGCCAGATCTGCGCTACAAGCCCGTCGTCATCACTGAGTTCCAGCCGAAAGAGCGCAAATATTAGGCGAGAAGCCTTCGTCGTGCTAGAGAAGAGGACTGGCAATGGCCGCCACACAGGGAACACACAGGGTGCAGGTCAAGATCAAGCGATTCCAGCCGAACGTGAAACCAGAGCCCTACTGGCAGGAGTTTCAGGTCGAGGTGGAGGGCAATGACCGCCTGCTCGATACGCTGAACAAAATCAAATGGGAGCAGGACGGTACGCTAACCTACCGCCGCTCTTGCGCGCATGGCGTCTGTGGGTCGGATGCGATGCGCATCAATGGACGCAACCGGCTGGCGTGCAAGCTGCTGATGCAGGATCTTGGCTCGCGTATCTCGATTGAGCCGATGCTTGGTTACCCGGTGATACGCGACCTCGTCGTGGATATGGATCCCTTCTTTGCCAAGTACGAGAAGGTCAAGCCCTACCTGATCAACGACGAGCCAGCCCCACGCACCGAGCGCCTCCAATCGCCGGAGCAGCGCGAGCGCTACGACGACACGACCAAGTGCATCCTCTGCGGCGCCTGCACGGGGTCATGTCCCTCCATCTGGGCGAATGCCGAGTGGGTTGGTCCGGCATCCATCGTCAACGCGCACCGGTTCATCTTCGATAGCCGCGACCGTGGCGCCGCCGAGCGCATGAACATCCTGAGCGATCGCACGGGTGTCTGGCGCTGCCGGACCATCTTCAACTGCACGGAGGCGTGCCCGCGCGGCATTCGCGTCACCGACGCCATCGAAGAGGTCAAGCGCGCAATCCTGTACAATTCGACAGAGATTGAGTAGTCTTCAGGAGCGTGTAGTCGCACGAGCAGACAGGATTGTGCGAAACTAGGGGACGCACCATCGTCAGGTGGGCGTCCCTTCCCTGTGCGCTATGCGGTGTAAGTGAACTCGGCGATTGCTTCGCGGTTGGTGAGAAGTGGGTGAGCATGCCAGATCATCGCGTCATTCAGCGTAGAAGCATACACGACCCGTGCAGGCTGAAGCTGGTACGCTGGTGATACTCTCTTCAGGGCGATTACTGTTTGTTGGACATGCTGCTCACTTCTGAAGGAGTCAGCGACAAGAAAAGGCGAGAAAGCGTGGAGATTTCCGTACTTATTCCTGTGTATAACGAGAAGACTACTATTCTTGAAGTGGTGCGGCGGGTCCAGGAGCAGCCATTGGAGAAGGAAATCATCATCGTTGATGATTGCTCGACTGACGGCACGCGTGAGCTACTGCAGGAGACGGCCTGGCCGCCGAATGTGAAGGTGCTCTATCACGACAAGAACCGGGGCAAGGGCGCAGGCATACGTACCGCTGTGCAGGGCGCGACCAAGGACATCATCATCATTCAGGATGCCGACCTCGAATACAATCCCAGCGATTTCATGGCGGTGTTGCGGCCGATTATAGATGGGGTGGCTGATGTCGTCTATGGCTCGCGTTTCCTCGGAACGCACCGCTCGTTCATGCTGCATCACTACCTTGGCAACAAGCTGCTTACCCTCATCACCAATGTGCTCTACAACAATATTCTGACCGATATGGAGACGGGATATAAGGCATTCCGGGCACCGGTTCTCAAGGGCATGCGCCTGCGGAGCAATCGCTTCGATTTTGAGCCGGAGATCACCGCAAAGGTGCTGAAAAGAGGCTACCGCATCTATGAAGTGCCGATCTATTACGCTGGGCGTGATTACGCCGAGGGGAAGAAGATTACCTGGCGTGATGGTTTCGCGGCCATGTGGGCATTGCTCCGTTTCCGCTTCTCGGACTGAGCTCCTCGGAGCCTGAGGCAGTATGCTCTGGCCAAATGACTCAGCAACAGGTCTCCGGAAATTATGTAGGACGAGGGCTTGACGCCACCTTGACACTATGTTATACTCAACGAGTGCCTTACGAAAACCTTGAGATGGTTCTCTGAGGCATATTTCGTCGCCGCCCGATCAGTCGGGGAAGCACGGCGTAACGCACTTGAACAACCGCATAATGTGATGTGGAAGCGACAATCGTCGTAGGATGCTCGCGCGAATAACCGCTGCCGAGTGCGGTGCGCGAGGTGAATACGAGACATTGTCGAATGTTTTCTCATATTTGCCGATGCGAGTGGCGCTCTTGTCCTGAGAGCGTGTCGCAGATGATCGGAAATACAGCACCAGCATGGCGATGAAGAAATGCCAAGCGGGAGAAGGTGCAGGGTGGATGCCTAGGGGCCAGGGGCCGATGAAGGACGCGGAGCGCGGCGAAACGTGGCTGGGGAGCTGCATGCAAGCGATGAGCCAGCCGAATCCGAATGGGGCAACCCCTCGTCCGTGAT
>DASUWS010000062.1:0-27760 GCA_036378295.1 Ktedonobacterales bacterium
AGCTGATTCCCGCTCTGGTTGTGCGTGCTGGAGCGTACAAGAAACATCAACGCGTGCCCGGCGTTACCGGTCGCCGGGCCACATCTTCGCCGCCGCAAGCAACGCCCGCCGCGCCAGCTCGCGGACCATGGGCACCTTGTAGCCGTTGTGCGCCAGCGGTTGTGCGCCAGCGAGGGCCTGCTCCGCTGCCTGAGCCGCCAATGCTGGCGTGAGCGCCTGTCCTTCGATCAGTTGTTCTGCCGCCGTCACGCGCCTGGGCACGTTGGCAACGCCGCCCAACACCAGCCGCGCTCGCGTAACCACGCCATCGTCTATAGTCAGGTGCGCCGCCGCGCTCACCAGCGCGAACGCCCAGGCTTGCCGGTCCATCGCCTTCAGATAGACGCCGTGCGCGTTGGCGGGTTGCGCGGGAAGGCGAATCTCCGTGATGATCTCGCCGGGTCGCAGGCGATACTCGATCCGGTCGTCGGGTGTGGGCGGCGCGAGCAACTCGGCGACCGGGAGCGTGCGGCTGCCCTGCGGGCCTTCGATGGCCACCGAGGCATCCAGGGCGATCAAAGCTGGCGCCAGGTCGGATGGGTGCGCTGAGCGGCACGGCCCCTGCTCGAAGATGGCAGCGTACTTGCTCTGGCCGTCGCGCATGTAGCAGGTGTCGCCACCTTTCAGCCAGCAGTCGAACGGGCCGCGAAAATACCAGCAGCGGCTCCGCTGCAGCAGGTTGCCGCCGACCGTCGCCATTGCCCGCAACTGGGGTGTGGCGGCGTCGGCGACCGACTGCACCAGAATGGGCAGGCGCTCGGCCAACTGGGTGCTGCGCTCGATCTCGGCCAGCGTCGTCAACGCGCCGATGCGCAGGCTGCCATCGTTCTCAAAGGTGAGATGGCGCAGGGCGCGGGCGGGCTTGATGTCGATCAGACGTCCAGGGTTCACCAGCCCGTCTTTGAGCAGCGGCAGGAGATCAGTGCCCCCTGCGATCAGGCGTGTTTCTTCGCCTCCTGTCGCCGCGGAGAGCGCCTGGATCGCCTCGCTGGCGGCGGAAACGGTCAAATGCTCGAATGGCCGCATGGGCTAGTTACTCCCTGAACTCTCCGAATGCTCCGACAACATATCCAGCACATGATCCGGCGTCAGCGGAAGCCGCGTGACCATCCGGCCAAGCGCGTGGGCAACGGCGTTGGCGATGGCTCCTGGCGTCGGGATGATCGGCGGCTCGCCCGCGCCGAGCACACCTAGCGTATTGGCGGCGACATTCGGCTCGTTGAGCAGCACGATATCGATCTCTGGAATATCGCGGATGGTTGGCACTTTGTAATCGCCCAGATTGGGATTCATTACCATACCGAGCCGCTCGTCCACGATCCGCTGCTCGGTGAGCGCGAATCCGAGGCCCTGGATGATGCCGCCTTCGATCTGGCTGCTGAACGTCAGCGGATTGACGATGCGCCCGCAGTCATGCACTGCGACGATGCGCAGCACCCGTACCACGCCAGTCCCGATATCCACCTCGACCTCAGCGAATTGCGCGCCGAATGTGCGCACCGTGACGTCCTCCGCATTGGGGCCGCGCATGCCCTTTGCCGTGATCTCGTGCCCGTCCAACTGGTCGAGATAGGTGCTGACGCTGCCCATCTCCTGTCCAGTTTCACGGTTAAAGACGGCCGCATCGCGGATTTCCAGAGCGTCCGCTGGCGCCTCGGCGAGGTGGCCGATAATCTCGACCAATTCTTTGCGCGCCTCCGTTGCCGCCATGCGCACCGCTGGACCAACCGAGGCAAGCGTCATGCTGCCGCCACTCGCGGGCGAGAAGACGCCATGAGCTGTCTCGCCCAGCTCAACGCGCACCCGGTCGAGTGGATAGCCCAACTCTTCGGCGGCAATCTGCGCCAGGACGGTGCGTGTGCCCGTGCCGATGTCCTGTGTCCCTGTCATGATGATCGCTGTGCCGTCGGGCAGCAGCTTGGCGATCGCCTGGGCGGGTGGCCCGCCGTCGCCACCCCAGAGCTGGCTGGCCATGCCGACGCCGCGCCGCAGATGGCCGTCGCGACCAATGGGGAAGCGTCGCTCATCGGCGTTGCGAGTGGCCCAGCCGATGCGCTCCGCGCCGATGCGATAGCACTCGCGCAGCAGATGACGCGCATACGGGCGATCGAGTAGTTGGTAGCGCTCGGCGACATTCTTGTGCCGTAGCTCCAGCGGGTCCATGCCCAGCTTCATCGCCAGAGCATCGATGGCCAACTCTAGCCCGGCGATGCCCTCCACCACCCCAGGCGCGCGAAACGATGCGAGCGTGCCAAGATTGGTGCGGGCGGCGCGGTCGGTCGTGCGCACGTTGGCGCATTGGTACAGCTCTTTGGCGGGCAGCGTCACGGGACTGGACCAACTGCCATTTGCGCCGACATTATGTAGCACGTCCAGATCGAGTGCGCTCAGCGTGCCGTCCTGTGTTGCGCCAATCCGGTAGGACTGGACGCTCGGTGGCCGGTTGCCTGCGTCCAGATTTTCTTCGGTGCGGTCGAGCAGGTATTTCACGGGCAGCCCAAGCCGGCGCGAGACATACGCGGCGAGCACTCCAGTGCGATGCGCGCCAAACTTGCTGCCGAAGCCGCCGCCCATGAACTGCGTGATGACCTGTACAGCGGTGAGGGGCAGGCCAAGCGCTGTGGCGACCTGCTGCCGCGCGCCGTACACGTCCTGCGTGGATGACCAGAGCGTCAGCCGCGAGCCATCCCAGGATGCCGCGCCGCCATGTGTCTCCAGCGAGTTGTGCAGCGCGGCGGGCGTCACAAGTCGTGTCTCAACCGTGACGGCTGCCTCCGCGAGCGCCTGATCGACGTCGCCCCGTTGGTAGACACGCGGATACTCGTCGGAAATGGCGTTCGACGGACGAGAGGTGTTCACTGGGGATGCGTCCGCGACCAGCGCCGCCTCCGGGTTGACGACGAAGGGGAGCGGCTCATAGGCCACTTCGATGGCGCGAACCGCTTCGCGCGCCTGTTCTGGTGTCTCGGCGACCACAAGCGCCACCAGATCGCCGTGATAGAGCACTTCCCGCCCGAATACGGGCAGCCCGGAAGCCGGATGGATGAAGTCGCCCGCGTTGACATGCGAATAGATGGCGCGCACTCCGGGCAGCGCCTCAGCGCGGCGCGTATCCATCCGGGTGATGCGCGCGTGCGGATGGGGCGAGCGCAGCCCGGCGGCGGTCAGCATCCCTGGCAGTTGCACATCGTAGCTGTATTCGGCGGCGCCTGTAACGCGCTCGCGGGCATCTACGCGCGCGGTCGGCTTCCCGACAAGCTGAAGCGCGGCATCTGGTCCCCAGACAGGCGGTTCCTCGCCCTCCAGCACGACCCGCTTCTCTTCAACCTGTCCCTCGAATTCGAGATGCGTGGTGACAATACGAATCGGCATACCGCTTCCCTCAAGAACTATTCACGGAGTGGCTGAGACTGACCTTACCCCTGTTCCCTTCTCCCACGAGGAGAGGGGAGTCAGAAGCAGTCTCAGGATGGGCGTCCGGCTAGCGCGCGGGCCGCCGCCAGAATCTTGGGATACGCGCCGCAGCGGCAGAGATTCCCCGCCATCGCGCGCTCGATTTCTTCGTCGGAAGGATGCTGGTTCCGCGACAGCAGCGCCTTGAGCGCCAAAATCTGGCCGGGCGTGCAGAAGCCGCATTGCAGCGCGTCGTGGGCGATGAATGCCTGCTGGACCGGGTCGAGCTCGGTGTCGCGTGCTAGCCCCTCGATGGTGGTGATGGCCTTCCCCTGGCATTCGACGGCGAGCAACAGGCAGCTATAGACCGCCTCACCATCCAGCAGCACCGTACACGCGCCACATTGGCCCATGTTGCACCCAGGCTTCGCGCCCGTCAGGTGCAGGTCTTCGCGCAGGGCATCCAGCAGCGTGCGACGTGGCTCGACGGTGATAGCATAGGCACGGCCATTCACGTTCAGCGCAATGTCTGTCCGTGGTACATCTGGTGTCTCGTGCTGTGGCATTGCCGATGTGGTGGATGAGGATGAAGAAGAAGGCGAGGTCATTGAATGCCAGCCTGCCTTTCATTGATGAGCCTTGACGAGCATTTGGCTGATTGGGGTTTGACGCGCAAGTGGGCGCGACGTCCCACGGAATGTAGCACAGGGTGGCTCTATCTCGCAAATAGACTCATGTCCCACGCGCTTGACACGCTACGACGCACGCCAGTATATTGCCTGCGCGGCTGCCCAATCCCAGGGCATGGATGACGCGAGTGTGATGTGATGTGAGGGAGTGGACGTGCGCGAGTTTAATCGTCGAGAGTTGGCCGCTGCCAAAAGCCACCGCGCAACGCCGGAAGAGCTGCGCGAGGCGCGCGAGCGGCTGAAGGAAATAGACGCGGAACTCCAGCAGATGGAGCTGCTTCCCGAGACGAAGAACGGCGAGGAGCGCGAGCAGCGGTACGAGCGCGTGCTGCGGCTGCGCGCGATGCGTGACGAGTTTTCGCGGATGGCCCCCCCGCAAAAGCCGAATCATCCCAACAGTATCCTGCTCTCGCTCTTCATGATCGTCGGCTCGTTCCTGATCTGTAGTGTCTGCGCGGGCGGTTCGTTCCTCATGCTGCGCCTCGCGACGCAGAAGCCCGACCCGACCGTGACCGCCAGCGGCTTCTGGGATGATATGGAGGCGCAAAACTATTCGGACCTGCACCAAAACTTCCTCTATTCGACACTGCGTGTGCAGCGCAGCCGCGAGGCGTTCGTTGCCGACGCACAGGCCGCCGACGCGGCGTATGGCAAGGTGACGGATGCCCAACTCATCAGTGCTCCTGATGATGCGCAGCAGGTGGATCTGGTGCGGCTGACATACTCTGTGACGCGGGGTGGCAAGATCAAATACAATGTCACGCTCCAGTTACAGCTTCATGTCGGCGTTTGGGGTGTGAGCGATCTCGGAAACACCTTAGCGCCCAGTGGGCCAGGTGTGCCCGCACAACCGACGACCAACCCCAATCCAGACGTGACGCCGACCATCACGCCCGTCTCCAACATTGGCGGTCGCCCGGTGGCCTTGCTGCCGAGACAGCCGGGCGGCTGAGCGGGAAGCGGCTTCCGCCCCACCCGTCGCCCCTTCGCGTCGCGTCTACGTCTGCATCAGAGCAATCGCGCGAGCAGTCCGGCCCACTCCATCACCGGCTCCCAGGTTGAGTCGTGATCTTCATAGGACCACCACGCGGAGAGCACCGCCTGCGCCATGCTCCATGCCAGCAACCGCCAACGGTCGATGCCGAGGTGTTCCGCGAAGATGTCGGCTCGGCGCAGCAAAAGCCGGTCTGGATGTGGCGATGTAAATACCTGTGGCACGGGATTGCGCATCCACGCGCCGACTTCGTACGCTGGCTCGCCCGCGACGCCCTGAGGGTCGATGGCCAGCCACGGTGCGCGCTCGGCAGCGAGAATGTTCCCGTGGTGCAGGTCGCCATGTAACAGCACCGGCGCCTCAGACGAGGCGAGCAATTCGGCAAAGAGCGATTCGGCCCGCTCGACCAGGGGACGGCTGAATGGCCCGGTGGCGCCGTCGAAGGTGGCCCAGAGTCGCTGAAAGCCCTGTCCCCAATCCGCGACGGTGCGAAACGGATGATCTGCTGGCAGCGGGTGCCACAGCTCGCGCATGACCTGCGCGGCTATCGCGGTCGTGGCCTCGTCGTCGGGCATCTCCACGAGCGCTGTGCCCGGGTGCAGACGCTCCAGCAGCATCACGCCCAGCGCGTCATCGGCTTCGAGCAGCTTGACCATGCCGCGCCCATCGAAGTAGCGCAGTGCCGCTGCTTCGTATTGTCGCTCTTTGCCAGGCACGCCCGCCTTGAGTACGACGGCGCGGCCATCGGCGCGTACGCCCGGCGCGACGTAGTTGTAGGTCAACGGCTCGAAATGCGGCCCCAGGGTCACGTCCCATCGGCTGGCGCATGTTTCCAGAATGGTGGGTAATTGTTCCAGCCAGGATGCCCCATTGTCGCCATCCACCCCGATGATGGTGCGCTTGAACTCCTCGGGCAGCGTCATATCAGGCATGAGATAGCTCCTGTTGCGTGCGTAACACAATCCGCGACCCCTGACCCCTCCGGGCCACAGGAGAGGGAAAACCAGCGCCCAACAGCCGAAACGCCGGGGGAGAGGTCGGCTAACCCCGTCCCGCCCGGTGCGTGAGTGATTCGGCATACTGCAGCTCGTAGAGACGCTTGTAGTAACCGTTGCGCTCCAGCAGTGACTCGTGGGTGCCCTCTTCCACGATCCGCCCCTTATGCAGCACGATAATCCGATCAACGTTGCGGATAGTGGAGAGGCGGTGCGCGATGATGACAGAGGTGCGCCCGCGCATCAGCTTTTCGAGCGCATCCTGGATGAGTGCCTCGGTCTCGGTATCCACACTGCTGGTGGCCTCATCGAGAATCAGAAGGATCTCCGGGTTGAAGGCGATGGCCCGCGCGAACGCGAGCAACTGGCGCTGCCCCGCCGAGAAACCCGCGCCGCGCTCCAGCACCGGCTCATCATATCCCTGTGGCAGCCGCTCGATGAACTTCGCCGCGTTGACGAAGCGAGCCGCCTCGCGAATACGCTCGTCACTGATGCTTTGTTCGTGGAGGCGAATATTGCTGGCGACGGTGCCGGAGAAGATGAAGGGGTCCTGCAGCACCGCGCCCACATGCCTGCGCAGATCAGCCTGCGCCAGATCTTTCACGTTGTGGCCGTCCACCAGCACCTCACCCCGCTGGACGTCGTAGAAGCGCGAGATGAGGCTGATGAGCGACGTTTTGCCCGCGCCTGTCGCGCCGACAAAAGCGACGCTCTCGCCGGGAAGAATCTTGAACGAGATGCCTTTTAACACCCACTCGTCAGCGTTATAGGCGAACCAGACATTGCGCAGCTCCACCTCGCCGCGTACATGCTCCAGTTGCAGCGGCTGCTCTGGGTCGCGCACGGTCTCCGGCTCGTCAAGCACGCGGAAGATGCGCTCGGAGCTAGCCATCGCCGATTGCAGGATGGTGTATTTGTCGGCCATGTCGCGCAGCGGCAGGAAGAAGCGGTCTACGTATTGCAGGAAGGCGACGAGCGCGCCGAGCGAGAGCGCTCCCGAGAGCACCTGCCCACCGCCGACGCGGATGATGAGCGCGGTAGCCACCGCGAAAAAGAGGTTGACCACGGGAAAGAACAGGGCGAAGTAGAACAGCGAACGCAGTGTCGCGCGGCGATAATCCAGGTTCAGCGTGTCGAAATGCTGGAAGTTGCGCTCCTCGCGGTTGAATAGCTGCACGATCTGCGTGCCAGAGATGTTCTCGGCGATGTTGGCGTTGATGCGCGCCAGCCGCACGCGAATTGCCCGGAAGTTATCGCGCATGGCCCGCTGGAAGTAGGAGGTCACGAGCAACAGCGGCGGAATGACGACGAACACCACCAACGCGAGCTGCCAGTTTTCGAACAGCAGGATGATGACGATGCCGATCAGCGAGAAAATGTCGCCAATGAGCGAGATAGCGCCAGAGGTAAAGAGGTCGTTGAGGGAGTCCACATCGTTGGTGATGCGGGTCATCAGCCGGCCAACTGGATTATGATCGAAGAAGGAGAGCGAGAGCCGTTGCAGATGCTCGAACATCTTCGAGCGCATATCGTACATAATGCGCTGGCCCACGATGCTCAGGAGGAGGTTCTGGTAATAGCGCATGCCAAAGCCAACGGCAAGCACCAGCAGGTAGAGCACGGCCATGCCAAAGACGCCGTTCGCGCGATCCACGGCGGAGAGTCCCGTAGCTCCCTGCGGCACGATGTAGCGGTCGATGGCAAGCTGCGTAATGAACGGCGCCAGCAGGTCTACACCCGACGCGAGGAAGATCAGCGCCAGGGTGAAGAGAAACGTATAGCGGTAGGGAAGCAGGAAGGTCCAGAGCCGCCGAACCAGACGCGCATCATAGGCTTTGCCGAGAATCTCATCTTCCTGAAAGAATGTTTGGGATGATTGAGCCATCAGCCCCGCTCCTCGCATGTTGCTGGTAGTGTTCTACGGGCATCAGCCCCCCAACGAAGGAGGGTCTTCCAGTGCCGTCTGTCTCTGGTTCCCCCGCTCCGTGCCGGGGATGGGGTTAGGGAGTGGGGGTCTTATGCCCTCTCCCCAGGAGTTTTCGCCGCTCTCTATTCATGCCGGGTCTGCTTCCCCTCGCCCGGCGGGGGAAGGGTCTGCATCCCCATTGACGCCTGGCTCATCGGTTTCTTCCAGTTCCTCACCGAGCAATTGCTGCCGGTACATGTCCGCGTAGAGGCCATCCCGCTCGAGCAGTTGCAGATGTGTGCCCTGCTCGATGATCTCGCCTTCATCCAGCACGATTATTTGATCCAGGTCTTTAATCGTTGAGATGCGATGCGCGATGACGACGGATGTACGCCCCTGCATCACCTGGCGCAGACCACGGAGAATCGTCGCCTCGGTATTGGTATCCACGCTCGACATCGCATCGTCCAGAACCAGGATCAGCGGGTTCTTGGCGATGGCGCGGGCGATGCCAGTGCGCTGTTTCTGGCCGCCGGAGAGCGTTACACCACGCTCGCCGAGCAATGTTTGCGTCCCCAGTGGAAAGTCCACGACATCTTTGCCCAGTTGTGAAATCTCCAGGGAGTACTCCAGTCGCTGCTCATCGAGCGCTTCGAGGCCGAAGCCGACGTTTTCCTCAATCGTGAGCGAGAAGAGGAAGTTATCCTGCGGCACGTACCCAATGGCGGCACGTAGATTGACCAGCGGGATGCGGCGGATGTCTATGCCGTCGATCAGAATCGAGCCTTTTGAGGCGTCGAAGACGCGCGCGAGGGCGTTAACCAGGCTCGACTTCCCGGCTCCCGTTGGCCCCACGATGCCGAGCGATGAGCCAGCGGGCACGCGCAGACTGATGTCGTGCAATACCTCGACATCCTGATAGGAGAGCGAGACATGGCGGAACTCGATCTCGCCCCGTGTCGGCGCGGTGTCGGGCACCGTCTCCGCCGTGTCGCGGATAGCTGGCGCCGCCGTGCGCACCTCCTGGATGCGGGCCATCGAGGCCGCTCCCTGCTGTAACAGATTCACCGTCCAGCCGAGCGCGATCATCGGCCACGTCAGCGAGGCGAGATAGGTGTTGAAGCGCACGAGCTTGCCCAGGGTAATGCGCCCCTCGATGACATCTATGCCGCCACGCCAGAGCAGGATGGCAATGGCCAGTCCCGAGATGAAATACATCGCGGGCCAGAGCAGGGAGTCGATCCGGGCGAAGCTGATGCTGCGACGGACGTACTCTTCGTTAAGCGTGTTGAACGCGGCCAGCTCGTGCTGCTCTTGCGCGTATGCCTTGACGACACGAATGCCGGAGAAGTTTTCCTGGGCGCGGGCCGAGACTTCGCCAAACTGATCCTGAACCCGGCGGAAGCGAACACGGATCGCCCGGCCAACGACAAAGAAGAAGACCGAGAGCAGCGGCATGACGGCCAGCGAGTAGAGCGTGAGCCGGACGTCAATGCTGAGCATGGCAATCGCCGTCACAGTGAAGGCGACGGTCGTATTGCACAGGTTGCTGATACCCGGCCCGAGCATCTGGCGTACCGCCGTCAGGTCGTTGGTGGCGCGGGCAACGAGATCGCCAATCTTGCGCTGCTGGAAGTATGCGAGATCGAGCCGCTGGAAGTGCTTGAAGAGGTCACTGCGCATCTCGTACTCGACGAATCGCGAGACGCTGTTGACGACGAAGCGGCTGCTGAACTGGAACGCGCCCGCGAGGATAGCCAGGCCAATGATGAGGAGCGCATACCGCATAAGCGTTCCGGCGTCCTCATGCTGGCTGAGGCCATCAATAGCCTGTTGCAGCAGCAGCGGCGGCACCAGAACGATGAGGTTGGAGATGATGATAAGCAGACCACCCGCCAGGAGCACATACTTGTGTCGGAGGAGGTAGACCGAGACAGCACGCAGAGTAGCCATGCTTTCAGCGTAGCACAAAACGCCGGATGGCGAAAAGATATAGCACCGGCACGAGCGCTGCGCGCGGAGCATACATGATGCGCGGTTATGCCTGAGAACAAGCGCGATTGGGACAACTGGCCGTAGATGGGTGCCGCAGGGAAATCATGCGGAAATCATACAGAAATCTATGCGATGTCACTGTTGTGAGATCGTCATTTGGAGACGGTGCGCGGTCGTGTTGACGGTCGAAACGGCATATCCCGGCGGCAGGAGATAGGACATCGTCTGTGCCAGGCTTGTATTGATGGGCTGCTCGATAGCGGTCACAACCGCGGCGGGAAGTGGCAGGCCACCAACGTAGGCGCTGGCGATGTGCATGACGAGCTGGCCACCCTCTATTCGCAATTGGGCGATGGCGGTCAACTGAGCGTTGACGGGCAGCCCGCTCTGCGTATACGCCGAGAGCTTCACCTCATCGCCAGGCAGAATCTCCGCCTGAATATTGGTCATGGTGATGGGCATCGTCGTTGACTGGCTGATGCCTTTCGTGATGATGTGCGTCAGGTACGTATCATCCATGGAGATGCTGAGATTACCGCTGTTTCCCGCCGTGCTGGGCGCGGCAACCTGAGGACGTGGGGCAAGCGCAATCAGGCCAAGAAGCATCAGCAGCCCGCCGAGCACCAGGCCGACAATCAGGCCTCCACAGCCCCAGAACGTCCGGCGCGGCTCGGCTGGCCATGCATCCATGCCCGCTTTCGACGAGAGTCTGGCCATCCTGCACCTCGTGTATACACCGCAGTACATGGTACCCCACTGATCACCAGAGCGCCAATCCATCTACGGATACCATCGCAAATCCGCTGCCAGCAGTTTTCAAGCAGTTTTCAAGCGGGTTTCATGGGGTGGTGCGCGCTTCCATCTGACCGGCTGATGTGGCATATCTTCCTATGTGTATAGTGCAGTATGCACAATAACTATGGTGATAATTCTGGCGAATCGTTGTTTCGCTCCCGTGAACGCTACGCTATACTGGGTGTGTCAAGAGCGTTTTGTGCAGTGTGCAATGTAGGGGCAATGCGGACCCGTTCGTGGTGCGCATTCGCTCAGAGCAGATACGCAAGAGCAGCCGGAGAAACAGATGACGAGAACGCCGGAAGATGTGCTGCGCATGGCGCGTGAGCGTGGCGCCCGCATGATTGACTTTAAGTTCACCGATGTACCGGGCACCTGGCAGCATTTCAGCATCCCGACCCGTGCGATTGATGAATCGTCGTTCACAGAAGGTATCGGGTTCGATGGCTCAAGCATCCGGGGTTTTCAAGAGATCAACGAGAGCGATATGCTCCTGCTCCCCGACCCCACCACCGCAATCATGGACCCCTTCACCGCAGAGCCAACCGTCAGCATCGTATGCGACGTGACTCAGCCGGGCGTAGCGCGCGAACCCTATTCGCGCGATCCCCGCTACATCGCGCGCAAGGCTGAGGAGTACCTCAAGAGCAGCGGCATTGCCGATACGGCGTACTTTGGCCCGGAGGCCGAGTTCTTTATCTTCGACGACGTCAAGTACCGCTCTAGCCAGAATGAGCAGTGGGCCGTGGTAGATAGCGACGAGGCGCACTGGAACTCTGGCCGCAACGGCACCGTCAATCTCGGCCACCGCAACCGCCCCAAGGAGGGCTACTTCCCCGTCGCGCCCAATGATACGCTGCAGGATCTGCGCACGGCGATGGTGTTGCTGATGGAAGATTGCGGCATTGATGTCGAGGCGCAGCATCACGAAGTGGCCGCGGGTGGTCAGTGTGAGATCGACATGCGGTTCGATTCGCTGCTGACGATGGCCGACAGGGTGATGCTCTATAAGTACATCGTCAAGAATGTGGCGCGTCGGGCGGGCAAGACGGCAACGTTCATGCCAAAGCCAATCTTCGGCGACAATGGCTCCGGCATGCACGTCCATATGAGCCTGTGGAAGGATGAGAAGCCGCTCTTCGCCGATGCTGAGGGCTACGCGGGCATCTCCGAGACGGCGCGTATGTTCATCGGCGGCCTGCTGACCCACGCCCCGGCGGTGCTGGCGCTGGCGGCTCCGAGCACGAACAGCTATCGCCGCCTGGTGCCTGGCTATGAGGCGCCCGTCAATCTGGTCTACTCGCAGCGCAATCGCTCGGCAGCCGTGCGCATCCCGATGTATTCGGACAACCCGAAGGCGAAGCGCGTTGAGTTCCGGCCTCCAGACCCCACTGCCAATCCGTATCTGACCTTCTCGGCGCTCTTGATGGCTGGCCTCGATGGCATCAAGCGCGGCATTCTGCCCGAAGAGCACGGCCTGGGTCCGGTGGATCGCAACATCTATGAGATGTGTGCTGAGGAGAAGCGCGAGATCAAGTCGGTGCCCGGCTCACTGGATGAGGCGCTGGACGCCCTGGAGCGCGATCACGAGTTCCTGCTGGCGGGCGATGTCTTCACGACCGACCTGCTCGAGAAGTATGTTGCGTTGAAGCGCGAGCAGTCCGCTGAGGTGCGCCTGCGCCCGTCGCCGCTGGAGTTCGCGCTCTACTACGACGCCTAGACGCAACACCAATTCCTGAGCGGAGATAGTCGCTCCTGATCTGTAGCACCCCGATATCGGCGAGCAATCGCCGGTTCGGGGCGCCAATTTATGCGCGGATATTCAGGTGCGCGCATGCGGACCCTGGCGCGAGGCATTCAACGGTACTACATGAATGGATCTCTCCATGGTAGAGACTGATCGGCCAACACCGGCCACAATCACATCGGAACGTCCTGACACAGCAGACGCTGTACTTCTGATTACTGAGCTTGAAGCATACCTTGAGCCGCTCTATCCGCGAGAAAGTCGCCATGGGTTGAGTGTCGAGCAATTGCTGGCGGAGGATGTGGCTTTCTTCATGCTACGCGTGAATGGAAAGCCCGCCAGTTGCGGCGGCGTCAAGCTGTTTGGCACGGACTATGGCGAGGTCAAGCGGATGTACGTGCGACCGCAGTTTCGGGGATCAGGCTTCGGCAAGATGATGCTGGACCATTTGGCGGGCTATGCGAGCGGGCAGGGTGTTAGTCTGCTTCGGCTGGAAACGGGTATTCATCAGCGGGAGGCCATTGGGCTGTATGAGCGGATGGGCTTTCGCCGCATTGCTCCCTTTGGCCCCTATACCGATGACCCGCTCAGCCTGTTCTACGAGAAGCCACTTGCGTGAGATTACAACGCGCAGCGCCTGGCACGCGGCACCCCGATATCGGTGAGGAATCGCTGGTTCGGGGTGTGCCTGTCTTATTCCGGATTTGTCGTCGCACATCGGAAGGGTATATGGAAGCGACCCGGGGCATGGTGGGTGGCAGAGGACTCGAACCTCTGTAGTCCTTTCGGACGCCTGATTTACAGTCAAGTGCAGTTGCCGCTGTGCCAGCCACCCATAGATCAACCAGGTAGTCAGTATAGCACAGAAGTTGGCGAAAAGCGAGCATTGTGTGGAAATGCAACGGCAAGAAGTGCCCCTGCGCCTGACAATCGAGCTGGTGCCCGAGACGTGCTGGTATAGCAACCTGCGCGATGTGCTGCCGCGTTCCGCCTGGGATAACTTGCGCCGCCAGGTCTACGCCGCCTCGCGCTACCGCTGCGGCATCTGCGGCGCGCGGGGTATGCTCCACTGCCATGAGGTCTGGCGCTATGATGACGCGTCGCGGATCCAGCATCTAGAAGGCTTTCGCGCGCTCTGCACGCTATGCCACCACGTGAAGCATATCGGCCTGGCCGGGCTGCTGGCGAGCCAGGGCAAGGTGGACTATGAGGCGGTCGTCGCGCATTTTCTCGCGGTGAACGGCTGCAGCCGGGCGGATTTCCAGCGGCACTATGAGGATGCTTTCGCGCAGTGGCACGAGCGCTCGCGCTGGGAGTGGCAGACCGATCTAGGCGACTTCGCGCCGCCCATGAATCCAGAGACGATCCCGTAGTTACTTCCCTCATGGGGAATGCTACAATGCTACCATGGAAACGAAGATGGTCGAGCGTGTCGTCCTCATAGGCCCAACGGGAAGCGGGAAGTCATCAATCGGGCGGCTTCTCGCGATGCTGCTTCGCTGGCAGTTCCTCGATCTGGACGAAGAAATTATGCGTATCTCCGGCATGTCTGTGCCGGAGATTTTCGCGCGTGAAGGCGAAACGGGCTTCCGCGACCGTGAGACGGCGGCGCTCGAAGCCGTCACGCTGCGGCGCCGGATCGTGGTGGCGACGGGAGCGGGAATCGTCGAGCGGGCGGGCAATCGCGCGCTGCTGCACGTCAACAGCCGCGTCGTCGCGCTGCTCGCGTCGCCAGAAACGATCTGGAACCGCCTGCTGCAACAGGCAGGCTCGCCAACGGAGATTGGTCGCCAGCGGCCTATGCTGGCGGGCAGCGCTCCCCTGCGCAGACTCCACGAGCTATCCGCACGGCGCGCGCCGTTCTATGCTCTGGCCGATGAGACGCTGGTGGTCGAAGATTTGTCGCCCACAGAGGGCGCGGCACGCATCGCGGCGAGCCTGGTGGGGCGTGGCATGCTTCCTGGTGGGAGCGTCGAGAGCACCTGCCTGCATGTCCAGACGCAGCAGGGGCCGGGGTACGATATCGTGGTGGGCTGGTCGGCGATCACGACGCTGCCGGAACGGCTGACGCGGCTGGGCGTGCCGAAGCGCGTCCACATCATCGCCGATGATACCGTCGGCGCGCTCTACGAGCCACCACTGCTGACGGCGCTGGAGGATGCCGGGTTCGCGCCGCTGGTGTGCCGGGTGCCGCCGGGTGAGTCGAGCAAATCGTCAGCGCGACTCGATGCCATCTACGACTGGCTGGCGGCGCGGCATGCCGAGCGGAACGAGGCGATTCTCGCGCTCGGCGGGGGCGTCGTCGGTGATCTGGCGGGGTTTGCCGCGGCAACGTGGCTGCGCGGAGTGCCATTGGTGCAGGTTCCCACGTCGCTGCTGGCCCAGGTAGACGCTTCTATCGGCGGCAAGGTGGCGATCAATCATCATCAGGGCAAGAACCTGATCGGCGCGTTCTATCCGCCGAGGCTGGTCCTGAGCGACCCGGCGCTGCTGATGACGCTGCCGGATCGGCAGTATATCGAAGGACTGGCCGAGGTCGTCAAGCATGGTGTGGCGCTCGATGCCGAGTATTTCGCCGCGCTGGAGCGTTCCGCGACGGCCCTGTTGCGTCGCGATCCCGCCGCGCTGACACGCGCCATCGCTGGCTCTGCCGCGATCAAGGCGGGGATTGTCCAGGAGGACGAGCGAGAGGGCGAGCGCGACGGGCGTATCCTGCTGAACTATGGGCATACCATTGGCCACGCGCTCGAAGCCGTGACGGGCTACGGTTCGTGGCTGCACGGCGAGGCGGTTGCCGCGGGCATGAGTGTCGCGGCGCGGCTCGGTGTTCGGCTGGGTGTGACGCCCGCCGAGGTGATGGATCGGCAGGAGAAGCTGCTGACCTATCTGGGGCTGCCCAACAGCCTGGAGGGCGTCTCTGTCAACGCGCTGATCGGCGCGGCGCTGTGGGATAAGAAGGTGCGCCAGGGCGCGGTGCGCTGGGTCTTGCCGACGGCGCTGGGCCGTTCCGCCGTGGTTGGCGACGTGCCGCTGGAGGACGTACGCGAGGCGTTGCTGGCAGCGGGGGCTGAGGCGAGATGAGACGGGCGCGTAGGTGTGGGTAATCGAGTAGTCTATTGCCCCCTCCCGGCCCTCGGCCGCCCTCCCCTACAAGGGGAGGGAATACCAGTGCCCCGCAGCTGAAACGTTGGGCCACGACCCCTCTCCTCGAAGGAGAGTGGGTACGGGGAGAGGTCTGGAGAGGTATATATGAGCGAAGGTGAGACGGCGGCGCGGCCACGGGTGCTGGTGGTGCATGGGCCAAATCTCAATACGCTGGGGCGGCGCGAGCCGGAGATCTATGGCCGCATGACGCTCGACGAGATCAACGAGCAGGTGCGGCAGCGGGCAGACGCGCTGGGGTGTGAGGTGGTCGCCTTTCAGTCGAACCATGAGGGCGCACTGATCGACTTTCTCCAGGCGGAGGCGCCCTCGGCGCGCGGCATCGTCATCAACCCCGGCGGACTGACGCATACCAGCGTCTCGCTGCGTGATGCGCTTGCCGGGACGGGCCTTCCGGCGGTCGAGGTGCATCTCTCCAACATCTACGCCCGCGAGCCGTTTCGCCATACGTCGCTGCTCGCGCCAATCTGCAAGGGGCAGATTACCGGGCTTGGCTGGCGTGGCTATCTCTACGCGCTTGAGGCGTTGATGACAGTGATGGCGTTGCAGTGACATCTCCCCCGGCTGAAGCCGGGAGCTTCTAGAGGTCGTAGCCCCACGCCAGGATGCTATGCTTTCTATGAGCTTTTGCTCTCGCCCTGGGGCATCATGGCGTGGGGATTTCAAGAGCCATTCATCTCCCGCTTGAAATCGGGGGCTTTCTGGTCTATTTCGGTAAGCGTGATTGTGCGGCTGACGGCGCGCGAGTGATAGAATAGTGTCGGATATTTCCGCGCGCAGCGGCGGTGCGAAGGCATTTCTTTGGCATGCCGTGTGCCAGATTCCTGGTTAGAGTATGTGACGTGGCCAGAGCGTTAGCGTCAGCGAGGACCGGCTCAACCGGCTCAGGAGGATACAAGCAAATTCTATGATTTCGACAGGTGATCTCAAGAAGGGCATATCACTGGAGTTGGATGGCCAGCTCTTTACCATTGTGGATTGGCAGCATATCAAGATGGGCCGTGGCGGCGCTATCGTGCGGATCAAGCTGCGCAATCTACGGACCGGGGCGCTGACCGAGCGCACATTCGATGCGGGCGAGCGCTTCCCGCGCGCATTCCTCGAACATCGTCCGGTGCAGTACTCATACAATGATGGTGATACGTACTATTTCATGGACAACGAGACGTTCGAGACGATACCATTGACGGGCGAGCAGCTTGGTGATGCCAAGAGCTTTCTGCTCGATGGCATGCAGATCGAGATCGTGACCTATAACGACGAGCCGCTGAGCGTGGAGCTGCCGCCCTCGGTTGATCTGGAAGTAACCTACACCGAGCCTGGGTTCAAGGGCGATACCGCCACCGGGGGCACGAAGCCTGCCACCGTCGAGACGGGGCTGGTGGTACAGGTGCCACTGTTTGTCACCACTGGCGACAAGATTCGCGTCAAGACGGATACCGGAGCTTATGTGGAGCGGGTCAATTAGCGGCATATTTAGCCGGCGTTCGCTGGTCTCCTGGCGAAACGCGGGAGGAGGCGCAGTCAACATGGTACGCGAACGTGTGGATCGTAATGGCGGATCGGCCCCGGTACCACCGTCCGCCAGCCTCAGTGTTGCCGAGCTGCGTCAGCTCATCGCTCTGATGGAGCACAGTGACATCGAAGAGATTACGATCGAGCATGAGGGCGATGGCATGCACCTGACGCTCCGCAAGCCCGCGCCGGTAGCGCTCGATCCGTCGGCTGCGCTCGCCGCCGGGATTCCTGTGGAGGTCGCGTCTGATCCCGCGCCCGAGGCCGTGGCTGAAGACGACAGCGTGGCCACGCTCGATGTGCGCTCGATGTTGGTGGGCTTTTATCGGGCCGTTGCTAAGCGCGGCGCGAAACCGGTCGCTCCGGGCGATACGGTCAAAGAAGGCCAGATCATAGGGGCCGTCGAGGCGCTCAACGTGTTGAACGAGATCGAATCGCCAGCGGCGGGGCGTGTCAAAGAGATTCTGGTGGATGATGGCCAGCCTGTTGAGTATGGCCAGGTGCTGATGATGGTCGAGCCGCGCAACGCCTGATACGCTCGACCAGCATGGGCCGGAGGTGGCGCCTTCGGCCCTGTGTAGTCTTCAGGCCCGGAGGGACCGGCGGTGATGCGGATTGTCGGCGTGAGCGAGCTGACCGGCTATCTCAGAAGTCTGCTGGAAGAAGACTACTACTTGCAGGATACCTGGGTACGCGGTGAGATCACCAACTATACCCAGTCATCCGCCGGACACCGGTACTTCTCGATCAAGGATGCGTATGCTTCGCTCCGGTGTGTGTTGTTTCGCGGCAATGGGTCCAGCGTGCCGCCGTTGCGCAATGGCATGGCCGTCTTCGTCCACGGGCGTCTGAGCGTCTATGAGGCGCGCGGCGACGTACAATTCTACGTCGATGCGGTGGAAGACGCTGGCCTGGGCGAGCTGCACCTTCGGTTCGAGGCGCTCAAAGCCCGGCTGGAGGCCGAGGGGCTCTTCGAGGCTGAGCGCAAGCGTGCCATTCCGCGCTCCCCTTCCGTCATCGGCGTAGTGACATCCGCCTCAGCCGCGGCGCTGCGCGACATCCTGCGGACGCTCCGGCTGCGCTGCCCACTGGCGCGGGTGGTGCTGGCGCCGACGCTGGTGCAGGGCGATGGCGCTGCGGAGCAGGTGGCATCTGCGATCGAGTTGTTGAATGCGCACGGCCAGGCAGAGGTCATCATCGTCGCGCGGGGCGGCGGGTCGCTCGAAGAGCTCTGGGCGTTCAATGAGGAGGTTGTCGCGCGGGCTATCGTTGCCTCGAAGATCCCTGTGGTGACGGGCATCGGCCACGAGACTGATTTCACCATTGCCGATTTCGTCGCTGATCTGCGCGCTTCGACGCCGACCGCCGCCGCGACCGCCGTTGTGCCGGATATGCGTCTCTGGCAGGATACGCTCCAGCAGCAGCGCGACCGGCTGAATCAGGCCGTCAGCGTCTATCTGTATACGCAATGGGCCGCGATGGGTGTTCGCCGCCACGCGCTCGATCGCGCCAGCCCGCTGGGACGTATCCTTCAGGCGCGGCAACAGGTGGATGAGGCGCGGGAGCGGTTGCGTATGCGGATGCAGGGTCTGCTGGATGTCCGGCGGGAGCACCTGGCTGGCCGGTCGCGACATCTGCATGCGCTCAGCCCGCTCCAGACGTTGAGCCGGGGCTTTGCCGTGGTGCGCCGCGCGGACGATGATACGCTGGTGACGAGCGTGGGTCAGGTCACGCAGGGGATGCGGCTCAGGGTGCGGGTGGCCGATGGAACTTTTGACGCCGTGGCGGGCGAACGGGGAGCGCCTGGCGACGGGGAGAGGAATTAGCACTATGCAGAGCGGGCGGCACTCGCGCCGTGGTGCATCGCGACCTTCGCTGGTCGATGGGTCGAATCAGCCTTCAGAGACGATTGCGTTGGAAGGGCTGGCCGATTACGATAAGGCGATGGGCGAGATCGACGCGATCATTGCGCAGTTAGAGGATGGCCAGCATTCACTCGACGAAGAGATACGTCTCTACGAGCGCGCCATGCGCCTGGCGCACGCCTGTGACCAGCTGCTGCAGAGCGCCGAGCTACGTGTGGAGACGCTGCGTTCTGATCTGAGCGCGGAGGTGGCCTCCTTTACGCTGGAGGACTTCGAGACAGAGGAGTAGTGGAAGCGACATGCATTCGCCGCTGACCGATTTACTGGGAAACCGTGTGTTGTGGGCCGCCGTTGCGGGCTGGTTGGTGGCACAGGGCATCAAGGTGCTGTTGGCGCTCATCATAACGCACAAATTCGAGCCGAGTTACCTCTTTGCCTCTGGCGGGATGCCTAGCTCGCACTCGGCGCTGGTTACTGGGCTGGCGACGGGGGCGGCACGGGTCGCTGGCATGGGTTCGGTCTACTTTGCGCTGGCGGCGGTCTTCGCGGGTGTGGTGATGTATGACGCCGCTGGAGTGCGTCGCGCGGTGAGCAAGCAGGCGCGCATCCTCAATCTGATGATGGACGACTTCTTCCACGAGCGCGGACTCGATGTGCACCGTCTTGGTGAGCTTATCGGCCATACGCCGGTAGAAGTTTTTGCCGGCGCGGCGCTGGGTATTTTGCTCGGCTTGCTCTTCACCGCATAGCCGTGATACACCTGACATGGTGCGATTGGCGCACATGTGCCGGCGCTCTCCCCCTCCCCTCTCTCCTTCAAGAGGAGGGGCCGCAGGGCGGAGTAATTTCTCGCTGGCGACTCAAGCCGCGCCTTGGGGACCGCGCTTGCTGGCTGGCGCGAGCCGTGAGGGGATAGGAGGGGATGGGGGGAGAGGTCCACCGCCAGCTCAAGCGATCACGGTGATACGGCAATCCCAGCCCAGGAGACTATATAGTGTCCCAGAAGTCAACGATCCGACCGCCGCGACCACGCTCAGAGGATTCGCGGGCAGCGCGCACTGGTACCAACCGCGCGGTTCGACCTCGACCTCGCTCGTCGCCATCGAGCGAATGGCTGAATCATGCTCCAGGCAGCATGACACGCGACATCTTCGCAGAGCGCCGTGGCAGGCGACGTGAGTGGCAGAAGGCGCTGGCGCGGTCGGCTGGTGTGGGGGCGATGTGGCTGGGCAGGGGCGTGGTCAGGCTTGGAAAGCATGCGATTCGCCTGAGCCGCTTCAGCGCGCGCCAGATGCAGCCGATGCGGTGGCGCGATTGGGCGACGGTGGTCGCGCTCGTAGTGGTATTCATCGCGATGGGAACGTATATGGCGATCCAGGAGCGGGATGGCATGGTGACACAACGGCAGGGGTGTCGCTGGCATGTGGTGGAAGCGGGCGACACTCTGATCTCGCTTGCGCGCGAGAGTGGCTTGAGCGTGGGGGAGATTGCGCGTGCCAACGGCGTCTATGACGTGAAGGACCCGCCTGTTGGCCAGGATCTATGTATCCCCTCGACCTCAGACGTTGCCCAGGCCGCGAGCGTCGTCTCCCCGGCGTCGCACACGGATGGGCCGGTGATTCAGGGTCAGACGGCGTATGTGCGTTTCGCGCTGCCCTTTGCCCGGCGGGCGCATGAGGCGACTGGCTGGCCTGTGAGTGTGATTCTGGCTCAGTGGGGGCTGGAGCAGGGGTGGCAGACGCCGACCTTCACCGGCTATAACTTCGGCAATTGCGGCGGCTTGCAGGATGAGCCGTTCATTCCGGGCACGTCGGCTCCCGGATCGCCCTCGACGTTTGCCTACGCCGATACGCCAGAAGATGGCCTGCGGTTCTACATCCACGTCGCTCAACTGCCCTACTACGATCAGATTGTGCTCGCCGCCAGGCAGGGCGGGCCAGTGGCGGCGGCCAAAGCGCTTGGCGCTTCCCCCTGGGACGCGCACCACTATACCGATCACAACGATCCCGGCTCATCGCTGGTCGCCCTGATGCAGCAGTACAACCTGCAACAGTACGACTGACGCGGACCCTCTCCCCCCACCCCCTCGAAGGGGAGGGGCCCTGCGGCGACGGCTGTGGCCTCCGGGCGCGCGTTCTGGCTCCCCTCCCGCTTCAGGGGAGGGGCCGGGGGAGAGGGCCGTGGGCCTGCGGTGCGGGAACTACCGCCAGGGCTTGCCCAGCGTCGCGCGCCCGCCCAGGAATGGCCGCAGCGCCTCGGGAATCGCAATGGTGCCGTCCTTCTGCTGGTGATTCTCCAGCAGGGCAATGATTATCCGTGTCGAGGCCAGCGCCGTGTTGTTCAGCGTGTGCACATAGCGCACCGTGCCCTCGCTGTCGCGGTAGCGGATGTCGGCGCGGCGGGCCTGGTAGTCATGGAAGTACGAATCCGAGTGCGTCTCGCGGTAGCGCCCCTCCGAAGGAATCCAGCACTCGATGTCGTAGCCCTTCACCTTCGCGTCTCCCAGATCGCCCGTGCAGATGTTGAGCACGCGATAGGGCAGCTCCAGCGCTCGCACGATCTCCTCGGCGTTCGACAGCAGCGACTCATGCCAGCTCACCGACTCCTCGTGGTCAGCCTTACAGATCACATACTGCTCCACCTTCTCGAACTGGTGTACCCGCAGGATGCCACGCGTATCTTTGCCATAGGTGCCCGCCTCGCGGCGATAGCAGGGCGAATAGCCCACGTACAGGATCGGCAGGTCTTCCTCGCGCAGAATCTCGCCGGTGTGCATGCCCGTAATCGAGACCTCCGCCGTGCCTACCAGAAACAGGTCGTCGCCCTCCAGCGCGTACGTCTGCTCGCGTCCACGCGGGAACTGGCCATTGCCGATGAAGCAGTATTCTTTCGCCATCGCCGGAACGATCAGCGGCGTGAAGCCCTTGCGCACGATGCGCCCAAGCGCGAACTGCATCAGCGCCAGGTCCAGCAACACGGCCTCACCCTTGAGGATGTAGCTGCGCGAGCCCGCCACCTTCACCGCCCGCTCGATGTCCAGCCAGTCCAGCCCGCGCATCAGCGTCACATGGTCGAGCGGCTCGAAGTCGAACTCCGGCGGGGCGCCGACGCGCTTCATCTCGACGTTATCCTCCTCGCCCGCGCCTTCTGGCACGCTGGCATCGGGGATATTGGGCACGAGCAGCCACAACTCGCGCAGTTGCGCCTCCAGCTCGCGCTCGCGCGGCTCCAGTTCTTTGAGCGTCGCGGCGACGGTACGCCCCTGCTGGATGAATCCCTCGCGGGCCTCCTTGTCACCGCCAGCCTGCTGGATCGCCTTCGAGAGGCGGTTCTGCTCGGCCCGCAGCTCCTCCGCCTGGCGCCGCGCGTTGCGTAGCTCAGTGTCGATGGCGAGGAGCGCGTCCACATCCACGGCGGTCTTGCGGCGGCGCGCTACTTCTTTGATCAGGTCAGGATGTTCGCGGATGAATGCCAGATCTAACATAGTCTTGCTCACTCTCCCATGCTGGAAAAACAAAGCGCCGCCCATCTCAAAGGACGAGCGGCGTATCGTGGTGCCACCTTTGTTTGCTGCCGTGCGCGTCTGTGACAGTCTGGCGACCCCGGACAGCCTCGATGACCGTTAACGCTGGCCCGCGCCCGCCTTCTGCCGCCCTGATGAGAGGAGCGGTTTTCGGCGGGAGGCTTGCGAGGGGATTTCCGCCAGGCGAGCGCCGCGTCGCATCATCCCGCGGCTTGCTGTAGCCCTGCTCTGGCGTACTTGTCTCGCGTTGCGCCATATCTGCTGTTGTTCGTTTGTTTGTTCGCCCTCGTGTGCCGGAGGGCGGCGAACGCGCCCCCATATGTCACTCTATGGTATCCAGTCTGGGCTGGGGTGTCAAGCCAGGTAGCCGCCATTTTGGGGTATACTCTATGCTGGTTGATCATGTGCGGGCATAATTGCCGTCGAAGATGACGGAGCTGACGGCATTCGCTCGCATTCGCGAAGGGGCCGGGGAGAGGTCCGGGAGGTTCGTCACGAAATCATCAGAAATCTTGCTGGCAGTGCGCCTGCCGTTCACATACCATTGAGACTATGCACGAGAAAAGTCTGATAACACTCGAATATCCGAAAATACTGGAACAACTCACCCATGAGGCCGCGTTTTCCGCCAGCAAGGAGCTTGCGCGCGCCCTGGCGCCCAGCGACGACCGCGAGGAGGTCCGCCGCCGCCTGGCCTTTACCTCCGAGGCGCGCCAGTTGCTGGAGCAGCGGCCCGATATCGGCGTGCGCGGGGCGAGAGAGGTGCGTCCGCACGTGCGGGCAGCCGAGCGCGGTGTCATGCTGACGCCCAATGAGCTGATCGAGATCCTGGCGACGCTCCGCGCCTCAGAACATGTCTCGCGGCAGGTGCGCAAGGTGAGCGAGCAATTCCCTCTGCTCTGGTCGCTCGCCGTTGACCTGCCCGTGCGTCCTGGCCTCGAAGGGCGCATCAGCGAGAGCATCAGCGACGAAGGCGACGTGCTCGATTCTGCCTCCCCTGCCCTCCGCCGCATTCGCGCCGAGCTACGTGCCGCGCAGCAACGCCTGCAGGAACGACTCGGAACGCTCGTCAATGAGTATCGCAGCGCCCTGCAGGAGCCGATCATCACCACCCGCTCGGATCGCTACGTCTTACCCGTGCGCGCCGAGGCTCGCGGCCAGGTGCGGGGCATCGTCCATGATCAGTCGGGCAGCGGCGCAACCGTCTTCATCGAGCCAGCCGTCGTGGTGGAGATGAATAACCGCCTGCGCGAGCTACACCTCGAAGAGCGGCACGAGATCGAGCGCATCCTGCAGGAGCTTTCTGAAGCGGTCGCCGCCGATGGCCCCTATATCACGCTGGCTGTCGAGCTGCTGGCTGAGATCGACCTGCATCTCGCCAAGGCGCGTTATGCCGGGCTGCAGCGTGCCAGCGCGCCCAAGGTCAACGCCGAGGGGCGGCTCCTCCTGCGCAAAGCGCGGCATCCGCTGCTGCGGGGGAATGTCGTGCCCATTGATTTCTGGCTGGGACGCGACACGGCAGGCGCTGAAATGCGGATGGTGGTCATCACCGGCCCGAATACCGGCGGCAAGACCGTCGCGCTCAAGACGGTCGGGCTGCTCAGCCTGATGGCGCAGGCGGGCATGCACATCCCCTGCGAGGATGGCTCCGAGATACCCGTGTACAGCAACATCTTCGCTGATATTGGCGATGAGCAGAGCATCGAGCAGAGCCTCAGCACGTTCTCGTCGCACCTGACACGCATCGTCGAGATTCTGCGCCAGGCGACGGCGGATGCCCTCGTGCTGCTGGATGAGCTTGGCGCTGGCACTGATCCAACCGAAGGCTCGGCGCTCGCCCGCGCGATTCTGGCCCACCTGCTGGCGCAGCGGGTGCAGACGGTCGCGACGACCCACTACTCCGAGCTGAAGGCCTTTGCTCATGAGCAGCCGGGCGCGGTCAATGCCTCGGTGGAGTTCGATGTCGAGACGCTCTCGCCAACGTACCGCCTGAGCATCGGCCTGCCGGGACGCAGCAACGCGCTGGCCATCGCGACAAGGCTGGGCCTGCCGGAAGACATCATCCAGAACGCGCGCGAGTACGTGGGCAGCGCTGGCGTCGAGATGGAAAGCCTCCTCGCCAACCTGCAGGCGGAGCATACCGCCGCGGCGGATGAGCGCTATCGCTTGAGCATGGAGCGTGTCGAGGCAGAGTATCAGCGGCGCGAGGCCGAGAAGGTCCGCGCGGAGATCGAGGAAGAGCGAGTGCGCATTCTCAACGAGGCGCGGGCGCAGGCACGCCGTGAGGTGGAGGCGACACAGGCCGAGTTGGCGCGGGTGCGCACCCAGATGCGCCGCAAGCTGACCGAGGAGCAGTTAGGCAAGCTGCGCGAGCGGACACACCGGCTGGAAGAGCGTACCGTCCCCGTCCCGACACGGGCGCGGGCATCACATCGCGCTGGCGCCGAGCAGTCTGCCGACACCGGAATCGCCGGGCCGCTGGAGATGGGCGATACCGTTCTGGTGCGCTCGATGGGCCAACGGGGCGAGGTGGTCTCGCTGGCGAATGGCCGGGGTGAGGTCGAGGTGCAGCTTGGAGCGATGAAGCTGCGCGTGCCCGAAAGCCAGCTGGAGCGGCTCAGCCGGAGGCAGGTGCGCGCGGCGGAGGCAGGCAGACCCTCGGCGCTCTCGCTCCCCTCGCGCGAGACGACCCTTGCCCCCGAGCTTCAGCTAGACTTGCGTGGCTGGCGCGTGGAAGACGCGCTCGAAGAGGTGGAGCGCTATCTCAACAACGCCGCGCTTGCCGGGATGCCCTTCGTGCGCATTCTCCACGGCAAGGGCACCGGAGCGCTGCGTCAGGCGATTCGCCAGCAGCTCTCGCATCACCCGCTCGTGAAGTCCCAGAAGTCTGCCGAGGCCAAGGATGGCGGCGACGGCGTCACCATCGTCACACTGGCCAGTTAGCGCGTTGCCAGTTGGCCATCCCCGCTCATGTGAAGGTCAGCGACAGGTCACGCGCGACGGCGGTATTCCCGTTGATGTCCAGCGTGACCAGCACATCGTAGGTGCCACGACTGAATCCGTGACTGGTGTAGTAGAAGTAAGATGACGACGGCGAGATATACACCCCGTAGGCCATCGTATAGACGACATTCCCGTTGTGGCGGACGGTAATGGTCATCGGCGCCGAGACGGCCCGCCCCGACGTACACAGGTTGATGTAAAACGCCTGGCCATAGCTGAGCGACGACCTGCCGTTTCCGCTGGAACACGAGCTGTCGTTGAACGTTGCGAGAATCACGCTCCGGAAGGATGCGGCGGCCTGCCGATTCAAAATTTGCTGCTGCGTCAGGGTAGCGGTTGGCTGCGGGCCGGTTGAGCCTGTGGGTTCGATGGTCATCGTTGGCGCCGTGGTCTCGGTGGCAGCGGGCGCGGTTTGCTGACGCGTGGTGGTAGCCTGCGGCTTACCGCCAAAGACGATGCCCAGCCCCGACGCATTGAGTGCAAGCCCTCCCATCAGTAGTACCGCGAGTGCGAGCGCTGCGGCGACGATGGTGATGAGGCGCCGCCTCCACCTGCGAGGCTGTTTCCCTGAGACGGGAACCTTGGCACCATCAGGCTTGTTCTGACTCAACGCACCGGGACGACTATTCGGCCCGCGCTGCGGTGGGTCTGGTGGCTTGCCAGCGGAAGACAAAGTCGGGCCAGAGGTCGCTCTCCGCTGGGAGTATGAACCGAGCGAGAGGCTTATCGGCTCACGCGACTGGTCGCCAAAGCTGAACGGCTTCGGCGGCGTCAAGGGGCTGGCCGCTGCTTCCAAATCCGCGAGCGATGGCGGCTGTTCGGCCCCCGCGGGCGGCGCGCCCCACTGGCTCAGCGGCGCTGTGCGGCGAACGCGTGAGTGCGGTGGCACCGTTAAGCCGGCGCTGCTCGGCGGCATCGTCAGGCGTGGGCGACCCGGTGGCACTCCTGCGCCTGCCGCGGATGGCGGCATGGGCATGGTGGTGCGCGGGCGGCCAGGTGGAATCGTACGTCGTACGCGGCCAGGTGGAACCGTGCGGCGTGTGCGGCGGTAAGGCGGAGATGTCTTGCGGGTGCTGAGCGACGGCAGGGGAGCCGTCGGCTCATCGGTTATGCCGGGTCGTGGGATCGCTGGTGGCTGCTCAATCGTATCGCGATCAGCCACATCGCTCTCAGCCAGACGCTGATCTCGTGGCAGCGGACGCGACGGGGTCAATCCACGCGAGCGCGAGATCACGATAGGTTTGGCTTCGGGCTGCTGGTCGGTGACAGCGGGCAGTTCACCGGCAAAGGGCAACAGGGCGCGGGCGAACGTCTCAGCGGACCCATACCGCTCGTCGGGGCGCTTGGCGAGCGCGATTTCGAGAATATGGACAAGCTCCGTCGGAACGCCCGGGTTGAATCCACGGATATAGGCCGGGCGCGAATGCACATGCTGGAAGAGCACCGAGACGGGCGTGGAGCCGAGAAACGGCGGGCGACCTGCCAGCGTCTCATAGAGCACGCAGCCGAGCGCGTAGATATCCGAGCGCTCGTCGATGTCGCGCCCCTCGGCCTGCTCCGGGGACATGTATTCTGGCGTGCCAATCGTCGTGCCTGATTTCGTCAGGCCCCGGGCGCCCTGAATCTTGGCGATGCCGAAGTCTGTCAGCAAAACGTGTTTGCTGCCGGGATACTCCAGCAGCATGTTGGAGGGCTTGACATCGCGGTGGATGATGCCCCGCTCATGGGCATGGTGCAGGGCGTAGGCGATCTGGACCATGTATGCGACGGCGTCCGTCACCGGCAGCGGACCATTGAGCTGCTTGCGGAGCGTGCCGCCTGTGACGCACTGCATGACGAGATAGACGAACTCATCGTTCTCGCCCGCGCCATAGACCGCGACGATATTGGGATGGTGCAGCTTCTGGACCGCGGCCACCTCGCGCCCGAAGCGATTGATGAAGAGCGCGCGGTCCTCGGCATCATTGGGAATGACTTTGATCGCGACATCACGGTCGCCGGTCGTATCGTGGGCATGGTACACCCTGGACGAGCCGCCTCGTCCAAGCTCACCCAGAATGTCGTACTGGTCGAGCCGCATGCCGATCAGGTCATTCCAGCCCATGTTTCCCCGTCACTCCCGCCGCCCGCATGGTGCTC
>DASUWS010000063.1:0-29305 GCA_036378295.1 Ktedonobacterales bacterium
ACCAGCACTCAGGCGAGCCTCCTGGGCGCTATCTATCGCGCGGGAAGCATCGGTCTGGGCGAGCTGGCTGCGCGGGAGCATATGAGCGCTCCGACATTGGTAGGCCACGTCGACAAGCTCCAGGCGCTCGGGTTGCTCGCCCGTTCGCGGAGCGATCCCAACGACCGGCGTCGCGTGACGCTGCAACTGACTCCGGCGGGTGAGGATATGCTGAAGACACTGCGCGAGCGCCGCACCGCATGGCTCGCAGCGCGCCTGGAGATGCTCTCGCCAGAGGATCTCGCCGCGGTGGAAGCCGCCATCGAGCCGCTGTCACGACTCGTAGAGCAGGTGAGGCGCGACGCGTGAGATTTCCCCTACGTGCACCGGTGGCGAGTATCCTCGGCGGCCGCACCTTCACGAGCCTGCGCAAACACTACAATTACCGGCTGTATTTTTCGGGCCAGTTCCTTTCGCAGGTAGGTACCTGGCTCCAGAGCGCGGCGATGGCCTGGCTTGTGCTCCAGCTGAGCCATTCCGCTTTCGACGTGGGTCTGCTGGCCTTCTGGCAATTCGGCCCGTACGCCCTGCTTGGCCTCTTCGGGGGCGCGCTCACCGACCGATTGGACCATCGCAACACGCTGATTTTCACACAGGCAGCACTCGCACTGTGCAGCACCATCATCGCCATACTGACGCTGACCCATGTCGTTACTCTCTGGGAGGCCTACGCCATCGCCGCCATGCGCGGGCTGGCGCTCGTTCTCAACAATCCGAGCCGGCAAGCCTTCATCTTTCAAATGGTTGGGCGCGAAGAACTGCCCAATGCCATCGCGCTCAACTCCAGCCTGGCCAACGCCACGCGCATCCTGGGACCTGGCATCGGCGGCATCCTGATCGCGTCATTCGGCGTGGGTGTGTGCTTCGCGATAGACGCCCTCAGCTATGTAGCCGTGATCATCGCCCTGCTCCTGATGCATGTGGATGAGCTGCTACCACAGGAGCGCGCCAGACGCATGACCATGTGGAGCAGCGTCGTGGAGGGATTGCGCTATGTGCGCCAGACGCCGCCATTGCGGATCGCGCTTGCCATGTTTACCGTCATCGCTATCGTCTGCATTAACTTCACCGTATTGCTGCCGCTGGTTGCCAGCAATACTCTGCATGCGGGTGCTGAGGTGTACGGGCTACTGACCGCGTGCTTTGGCGCGGGGGCGCTTTCCGGCGCGCTCATCTCGGCCTCCATAGGGCGGGTGAGCTGGCCGGTATTGCTGATCAGCGCGGCGGGGTTTGGACTGGGTGAGATGCTGCTCGCTCCGCAAAATACGGTGGTTGGCGCCGTGCTGTTGCTGGTGATGACGGGCATTTTTTACACCATGTATACATCCACGACGAATGCGCTGGTACAGTTGTCGGCGCCACCTTATCTGCAAGGGCGTGTGGCTGGCCTCTATAGCTACATCTTCGCTGGCTCAAGTCCCTTCGGCGCGCTCATCGCTGGAAGCCTGGCGGAGAGCGGCGGCACCCTGCTCGCATTCCTGGTCGCTGGCGGTACCGCGATTGCCTGCGCCGCCTGTGGGCTGATCACGTGGCGGCGCATCCGGACGCAGGCGGAGCCCGGCGATGTGGTGTCAGTGCCCGCCTGAAGCAACATAGGCCGGACGATAGAGAGACGCTACTGGCGTTATTTCGCTTTGCGCTGCTCGGCAGATAGCTCCGTGATACTGCGTCTACCAGCGACAAGCTCCCATGCCGTTTCCGCGATGGTTACCGGGAGCAGGAGCGGGACTTCAATATCTTCGACCTTTTCGAGCATGCGTCGCGCTGCTCGCTCGGTGCGTATCCGCATGACGCCCGCTACGAAGAGTGCGATAACGACCAGTAGCGCCATGCCGCCATCTCTCGCGGTTGTTCTGGCGAACTGGTTCGCAGTGGAAGGTGAGCGCTTCCGCCCCTGTTTCCCCGACCCTGCGACGGGAGGTTGCATGCCGTGCCCTCCGTCTTGCGATGGGGCCAGGCTCCGTTTCGCGTCTGGGGACATGCGCTGAAGCTGACCCATATCCGGTGTCGCTCCGCGTGGTTTGGTTGGTGTCTGGGTTGCCATGTGCTACATCCTTTCGGGTATTCCCGATACCTGGATCGCAGCACAATGCCGGTCTGGCAGTGCGCAGGTATTCCGGCGAGCACAGAACAGGCATGCTGCTTACGCCACTACGCCGACGCGGCGGGTTCATCCTCGACCGCTCGCGGGGCTTCGTCTGATACTCACCTCTACTTGATAGTGTATCTGCGCGCCAGGCCATCTGACCTCACCCGTGGGCGTGTTATGGGGGCTAGTTGTGCGACGAGCCTGCGGGATAGTGGCGACTACCCCACCGAATCAGAGCTATTAAAGCGCTATACGGCGCAACGCCAGCAAGCCTACAATACATCGCCCATTCCGCTACCGCTGGTCCATAGCCTCACAGGAGGCGCCTGTTCGGTCCCTCGCAATGCGGTATTCAAATCGAAGCGGAAGTGGGCGCGGTATGAATCATGCCAACCTCATCATGGCAGAGTCTACGGAGAGGCAACGGATGCCGCCATGATGGATGGACACAGGCAAGGATACAGCCGCTCTGGCCAGCCTCATCAAGCGCCATGCGAGTTCGCGGATCAAGAGACAGGATAGTGAGCGATGGACCGCCATTCGGCTGTATCCCACGATGAGCAGAGACACAGCAGCCACAACACGAGCACGGTCGCTATCAGTACGCGCACGCTCTGGACCATCGCGGGTATCGCCCTCCTGCTGACAGCGCTCAGTCTTTTGCTCTTGAAGGGGATACACGTCCTACTCTTGCTCTATATCGGTATCGTCGTTGCCGAGGGTATTCGCCCGGTGATTGACTGGCTGCAAGCCCGGCATATTCCGCGCCCGCTTGCGGTGCTCACCACCTATCTGGTGACTGTGGGAACGGTGTTCGGTGTTGGCTGGCTCCTACTGCAGCCGCTGATCAACCAGCTTGTGGGCCTGGCGAACAGGCTCCCGCAATTCGCGGCGCAAGCGCAGCAGTTGCTCGAACAGGCGCAGAATCGTGTGGGGCAGAGTCAACTGCTCCAACAGGCCACCAATGCGGCCCAGGGGTCGTTCGGCAACGCCGCTCAAAACGTGGTCAGCACCATCGTACAGATTCCGTTCGCGCTGAGCCAGTTGCTCATCGACATCGTCGTCATCCTGGTGATCGCGTTCTTCTGGCTGACGGGCGTTGAGAACTTACGGCCATTCTTCATCAGCCTCTTTCCAGCCCGCCATCAGGGCCGTGTCCAGGATATTCTCAACGAGATCGAGCACAGGACCGGAGGATACCTGCGAGGCGTGGCAATCGATGCCATCGTAGTAGGCATCCTGAGCGGATTGGCAGTCTGGTTGATCGGCGCGCCGTTTCCACTCATCCTCGGCATGATTGCCGCGATAACCGAGCTGATCCCGTACTTTGGGCCATGGATCAGCGGTGGCATCGCGGTAATCGTCACGCTGCTCTCCGGGCAGGTCATCCCGGCGCTATTGGTTGCGGCGGCCTATATCGTCATCCAGCAGGTAGAAGGGCACGCGCTCATTCCGTACATCATGATGCGCGCCGTCGAGGTCAATCCGCTGACCGTGGTCATCGCAACATTACTTGGTCTCTCGCTCCTGGGCATTGTCGGTGGCATTCTGGCCGTGCCGACGGCATCCATCATTCACGTGCTGGTCGTTCGCCTGACGGCGCCAATGATCCAGGCCCACGCCAAGGAGGCAGGTGAGCTCACAGATGACCACCATGGCGATAATGGGCGCGAGCAACACGGCGATCGCGCCCACGCTGACGCGGAGCAGCAGCCGGCTGAAGCGGAAGTCAGGCACGAGGCGCACTGAGATTAGCGGCAGGCTCCGCCCCAGACTGGCTCTTACAAAATATCGCCCGTCACAGACCCGCTGCACCAGACAGCACCAGACAGCGGGCAGCATACCGCCCAACCTCACACGATATGGACGCTTGCCCTGCGATGAGGTCCGATCTCGTCGCACACATAGCGGAAGACTATGCTTCCGAACCATCCCGGTGTCTAGTGTCGCCGCCGGAATCGTGACGTATGCTAGCGAACAGGGCAGGGAACAGGGTGGCGACGAGGAAATCTCTCCATGCGACATTTGTTGGATGCAGCTCGGCAAGCCGCTCACGATGCCATACATACGTCACGCCATGCGTCACACTATCCGTCATCCACGTCTGGAGGGTACACACATGTCGATTGATGCCGCGTCTGGGGGCATGCGACCTGTTCCGCTCGCGCACAAATCCCTGGCTGAGTACGCTCCCGTGGTGGGCGACGACGTCATTGCCGAGATCGAGACTCTTGCCCGGCCATTGCAAGGGGTTCGCGTTGCACATATTTCGGCCACCGCATATGGCGGCGGTGTGGCCGAGATGCTCCACACGCTCGTGCCATTGATGCGCAGCGTTGGATTGCAGGCAGAGTGGCGGATCATCTCCGGGTCCGAGCCGTTCTTCACTATCACCAAGAGCATGCACAACGCGCTGCAAGGGAAAGAATTCACGTTGACCCAGGCGATGCGAGATATCTATATGCAGGCCAATGAGCGCAACGCCGCCAGCTTTGAAAACGACTACGACTTCGTGGTGGTTCACGACCCACAGCCAGCCGCGCTTCGCAGCCTTATCGCTGGCCACGGTACATGGATCTGGCGTTGCCATATTGATCCTTCAGATGCGCAGCCCGCCGTTTGGCAGTTTCTGCGGCCCTTCATAGAGGCGTATGATGCTGCCATTTTCACGCTGCCGGCATTCGTCAAGCCGGACCTGCGCGTGCACAAAGTGGCGATCATCCCGCCAGCCATAGATCCCCTCAGCCCTAAGAACACCTTCTTGCCCGCTGATGAGATTGCTGAAATCGTTGCACTGGTTGACGTTGATCCATTGCGCCCCACAATCGTTCAAGTCTCCCGGTTTGACCCCTGGAAAGATCCTCTGGGCGTTATTGATGTCTATCGTGCCGTGCGGCGAGAGATTCCTGGGGTTCAACTCGTCATGCTCGGTGCCATGGCCCATGATGATCCCGAGGGGAGGATATTCTTCGAGCAGACGACCCGATATGCGGGCAACGACCCAGACATCCACCTGCTCACCAATGCCGGGGGGAGCATCGAAGTGAACGCGTTTCAGCGACATGCCAGCGTCATTTTGCAGAAGTCGCTGCGCGAGGGCTTTGGCTTGACGGTGACGGAAGGTCTCTGGAAAGAGCGCCCCGTTGTGGCCAACAATGTTGGCGGCATTTCATTGCAGATCGAAGATGGCGTGTCGGGCTATCTCGTATCGAACACACAAGAGTGTATCGAGCGCGCACTGACAGTTCTTCGCGAGCCAGAGGTCGCCCTCCAGCTAGGCCGGAATGGCCGCGAAGTCGTCCGGAACAACTTCCTCTCCACTGCCAATCTGCGCAACTATCTCCGACTCTTTCATGAGCTCAGCACAGCGCGGGAGTGATCCGGGCGGCGGCCTGACCCTGCTTGCTAGCGATCGTCAGCGCCGTTCGATGTTTCTATCGCTGGGCCTGGTCATCCTCCGCCAGCAGAGCCATCACTTCGTCGGCGTAGTGTCCCCGGCGGAGCAGATTAGCCATCAGGCGCATGGGACGGTCGATATGGGTGAAGAAGGATTTGTACGCGGCGCAGAGATAGTTCAGTCCAGGCTCACCATCGGGCGTGGAGATGAAGCGGTTGCGTGGGCACTCGCCATGGCAGGCGAAGCGCACAGAACATTCACGACAATAGCGGGGAAGAGTGTCACGCTTGGCGAGGCCGAACGCCCGCTGTTGGTCGGAGGCAACCATCTCGATCATGTGCGTCCGGCGGATATTGCCCAGGCGATAGGCTGGCTCGACGAAGTGGTCGCAGGAATAGAGGTCGCCGTTGTGCTCCAGTGCGAGCGCCTGGCCGCATGTCTCTGAGAAGATGCAAACAGCCCCAGGAACACGCATCCAGTTAGCCAGGGCGGTGTCGAAATGTTGCACGAAGACCGTGCCAACGTCGCGCCGCACCCACTCGTCAAAAATGGCGATCAGGAAGCGCCCGTATGCCTCGGGCTGGACACTGCGCTCCGTAACGCGATTGCCACTGACGGTGTAGAGGGGACGCTTACCGCTGGGCGCGGGACTCCAGCCCTGATTCGCCAACGGTAGCAATTCCTCGGTAGCGCGCTCGACGATGGGAATGAATTGCATGAACTGGGCGCCGAGATCGTCCCGGAAGAAATGGTAGACGTCGAGTGGGTGATCCTGATTCACAGAGTGGACGGTGCAGAGGATATTGAAGTCCACCTCATACCGTCTGAGCACCTGCCAGCCGCGCATAACCTGGTCGAAAGATCCCTTGCCGCCTTTATCCACCCGATAGGCGTCATGGGATTCGCGCGGGCCGTCAACACTGAGGCCCACGAGGAAGTCATGCGCTTTGAAGAATGCTCCCCAGGCGTCGTCCAATCGTGTGCCGTTGGTTTGGATCGTATAGTTTATCTGCTGTCCGGGCCGCCGGTAGCGGTCGGCGTATTCGACCGACCGCTGGAAAAAGTCCAGCCCCATCAGGGTTGGCTCGCCTCCCTGCCAGGCAATGGTGACCTCGGGAGAGCGATGCGATTCGATCAACTGGCGGATATAGATCTCCAGCAAATCGTCAGCCATGCGGAACCGGCTGCCAGGATAGAGCATCTCTTTCGAGAGAAAGAAGCAGTATTGACAGGCAAGGTTGCAGATCGCGCCAGTCGGTTTGGCCAGCAGATGGAACGCGGGCGGAGCGCCACGAGGAAACGTTGGCGGAAGTGACGGTAATGCGCGCATGCTGATCTCCTGCAAGGCTGGGGCCGGAGGTCCATGACCAGCGACACGCCTACAATCTAGGCCGCGCTCGCGCAGATCACATCGCCCGAAGGGAGTGTCTCCGTGGATAGTTCCGCCCCCATCCCAGGGTGAGCGGCAGCCCTGCTCTCGGGTGAGTGTCAGCATCTCTGCAAAACTGCTTTTCGCACTTCGGCGGGCTCGTACCCTCTTATCCTTCGGATAGGTAGGTGCCTCATCCCCAGGATGGGCAGAATACCGACCCCAAAGACTGACCGACAAGATGGCGACAAGAAGGCAGGGTTGTGCCAACCATGTCCGTGGCGCAATGTACGCCATAATGTAGGCCATGTCGCCGTGCAACCGGATCGCTCTCTACGACCACTAGGACGTGAAGCCACACGGCGTCCCCGGTTATCATGCCAAACCGCCCCGACTTCATGCCATGCGGTCGACAGAGTCTTCCCCGGTCTACCCGAGCGTCTGGCCCCGGGCGTTCCTGGCGCCACGCAGCGTGAGTCGTTTGGATGAGCGCATCGTGTGCGGCCCTGCCATGTGGCTCTGATAGCGCTCAAGCAAGACAGCCAACAAGGAGTGATGACGCGATGGCCAAACCGTTCAAGGGCACCGTCAATATGGACGTGCGGAATTCCCAGCCCGACTGGGAACCATTTGCAGCCCCCAGGGCGCCTGAGCGTGCCCCCAGCATCCTCTACATTGTCCTGGACGACGTCGGCTTCTCGGCCATGAGCTGCTATGGCGGACCCATCGAGACGCCCAACATCGACCGCATCGCCGCGAGCGGCATCCGCTACACCCAGTTTCACACCACAGCGCTCTGCTCGCCTACCCGTTCTTGCCTGCTCACCGGGCGCAACCACACCCGCAACAGCATGGCCTGCATCACTGAGGCGTCCATCGGGTTCCCAAATGGCAGCGGAACTATCCCGCCGGAAAACGGCATGCTTTCAGAGATACTAAGCGAGCGCGGCTGGAACACCTACATCGTGGGGAAGTGGCATCTCTGCCCGACCGATGAGATGAACCTCGCCGCGACGCGACGCAACTGGCCCAGCGGCCGAGGCTTCCAGCGCTTCTACGGCTTCCTGGGCGCCGAGACCAACCAGTGGTATCCGGATCTGGTCTATGACGATCACCCGGTCGATCAGCCCAAGACCCCCGAGGAGGGCTACCACTTTACCGAGGACATTACCAACAAGGCCCTCGAGTTCATCAAGGACGCCAAAGCTGTCGCCCCGGAGAAGCCCTTCTTCCTCTACTATGCCCCCGGCGCCTGCCACGCACCGCACCAGGTCCCCAGGGAGTGGGCCGATCAGTACAAGGGACGCTTCGACATGGGCTACGAGGCGATGCGGGAACAAACTCTCGCCCGCCAGAAAGAGATGGGGCTGGTTCCCCAGGACACCACACTGCCCCCCCTCAATCCAATCGGCACCCCCCAGACGCGCACCGGCCCAGACGGGAAGCCGTTCCCGGAGGTGGACTTCACGCGCTCCTGGGACTCGCTCTCCGATGACGAAAAACGCTTGTTTGCCCGCATGGCCGAGGTCTATGCCGGGTTCCTCTCCCATGCCGACCACCATATCGGGCGGCTGCTCGACTTCCTCGAAGAGAGCGGCGAACGCGACAACACAATCGTGATCCTCGTCTCGGATAACGGCGCGAGCGGTGAAGGTGGCCCGAACGGCTCGGTCAATGAAAACAAGCTCTTCAACGGAATCCCTGATGACATTCAGGCAAATATGGCGCTGCTCGACGACCTGGGCAGCCCGAAGACGTACAACCACTACCCCAATGGCTGGGCGATGGCGTTCAACACGCCGTTCAAGCTCTGGAAGCGCTATGAGTTCAACGGCGGCACCTCCGACCCGTGCATCATCTCGTGGCCCGAGGGAATGAACGCGCGCGGCGCGATCCGCGAGCAGTATCACCACGCGGTCGATATTGTGCCGACTGTGCTCGATGCGCTCGACGTGGAGGCGCCAGAGACGATCAAAGGGTACACCCAGAGCCACTTCGATGGCGTGAGCATGCGCTACAGCTTCGACGACGCCGCGGCAACGAGCCGGCGGACGACCCAATTCTACTCGATGCTCGGCTCCCGCGCCATCTGGCACGAGGGCTGGAAGGCGGTCACCACGCATCCAACACTCAGCGGCTGGGGGCACTTCAACGACGATGAGTGGGAGCTCTACCGCGTTGACACAGACCGGGCGGAAATCCACAACCTGGCGCAAGAGCAGCCGGAGAAGCTGCGGGAGTTGGTGAACCTCTGGTTCTTCGAAGCGGGCGCCAACGAGGGATTCCCTCTCGACGACCGCTCAGCCATCGAGATTATGCTAACGCCACGGCCCCTGTTGACCGGGCCGCGGCAACGCTACCGCTACTACCCGGATGTCGCACCGGTTCCCGAATCTCAGGCGGTCCTTGTCCAAAACCGCTCGTACACCATCGGGGCGCTGGTCGATATTCCCGCACCGGGCGCGCAGGGCGTGCTCTTCGCCCATGGCTCACGCTTCGGCGGCCACGCCCTCTACGTCAAGGATAACCGGTTGTGCTATGTCTTCAACTTCGTCGGCATGCTCGAACAGAAGATTGCCGCCGACTCCGACCTGCCGACCGGCAACAACCTGATTCTCTCGGCATCCTTCGTCAAGGACGGTGAGGAGCGACCTGGCATCGCGACTGGCATCCTCTCGCTCTACGTCGGCGACAAGAAGGTGGGCGAAGGGCGCATCAAGACGCAGCCCGGTGCGTTCGGCATAGGCAGCGGATTGACCGTGGGACGCAGCCAGCGAGCCGTAACCAGCGACTTCCCCGGCACACGTCCCTGGCGCTTCTCGGGGGGCAGGATCCGAATGGTCGCGGTGGACGTGACCGGCGAGCCGTACGTGGACCTGGAGCGGAAGGCGGAGGCGATGCTCTTGCAAGAGTAGATATTAAGTGACCCGGTGTGCGGGTTTTGTGGTCGGCGACCAGTAATTGCGGTCCCCGACCAGCGTCCCTGCCGTCTGTTCGGCCAGCGCAGGGACGACCGCCAGTTCATGGACAGTGGCCGGAGCGAAGCCGAAGCGGGTGCTGACGCCCGGCCACTCCAGGCAGACATGCACCCGCAAGCCATAAAAGGTCTGGCGTACCCGCGTATCCTTGCCGAACGCCTCCTCACCCCGGACGCGGCGACAACGATACGCTCGGGCGAACTGATAGACCGGCAGTGGGAAGCTATCTACAATCGCGAACGTGGCATCATGGCATCATGGCATCATGCGGCACTGCGCCGAGCACCCGCTGCCAGAGCCGCTCTTTGAGGCGCCAGAGATTGGCCGCCTGGCGCGCAAAGGTGGTACGAACATACCCATGGGCGGTGGATACTACGGGTACGGCGGCGGCCCGTAGGGATACGGCGGTTGCTAACCTGCTGGCGGGTTCGAGATGTGGACCTGACCACTCGTCGCTGAGGTCCCTCCCTCACAGTGCTGCACGAACGTGGCGTCGAACTTCTGCACATAGCCCGGGGGACCGAAGACAGCGTCAATGATGGTGAACGAGCCGGTCACCGTGTTGCATCCCCGGCCGTTGCCGAACAGAGCCAGGCCCGGCCCATTCCCATTGAACGGGTACCGGTGCGCGGCACTGTAGGTCCCAGGAACGAGAACAGCAGGCTTCCCATTAATGGGTGCCACCGTACCGGGTGCTCCGAACTGCAGGGTCCACCAGTCGCCGTTGTAGCCGGTAACCCCGACGCTCACGATGCTCCCGGTGGAACTGGCGGAGACTTTCAGCGCGTCACCCTTGCTAGTGGCGTACGAGTACGACCCGCCTCCGGCGATGTAGTCGCCGGCACTCCCGCTGAAGCTTAAGGTCCCGGTGGCCGTTGTCGGGCCGAATGCCGTCGGCGAGAGCGTGGGCGATGTGCCCACCTGACCGGCGGTAGTCGAGCCGCTCTTGGTGATCGGGTACTGGTGCTGCCTCATCATGACGCCAACAATCGAGCTGGCAATCGAGGCGCTAAAGCCGAGCACGGAGAGGACGATGCCAATGGTCGCCATCGTGCGCTTCGAGGGCGCCCGCAGCCCCAGAATGCTGAAGATGATCCCAAGGATCGCAGAGATGTAGCCGCAGATCGCAAATATCGCGATCGGAATGCTGACGATGCCGAGCACCAGACCCGCGATGGCAAAGCCGCCGCCGGTCTCTTGCTGCGTCATGGGCACCCTCGGCGGGGGATATCCATAGTGCGGCGGTGGTGGATAGGGGCCCTGTTGCGGATAATTACCCTGGGGCGGCTGCGGCGGATAGCCAGGCGGTGGGTAGCCAGGGGCCATGGGGTAGCTCGGCGGCGCATACTGGCCGTATCCACTGGGTGGCGAGTATTGCGGGTAGGGATCATACGGTGGCTGTTGCGGCGGTGGGTTCTCGGCGGTAGGTTGTGCCGCCTGTCCGGCCTGGGTGGAGAGCGGATTCCCGCAGTTGGGGCAGCGGTCAAGATTGTATTGGTCGTCGATCTGATACCCACACGTCGGACATCGCTTCACTGAATCCTCCAGAAGACTGCGCAAACTTCCTGGTAGCGGCCGGCGTCAGTATACCGGGAATTGCGTAGGCAGTCAAGCAGCACGAAGACGTCGAGGGAACGAAACATCGCGACCTGGACCAGCCGCTCATCTGGGCTGGTGGGATGTCGCCAAGATAAATCTGCACATCGGGTTAAGTAGGTGAACGGATAGCAACTGGCGCCGTGAGTCTGTCGCCGCATAGCTCACGGCGTACTCCTTTTGTCGTTATCGCGAGCTCATCGTGGCGCCCGGCCAATCACTCGCTGCCCTCTCCCTGAGTATAGCCACAGACTCGCCCGGTAGACTCACCCTCCATACGGCGCGGAAGGCGTTGCCTTACGGTAGCGTTCTGAGTGGTGAGGCATATTTGCGGAGAGCGGATAGGGGAGTTAGTACGGGAGGTGCAACAATGGTATGTCTATTTGCTCTGCTCGCGGCTTTCGCTCCGCGCCTTGCGCTGCTGTTCTTGTGGCTGTTCACCACGCTGGTAACGCGCGCGTTTGACACGTTCATTGTGCCGTTGCTCGGCATCATCTTCCTGCCGTTCACGACACTCATGTACGTGCTGGTATGGACCCCAGGATACGGTGTAATCGGCTTCGGCTGGTTCTGGGTAATCATTGGGCTGTTCATAGACATCGCATCCTATGGCGGCGGCGCCTACAGCAACCGCAGGCGCATCCCTGGATATCAGGTCTAGCACGAGCCAGGCCGCTGGCTATCGGGACACTGCAGCGCTAATCGTTAGTGTTGCGTGTCCCGGTGAAACGGGCTTCCAGCCCCTTCCGGGCCGCCGGGTTCATTGGCGTCAGGTTTATCGGCCTGAGGTCCACCAGGAACGGCGCCATCGCTCCACTGGTCTTGCGCGCTGGGTGGCGCCTCCAGTTCAAGCTCAACCGGTGGCAGCGCCTCAACGATCCTCGTGATACGCAGCGACGTGGCAAGCTGGTCGAGGAGACTGGCCTCCGTGTCACTTATCTTGTGCCCCGTTCCCAGCCAACCGTCTCCGCTCGCGCCAGCGACACGCCGCGCGATCCACATGAGCCACCGTTTGACCTCGTAGGCCTCGTCGTACGGCGTCTTGTCGGCAAGCAGACCCGCGACCATCTCGCTATGCGCAAGCATAAAGAGTCGCGCCGAGATCAGCGCACTGATGAGCCGGGTAAGGTCCCCGCGCCCTGAGAAGGGGTCTGTGAGTTCACTATTCCACGTCGGCTGTTCCGCGAGAATCGCCATGATGAGCTCGTTGCGCCGCACTTCTTCCGGGGCTTTCCGCAGGTTCAAACATGCCCGAAAGGCCAGGAATTCACGCAGCTTGCCCACCGGTCCACTGCGGGAGCCCGTCAGCATGCCCAATCCGACCATCCCCGGCGCATCCACCAGCAGCGCCCATTCTTCGGTGGTGTAATCGGCTCTTGTAGTCATCGCCCCTGCTCCTCATCTAGCGGGGCCATTCGCCGCGACGCCAGCATTCCATGCGGTTCGTGTGATAAGGGAGCGTGCTTCCATCTGAAACGCCCCCACCCAGAGCAGCTTACCCCATGACAACCGCGATGCCATTGTGCACTGGGAGCGTGCATGAGGTGAGTCTTATTTGTCTCTCGTGGATGGCGCCGCACTCACCTTTGGGGGAGTATCGCGCTGCGCTTCCGGCTCCAGCGCCACGGGAGGCGCCTGATCTGGCTGATCGGGCTGCGCGCTGCTATCAGGCGATGGAGCCCTTCCGCCCCAGAGCGAGACAAGCCGCGCGACGACGATCACCAGATAGATCTGCCCAAGAAGCGCTTCTCCCATAGAGAACATGCGGCCAATGTTGCCTGCTGGCACAAGATTGCCATAGCCAACGGTTGTGAGCGTCGTATAACTGAAGAACAGATAGTCAGTCGCCTCAGGATGCGGATAATCCGCGAAGAACGGGCTGGGAGCAAACAGGCCAATCAACGAATAGATGGAGGCAAAGGAGAAACCGAGCAGCAGATAAACCGCGACGGCACCCAGAAGCGTCTCAGCGGTCACGACGGTATGTCTGATGATGCGGCGCACGATAGCAATCGGCGTCACGATGAGCAGAACGCCAGCACTCAATGAGATGGTTGACCCGACAGACGTGATGCCGGGCACGAAAGTGATGACGGCAAGACAACCCAGCCCCCCTATCAGAAAGGCCATCGCAAGCAGCCGCCAGACGCGACGAGATAGGGACGCCTGGAGCGCGAATACGAATGTGCTGCCGAGCAGCAGAATGATGACACCTTCCCCCCACAGGTAGGCGCTGATAGTAGAGATAGCCAGGTAGTCCAGCAGAATGAGGACCAGCACCAGGCCGAAGCTGTCCGCGGGTTCCATACGTATTCGGCGTATTCGATGGACCCAGCCTGTTAGCGCGGAGGCGCTCGATGGGTGCTGCTTAGCCATAGATGCCTGTTCCTCGCTGTGTGTCACCTGACGCGGCGGCACCGTGCCGTGCTCAGGCGACACATGGCACGATGGCAGGCGCTACCACCTCCTCCAGGAGTCGGCGCACACCTCATCCGCGTCAAGACACAGAACGGCGAGCCAGCCGGGCAGGCTGCGCAACCAGATACGTCACATCACGTCACGTCGTCCTTGCGGTTGAGGCATCGCACGAAGTAGAAACGCTCCATGCGTACGGCACGCTTTCATGCGATGCCCCGCGCTGTGCCCTAGGCAGGATTGGCCGACGAACCCTCTGACGATTCAGCAGTGGGTGGGGGTGTCTGGCTCGACTCAGGTGCCGCTGCTTCAGCGGGAGCCTCCTCGCCGCTACCCGCGACGGGTATCTGAGTCTCCTCAAGCTGCGAGGCGATGTCCGCCCGTACCGCCTCGGTGACGACGCTTGTCGCATACCGCTGCAACTGCTCCTCGACGTCGCGCACCCAGACATGCTCGATCACCGCGATCAACGCCGATGTGTTGGGCTTGAGCCCCTCGCCGACTTCTCGCAAACGCTCATCGGGGAAGCCCGAGTCCCGCAACTTCGCGGACAACCCGCCAATCGCGGCACCCACCGCCGCGCTTGCCAGGATCGAAGGCGGGAAGATCAGTCCGACCACTCCACCGATGACTCCGCCAATTGTCGCGCCCTTGCCGCCGCGCATATCCGCGGTCTCCTTGAAACGGAGCTTGCCCTTATCGTCCTTCCAAAGCACCGCGGCGTTCTGGATGCCAATCAATCCCTCTTTCCTCACCTCTTTGAGCTCGCGGAGTGCTTTCTCGGCCCCGTCTTCTTCGTTGAACGCCGCAATCACGACTTCCACAGGCACATCACTTGTCTGGCTCATCGTTGCTTCTCCTGTCATACCAACGCCTCGATGCTTACGGTTCTTCCGTCGAACCTGGCAATACCACAGCGACTGGCCTCCGCTCCGTATGTGTGAAACAGGCACTCTGGGCGGTCCGGCACGCCGGGAACACTCCAGTGTAGCGCTGTTGGGCACTCCGACGCATCACCCACGAGGTGAGACCAAAAGGTGTATTTCGACCTCTTCTAAAGGGGAGGGTCAATCGCATGAGCGCATGAGCGCATGAGCGCATGAGCGCATCAGGGCGTCAGGCGATGGGATGCGAGACCGGCACCGCCACGGGTGCGACGGACGGGGATATGGCGCCCTTCCACATCTGCACCTGTTCATAGACGCGCAGATAATCGCGCGCCATCCGCTCCATGCTGAACCGTCGCTCGGCATATGCCCGACAGCCCGCGCGTGAGATATGCCGCACTTTCCGCACAGCTTCCACCAGATCATCGGCATTCCAGCCCGAGAATCCGGTAACGCCGTCCTCAAGCAACTCCGGAACGGACCCAATAGGGCGAGTGATGACCGGCGTGCCGCAGGCGAGCGCCTCGATGAAGACAAACCCGAACGGCTCAGGCCAATCAATAGGCAGGATGAAGGCGAGGGCGTTGCCCACCAGCTCGCGCTTCTCCTGCTCACCAATCTCGCCCAGCCACTCGACCAGCGGATGATCGAGCAGCGGGCGGATTTCCTTCTCGAAGTACGCTTCCTCCCGGTAGTCCACCTTAGCCGCGAGTTTAATCGTGATCCCGCAACGCTTGGCAACCTCAATGGCCAGGTCGGGGCGCTTCTGTGGCGACATGCGACCGATGAAGACGAGGTAGTCGCCTTGCTCACGCTGGAAGGCGAAGCTCTTGAGATCAATACCGTGATGGATGGTAGCGACGTAGTGGATGCCGGAGAGGTGCCGGCGCTGTTCGTCGCTAATGGCAACATAGTTCGCGTCGGCATAGTCGTGAAAGACGCGATCCCACTCGGGTTCGTTGAGCCGGCCATGCAGCGTGAGCACGGTTGGAGTCTGTGTGACGCGGAGGAAGGGTAACGTCAGATAGTCCAGATGCGAATGGATGACGTCGAATGTATCGGCGTACTTCGTATACACCTCTTCGAGCATAGCAATGTGAAAGGCATTCGCATCGTGGTCAGGATCAAAGCGGAGCGCCTTGTCGAGCATAGGAACGAGTCTTGCGCTCGTTTGCGAATCCCCCGTGGCAAAGAGCGTGACATCATGGCCGAGCCGCACGAGCGCCTCAGTCAGGTTATAGACGACACGCTCGGTGCCGCCGTATCCATCCGGTGGAACGGCGACCTGGAGCGGCACCACTTGGGCAATTCTCATATCCCTTACCCCTTCTGGACCTACCATCTATGGTCTGGTGCGGCGCTGGCGCATGGCAGGGCGCAGGCCCTGGCGTGCAAGTGCCTCGATCTCGCACTATCTACCTGTCCGAACCTGCCTCACCCTCACTCGATCAGCGCACCATTCAGCCAGATTGCCCTAGGCATGGGTATCGGCTTGTGCGATGCCTGTAGAAGACGCACTCGCGGTATCGAACGAAAGCACATTCTTGATGCCGCCCGGATGCCCAAGCAGGAGATCACGGTAAGCATCCAGCGGATAGCGGCCGGTGATGAGTGCCCGCACTGTAGCCGGCCAGCGCTTGTCCATCGCCACGAGAGTGCGTATAGCCGCGTCGAACGCATCCTTGCCTGCGTTGACGGTGCCCAGGATGACCTGGTTCTTCAAGACAGCATTGCGCATGATCGTGTCAGTATCCACCTGGCTGGCAGCGCCAAGCGCGGGAACTCCGGTAAAGATGAAGATGCTATTGGGAGCAAGCACGCGCATCGCGCGGAAGGCAAGCTGCGAAGCACCGGTCGCCTCATAGACCAGCTCGATGTTCCCGAGCAGGTGCGCGAATGCTGTGACACCCTCTTCAGAGACATAGATTGCTCCAAACGATTCCACCAGTTGCGACTTGGGATTAGGCGCCGCGACACGGTCGTACACATAGGTCTCGAAGCCAAAGTTCCGTAACGCCATTGCTCCCAACAGCCCTACCGCGCCTGCGCCCAGGACGAGCGCCTGATACATGCGGTCATTCCGGTCTGGTGGATTATTTGGGTCAAACCACGGGAAGCGTCGTAAGATGGCGCGGGCTTGCATGAGCGCCTTGGCCGCAATGGTCAACGGCTCCACGAGCACTGCGACATCTCTCGATGCGCGTGGGACGACACACATATATTGTGCATCGTCAACAACGTACTCCGCCATGAAGCCATGTCGCTCCTTGATGCCACGCTCGGTGAAGTCGCCAGTGAAGCAAAAATCCTGATTCCCGGAGCGACACGCCGGGCACTCGGGATGAGGGCATGGCCTGCGGACCATCGGCACAACCAAGTCCCCCGGCTTGAGATTGCCGGCGGCAGAGCCAACCTCGACCACCTCGCCGAGCGCCTCATGGCCGATGATCAGGTAGTCCGAGCCTGGGGGCGGCATGCCATACTCAAATGCGCAGATCTCTTTGTCCGTGCCGCAGATGCCCACGTCGAGTATCCGCAGCTTGACCTCCTCTGGTCGTGTGATGCGCGGCTCCTCATGGTCGATGATCTTGACCTCACGCGTATGCGGGAAGACGGCGACGGCTTTCATGGCTAACTCCCCGCTTGCTTCGCCGCCACATCGGCGGTGGCCTGTGCCGTCTTCTTTTCAGGGGGAAGGAACAGCGCGGCGACCAGACCGATACCGGCAATGATCACGAGCACGATGAGCGCCAGCCCGTAGTTCTTGTTCCCCTGGAGCAGGTTCAACACGAGAATTGAGCCAGCAAGGGCCGTCCCAAGAGAGGAGCCCAGATTCGAAACGCTGCGCGATACACCCGAGATGCCTCCTTGATCTTGTTCAGGGAAAGCGCCCTGGACGACATTGACCGATGAGGTAAGCATCACACCAACCCCGAGACCTATCAGCAGCAGACCGGGGATGTAGTTGAGAATGCTGGATGTGGCATCTGCCATCAGCACCAGGAGAATCGTGCCTGCAATGGTCACGACGAAGCCCGCCCGGATAAGCGTTCGCTGCTCGCGTCGTCGCGCGAATCTGCCCGCCAAAGCCGAGGAGAGCAGGATGCCGAGCGTCGCCGGCGTGAGAATCAGGCCGGTTTGAATGGCGTTATAACCCCGAACCGTTTGCAGGAATACCGAGACAGTGAAGAACATTCCCTGCATGATGAGCCACTGGACGTTTTGCGTCACCAGCCCGAGATTCGAGATGCGGTTGCGGAACAATCTGATTGGTATAAGCGGTTCTTTCCCAGCGCGTTCCGTCGACCGGATGTGCAGGAAGAACCACAGCAGGAATAGCGCACCAATGCCCACAAACAGCCAGACTGGCGAAATTCCCCCCTTGGGGATCACCACGGTCGAGCCGATAGTGAAGTCCTGGTTGGCGGTAACCCACCCGTACGTCCCGGTCTGCAGGATGCCGAATACTACAAAGAACAGACCAATCGCCGAGAGGATCGCTCCCATGAGATCGAAGCGAGGCCTGGCCCCCTGTATGCCCGGATCCGGGATGCGACGGCTGAGGAAGATAATTCCGACGACGACGAGTACCTGGAGGAGGAAGGAGGCGCGCCAGCTGATGGCGCTCGTGACGAGACCGCCGATGAGTGGACCTGCAGCGGCTCCGATCCCGCCCGCGCCGCTCACGATGCCGAATGCTCGAGCGCGTGAGGGGAGGTCGGTGTAGAAGACCGTGACCAGGATATAGATGGGCGGAATCATGAGCGCGGACCCGATGCCTTCCAGCAAGGAATAGCCAAACGTCAATACCCCCAATCCCGGCAATACTCCCACCAGCCCGGCAATCGCGGCGATAAGGCCACCGGTCCCGTATACGATGAGGCCAAGGATGAAGCAGAACTTGCGTCCCCAGATGTCTGTGAGCTTGCTGCCCGGGATCATCAGCGCGGCCATGGTGAGGGTAAAGAACGTGATCGCCGTTTGAACACCCGATACAGTAGTGCTCAGGTCCGTGGCAATGTTGTTGATGGCCACGTTCATGTTGGTCGCGGCGTAGCTGGCGATGAATTGGGCAAGGGCAAGCGGTACGATGAATGACATCGGAACTGTTGCGGCTGCGGAGGGCGCGACGTTCGATTGCATAGCTCTGTTGGCGTTGATGTGGGAATCCATGGCGAGCGACTCCTTTGCGCATGCTTGAGGATGGGACCTTATCAGCGTGAACCGTCACAGACCCTCGGATGCCAGCATGCGTGGCGCCTTGATCTTCCAGGCGAGTTCACCCTATGGAGGTGGGGAACGGATGCATCCGCCTGCGTTCCGGCCTCCTCGATATGCTGCCAGACGAGGCCGTTGTCTGGGGATGCGATCATCCTTGCGCACCCCCAGGAACGGCCACTACACGGCTGTGTCGAACTGGTAATGCCTCGTCGCTTTCAGCCCGCATGAGGCGCGTCGATCAGGCGCTCTCGTGCCGCGCCCCCACCTCCTCAAGGCCCACTCGCCCCACGCCGTGGTCGAGCTGGTAGTTCAGGTTCATCGCTGCGTTGATAAGCGCCAGGTGAGTGAACGCCTGTGGGAAGTTGCCTTGCTGCAATCCGGTGAGCCCGATCTGCTCAGCGAACAGACCCAGGTGGTTGGCATAGGTATCCATCTTCTCAAAGGTGAGCCGCGCCTCCTCAAGGCGGCCTGAGCGCGCGAGCGCGTCCACGTACCAATAGGTGGCGATGGAGAAAGTACCTTCGTGCCCACGCAAACCGTCCGGCGAGGCGCTCGGATCGTAGCGGTAGACCAGGCTGTCCGAGACCAGCTCCTGGTCCATCGCGCGCAGCGTCGAGAGCCACATGGGGTCTTGCGGCGAGACGAAGCCAACGAGCGGCATGAGCAGCAGTGAGGCGTCGAGCACATCTGTGTTGTAGTGCTGAACGAACGCGCCGCGCCTGGCGTTCCACCCCTTCTCCATGATCTGCTGATAGATGGCATCGCGGGTACCTATCAGGCGCTGCAGGTCCGCCGGGAGGCCGTGGCTGTTCGCGATGCGGATCATCCGATCCATCGCCACCCACGACATCAAGCGCCCGTAGACGAAGGGCTGCTGGCCGCCGCGTGTCTCCCAGATTCCTTCTTCCGGCTGGTCCCAATGCTCGAAGAGCCACTCCTGCAGGCCGCGCAGATGCGTCCAGCCTGGATGCCCCACGCGCAGTCCCTGGGTGTCGGCCAGATAGATGCTGTCGAGAAGCTCGCCGTAGATGTCGAGCTGTAATTGGTCCGCTGCTCCGTTGCCGATACGAACCGGCCTCGATCCCATGTACCCCTCGAAATGGTCAAGGGTCTCCTCATGGAGATCTGAGGAGCCATCGACACGGTACATGATCTTCAGTGGAGGCGCGGCCCCATGCTCGTCCCGATGTTCAACGACCCGAGCGTTCACCCATTGGAGAAAGTCGAGCGCCTCATCGATATAGCCGAGACCGAGCAGCGCGTAGATCGAAAACGAAGCATCACGGATCCACGTGTAGCGATAGTCCCAGTTGCGCTCGCCGCCAATATCCTCCGGCAGGGCAGTCGTCACCGCGGCGACCAGAGCGCCGGACGGGGCGTAGGTCATCAGCTTGAGGGTCATGGCTGAACGGCTGACCATCTCGCGCCAACGTCCCTGGTAGGTTGAACGGCTGAGCCACTTGCGCCAGAACTCTACGGTTTGCAAATACTTCTCACGCACCTCGGGTGCGGAGATCGTCCCTAGCGCGTGCTCGGCTGCTGACTCCAGCACGGTGCCCGCTATCTGTCCAGCGCGTAGCGTAAAAGAGGCGCGCACGTCGTTTCCACTGCGCTCGAGCGTAATGGGTTCAGCAGGCGCGGCTGCGGAAGCGTGAAGCGTCAGCGCGAGCTGCGGTGTGTGAAAGACCGCGCCATTCTGACTCATTTCAAGCTCGTGTGACTGGCGCCCATAGTCGAAGCGCGGCGCGCATTCGAGGGCGAACCGCATGGCGCCACGCACTACCCGTACCAGCCGGACCAGTTCATGGTGTTCGGTCGCTTGCTTTGGGTTGTCAATCGGCATGAAGTCGATGACCTCGCCGACGCCGTCAGGAGCCATGAAGCGCGTGATAAGAACGGCTGAGTCAGGAAGGTACAACTGCTTCGTCACATAGTCGGTGCCTTCCGGGGCAATACGAAAATGCCCTCCGCGCTTCAGGTCGAGCAGCGAGGCGAATACACTGGGTGAGTCAAATCGCGGGCAGCAGTACCAGTCAACCGTGCCATCGGTAGCCACGAGCGCCGCGGTTTGCAGGTCGCCGATCAGACCATGATCGGCGATGGGTGGATAGCGATCCATCGAGGTATACCTCCACGAGAGCGTCAGCTTGGCTGTCAGTCGAAAGCGAACTTATCGAACAGAGCGGCTCCAGCTACCCGGTCACATCCGAGTCGGGCAGACCGGGAACTGATCGCGGTCCCCGGCCTGTCCCATTCGCGCTATTGAGGCTGCGCGGCATGTGCAGTCTCTGCGCTCTGTGGCACAGCTATTTGTTCCGCTCGTTCCGAATTGGCAGCGAGAAGGGCGCCGAACGCGACCAAATCCTCAGGCCGCACGATGCCCTGGGCAACCAGCACCCCACCGGCATCCTGAATCGCCTCCTTCAACGGCACAGCCCAACGATGCTCGAAGAGCACCATCAAAGCCGTCATGCCGGTGGGCAGACTATCCGCAATGGCCTTGATATCCTCGTTCGACAGGCCGAAGTTTCGGTCAGCGAAAGCAAGGGTTCCTAGCTCCGCGCCTTCCTCAGCGCCTTCGTCAGTTCCAGTCGCGCCGAATCCCATGAGGCCGCCGATGACCGCGCCATAGACGATGCGCTCGTTAGGCGAGAGGTCGCTCGCACCTATGGAGACAACGCTACCCGTCGGTGTCTTCTGAATTGCGAGGGCGTCGAGTATCCTGATCGCGCCGCTCTCGCTCGCTCGATGCAACTCGCGCGCAACCTCCCCCTTCAATGCGTCGCTCTGAAGTCCAACCACCACGAGATGCACTGGTCCTAAGGTCATGACTGTTCTCCTTTGCTCAACAGTCTCGCCCTCGAATCACGATAATCGAGGTACTTAGCGCATGGCACTCCTTGTGAAAGCTGAGCGGGTGCCGTCCGCCGGGCGCGCTGCCTTGCGCTGCTCCTCACCGCACCGGCCTCATCCCGCCCGTTCACTGCGTGCCTGTTCTGGAAGTGCTGCGGTGCGGCTAATCAACGGACACCGCTGCTATCGTAACCCATCACCGGACAAATCACCCCACGCACAAGGCGGGTTCACATGGCTAGTTTCTGGCTGCATCTGCATGGTGAGTGAAACCTCGCCTATGGGCGAGTACCTGCTTTCCCTGCGGCAAACGCGCTCTAGCCCCGTAGTGCGCGGGTCAGTGTGACCATTGAGTGTATCGCCAGCCTGCTCCAAGGCTGGCTGATCCCGAGACGAGGCATGAGAGGTCGGATTTCCTCTGGCCCAAAGCCTAGTAATTCTCCTCACCAAAAGGGGAGTGTTGGGATCCACAGTGCGGTGAATTGTGGCACGTCACGGCGCATTACCACCGGGCGTGATGCGATCTCTACCCCTTGGAGCGGTGAGAGAGCGGGCGAGTCACAACGTGTGGCACGGGCTCCGCCCGCGCCGATGCATGGCACGAGGATGTGATACAACTGCTCTGAGGATTGCTCTAGACCGCAAGGAATCGGCAGGTTCGTTCCGCAGACACCATTCACTTTCACCGATGCTATGACTCCGCTCGAACGCTGGCACGACATTGCGCCAGGAGGAGATTCAGATGGAAAGCCATGATGGTGATCAACGAGACCCGCTGTCGCTCTCCGCTGTCCCTGGCGGGCCCACCAGCTACGATGAGGTGACCACGAGCCAGCCCGATCTCATCGAGGGCATCGCGTTACTCGGCCTCGGCCTTTTCTTGGAAGGCTCGAATCTCGTCATGCGCTATGCGGGCCTGTCACAAGCAGACGGCAGCTCATCGCAAGATAACCGCAGCAACATATCGAGCGCGCAGCTCACTCGTCACGCGCTCATCGGTCTTCTTGTCGAGAGCCGGGCCAGAGCTCGCGCCCGGAGAGCCGCGGTCCGGCAGGCACGAAGACAATTCGTTGATCGGGTCTCCTCAGCGGCCGCACCTCTGACACACCGTTTCCCCGTAGATGTCTCGCTGGCCCTGGCAGACATACTCACAGGATATGGGCGGTGGAAGGTCGAGAGCACCGTCGATCGATTGGCAGAGCAGGGATGGATCGAGGAGGTGAGAGCCCGTGCACTCGCACAGCGGGCGTTCGATAGCCTGGTCGACGAGGCGCTGGCATACTTCGCGCGCAATCCCGCCGTACGCGAGTTGGTAGTGCAACAGAGTGAAGAGGCTGCGGCCGGTGCACTGGACGATCTGCGCATGCGGGCTCAGTCCGCTGACACGTGGCTCACACAGTTCACTCGCAGAGTGCTCCAGCGCGCAACACGAGCACCTGGGTCGATAGCTGCCGAGCCAGACCGCTCGATGGCGACCGCAACCGATAAAAGCGGCGCGTAAATGGCGGGGACGGTGAGTCGCATGGACACGACCACGACCATATCGAAGGACACGAAGAAGGGCACGAAGAAGGGCACGAGCAGTCGCGATCAGGTACGTGCCGGGTTTGCGAGCCGCATGATTGCGTTCATCCTTGATCTCGTGATCATGTGCATGATCTTGCTCTTAGCCGGAATATTCGTGCAGATCGCCGGGCTGTATTTCCCCCTGAACAGGCTCCTTGCTCAGATAGCGGGAATTGGTGCGGGCGATGCACTCCGAGCGCCAGTGGCGCTGGTGTTCACCATTGCCGTGTTCTCCGGATATCCCGTGTTCTTTTGGACCATGATTGGACAGACGCCGGGCAAGTGGGCACTGGGCCTCCGTGTCGTGCGCACGGGCGGGCAGCCCCTGACGGTATGGCGGAGTATTCTGCGGTATCTGGCTTATTGGCTGTCCGCGCTGCCGCTCTTTCTGGGGTTTGTCTGGATCATCTTCGATGCGAAGCGACAGGGGTGGCATGACAAGATCGCGGATACCTGCGTCATCTACGTCACGAGACCGGCCCGCCGTACAGCCCGGTTACCAGCCGCTATTCCGCAGTAGCAACGCACCCTCGGAAGGCGTGCTGCGTAGGGTTGTGCTGGGCCGTGCTGGGCCGTGTTGGGGCCCAGCAGGAATATCAGCTCTACTCCACTGGCGCGGCCCGGGACGCCTCCAGTTCGGCCACCAGCGCCTCGGCTTCCGCGACGGGTATGAGACCCGCGGAGATGACAGTGCCGTGTGCTTTGAGAATGAGCTCCCGCAGGCGGATTGCCCAGGTGTGTTCGACCAAAAGAATCGCGCCTGAGCTGTTGTTTGGCAGGTCAGCCGCCGCTGCCTCGACATCCGCTTCGGAGAGCAAGTCGAGCAGATCACCCGCGATTGGGCCATAGGGCTTGGCTTCCTCTGGGGTCAGATCGCTCACCTCGCGCGCGGTCAGTCCTCCATGTTCATCCTTCTGAAAGAACAGCAGATCAACCACTCGTATGGTCCCCTGATCGCGTAACGCGCGCAGCTCAGGCATGATTTCTCCGGTGAGGTGGTTTCCCTCGAAGACAACAACCACGTATTCCAACGGTCCCATGGCTTTACCCGCTTTCTTACCGTGAACTCACGGCAGATGTCCCGCGAACTGGCTAGATCTGCCGCAGTAGCTCTGCCTTCTTCGCCTGGAATTCCTCTTCCGTCAACACTCCAGCCTCTTTAAGCTGGCCCAATTGCTTGAGCATCTCGATAGGGTCCTGGGCTGGTGCGCTCGGCATAGGAGGTGGCGGCGCGTACTGTGGTTGTGGCGGTGGCGCATACTGTGGTTGTGGCGGTGGCGCGTACTGATATTGGGGCTGCTGCGGCATCGCCTGCTGCTGTTGCATCGCCGCAAGCTGAGCGTCCTGGTCTGCTTCGTGTGCCTGCGCCTGGGCGGCATGCGTCCCTGTCGCGTGTCCTGCCATATAGGCCGCTCCACCCACTACGGCGGTCCCCACGACAGCGCGGCGCACCATTCGTCGTCGTACCAACATCTCTCTCCTCCGTTCTTCGACAAGGTCTACTTGGTCTACATCGTCTATGGATGGCCATGGGAAACACCGTGCCCATGAACCAGGCATGCGTTCTGGCTCTCTCCTTGCACCAGGCGCCTGACACAGTCAGTGTAGGCGTTACCAGCACCAGCCGCCTCGTGCTCAAGGCGAGTTTGCGCAGATAGTGTTTCTCTCGTCCCGTGGAGAGGGCAGACCTAGCCGTAGGGCCAGCGGCGGCATCAAGTAGTCCAGTTGCCAGACAATAACGACACACAGGACATGCACGAGACACACAACATACAGAGGGAATCGGTAGCGCGTCGCAGCGTCAGGTGCTTCTCTCCGAAGGGATTTTCGCCAGCGTCAGGTCGCGCGTGCGCAGGCTCGTAACCAGGATTTCCACACTGACCAGCAGCACCCATAAGGGAAAGACCAACTCCAGCCATGCGACGAAGCCAGAACCCAGGAGGAGCACCAGCGCTGATAGGTAGCCAGTGAACCCAAGCCAGCGCGGCATGATCGCGATGCGCAGCGCAATCGTAGCCGTCGAAATGGTGAATACAGCGGCCATCCTCATGGCGTAAGTTGACATCAGCGCGTAGGTGATGCCATAGCCGAGCCGCCACAAGTCGTTCGGGAGACTGCCAGATGTTTGAAAGACGGCGAAAATACCTCCTGCTACGGCCATCGCGGAGAAGAGCATCGCAACGAACAACAATCCACTGCCGAGAAATACAGACGCGAAGAAGCGATCCTCGTGCTGCCCCATACGATCACGCACAACCCCGATGAACCACAGGAACGCGATACCCGCGAACGGGACGAGATTCAACGCAACCGCAATCTCGATCCTGCGGACAGGGGCGGAAACCCATATGGCCGTTTCACGAGGGTCGTTTGGCAGCGCGAGCCGGATGAGCACAATGGTCGCCGACATCAGCACGGAGAATACGATGCCAGCAATCGCGGCTGCTCGCGGAGTCCTGAGGGCCTGGCGAGTAGTGGTGGGCCTCAGTAAGTCTCTGGTTTCTGCGCCCACGTGTTCATCCTTCTGACCTACTGCGACGAGCGGGCACCGGAAATGAGGCACGCCTGGCTGTATGCTGCTCGACGGACCTGCTATTGCCCTGGAATCGATGAGGAACCGCACGTGCCGCATGTGCGGGCGAGTCTGTCGAGTCTGTTCGGATGCGTTGACCAGACCCACCCGCACAGGAGCCAGTGGAGGCGCCCACGGTGGTAGGCATCCTCCACTGGTCGGTAGCACTGCGCGGCATGCCGCAGCCGCACAGGAACCGCACTCACTTCAACTGGGCGCGCTCGAAGTAGCTCGCGCTAGAAACGAGCCCGTAGATGATGAGCACATCGATCGCGATGATCGCTATGGCCGTCCACGGAGCCGCCGGCAGGTAGAAGAACCAGCGTGTAGCACTGACGCCTGCAATGACGAGGCCAATGACTAGTCCGAAGGCACCTCCCCGCAGCACGTCGATCGCGGCATAGATCGCGACACCAACCAGGATCAGGTCGAATACGCCCCATGCCCAGAGGTAATTGACCATGTCGCTGTAGCCGTAATTGGTCAGGTTTGTCCTGATCCAGGAGGCTGCGGAGAACTCTTGGAGCGCCCAGACCAGCGTGAATGCCGCCGACACAAACATCATGACTGCGGCGAATGTGACCAGGCCAGGCCGGCGATTCTCCGTGGCAGCGGGATACCCTGGGGCAGTCGCTGGCATCTGTTCCACGGGAGTCGCCCCAGGAGGTGGACTCGCCGGATAGGTCTGAACCCTGGAATTTACCGTCCCTGTCTCTGTGTCTGACATACGAATACACTCCTCCCGTTCGCTTGAGGCCCTCCCGTTCTCAAGGGGGACCTCTTCAGCAAATAACTGCTGTTAGCGCCGCTCGCCCGCGACGCGAGCACGAGCCTATACGGCTCTACATACACAGCATAGACACCCAGGCCGCCCCGCGCCCCGTTCATGAGTAGGGTTTAGGGGGCTAGTCATGCTCTCGCCGCATGAGGGATAGTGGGCACGCCTTTGGGTGAGCAACAGATGTTCTCAGCGCCAGGTCGCGAACGTTCCGTGGATGTACATCCACATGCCAGATACGGGCGCCTTACCTCACCCGCGTGTCTGGGCACCCTACTCCTTTGGGATAGCGCGAGAACCCGCCCAAAGACTCGCCGTTCGTGCGGGGCGAATCGGGGGCGCGGGATTTACGATGAAGGCAAATTCTCCATGCCGCGCCGAGTCGCCAGCCTGCGATGGGGCGGAGTCGAGGAGAAGCCCGGGTCACACCTACCCCCGGCACCAGTACATAACGCAATATGACCGTACGGCCGGGCGCGCGAGCTAAGGAATAGACGATGGTTGTCAAGACGAAAGCCAACAGGCAGGCGATTAGCGCAACCCGAGAAGATGGTAAGGTCTTGCTCCCGGCTGAGGCACAAGGACAAACAGCGAGAGAGACGTTGACGGTGGAAGAGCGGCGAGCGCGCGGCCGTTCGATCCGAACCATGGTGCCTCGCAGCAGCCACGCATTCTGGTCAGCGGCACCTAATCGGCCCGACCCTATCGCTCTCCTTGAGAAGCAGGAAACGACACGCCTGCCCGATCTCATTCCCATCCGGCATGCGCGCATGCGGGTGTCTCCGTTTGCTTTCTTCCGCGGGTCCGCGATTGTGATGGCTGAAGATCTCTCGCGCACACCAACAACCGGATTTCAGGCACAGTTGTGTGGCGACGCCCATGTGGCGAATTTTGGCCTGTACGCCTCACCAGAACGCAACCTGCTCTTCGATGTCAACGATTTCGATGAGACGCTTCGCGGGCCGTGGGAGTGGGACATCAAACGCCTTGCTGCCAGTGTCTTCATCGCTGGGCGAGGCAATGGCTTCTCAGTGTCCGGCTGCCGTGATGCCACTCTAGCTGCTGTGCGTTCCTACCGGCTCCATATGGCCGACTTTGCCGACATGCGGTATTTGGAAGTCTGGTACTCGCGTGTCGCTGCCGACGATCTGCTCGATGTGATTCAGGACAAGCGGATACGCAAGCGGGCACAGCAGCAGGTCGGAAAGATTCGCCAGCGCAACAACCTGCAAGCGTTCTCCAGGCTCACCGAGTTGGTCTCTGGGCGGCGCATCATCACCGACGATCCTCCGCTCGTGATGCGCATCACAACAGACGACATGGAAGCGGTCCTGCGCCAGGTCTACGAAGAGTACCTAAACACGCTTCGTGGAGCACAGGCGCACCTGCTTGGGCGCTACCAGATCACAGACTTCGCGCGCAAAGTCGTCGGCGTGGGGAGTGTTGGCACCCACTGCTACATTCTGTTGCTCACTGGGCGTGACACGAACGACCCGCTATTTCTGCAAGCGAAAGAGGCCGCACCCTCCGTTTTAGAGTCATATCTGCCGAAGTCAGGATTCGCGCATCACGGCCAGCGTGTGGTCGTTGGCCAGGAGCTTATGCAAGCGGCTTCCGACATCGCCCTGGGCTGGGTGCGTGGCCCCGAAGGGCGCGATTTCTACTTGCGGCAGTTGCGCGACATGAAAGGCTCAGCCGAGATCGAGAACTTGAGGCCGCTTCAACTGGCGCTGTGGGCGGAGGCATGCGGTTGGGCGCTGGCGCGTGCCCACGCACGGTCAGGTGATGCTTTGCAGATCGCCGCATACCTGGGAACAAGTGATGCCTTCGACCGCGCCATCGCGACCTTCGCTGAGGCGTACGCGGACCAGAATGAGCGTGACTACAAAGCCTTTATCGCCGCGATCAAGGCTGGCCGCATCGTCGCGGCCTCAGCAGGTACATGACACCGATTTGCCGACCGATGTAACACAGGGTCAAGCGCAATGCCGACAGGCATGAGCGGATACCGCGGCTTCCCCGCCAGCCTGGCGGGTGCCGATATGAATGATTGTTCTGGTGCTGCGTAGTGATGGTTCATGTGGGCCAAGATGACCACGACGTTTGGAAGGAGCTTGTCATGTTTCGTGGGCGGAGAGAGGAACGGCGTGAGGAGCGCCAGCAAGAGCGTGCAACCTTCGGCATTGGCGGCAACGCCACGCGCTATCAGATGCGACAGCGACTGGTCTCGATAGGGGACGACTTCAACATTGAAAATGATCGTGGGCAGCGCGCCTTCATGATAGACGGCAAGGCTCTGCGTCTGCGGCAGACAGTGATCTTCAAGGATGCGCAAGGCCGCGAGTTGTGCAAGATTCAGGAGCGCATGCTGCGCGTGAAAGACACGATGGAGATCGAGGGGCCCAATGGCGAAAACCTCGCAACTGTGAAGAAGGCCCTCATCACACCAGTACGCGAACGATGGACCGTCAAGGTAGGGGCTGGTCCCGACATGGACATCCAGGGCAACATCCTCGATCACGAATACGAGATCGAGGTTGGCGGC